>DATAJS010000028.1 GCA_036262035.1 Burkholderiales bacterium | reverse complement strand
ACAGAACGCAGGGACGGCCCCTGCGCTTGTACGTCACCACGCCATCACGCAGCGCGCGCGATGAAGCTCAGCTTCTCAACATAGGATCACACCAGATGCGGCGGGCTCGGTTCTTCCACCGCGAAGCGGTTTAGTTCAACTAGAAATAGGCATCTAAAGCCTCGTGAACACCGTATAAATTGTAACGCGTCAAAATAGTCGCACAGGTTCAGCACCTGCCGGCGAATAGTAAGTCCCGAGGGAAAAAGGCAAGCGCGTCACGCGTGCCGGTGTGGGAACGACCGCTTTGGGGTCCTTTGCGGCCCCTGCCCTCCGCATCAGCGGTAGCGCCGTATCCCCCACACCCTTTCCGCCCAATCAAGACGAGCGCCCTGCGACGCACGGCAAGGACGGGGTTTCGCGAGGACCTGTCGAGCCCGCACAGGGGGTGCCACGCGCGATGCTGCTTGCAAGTGACGGGCAGTTGAACGCGTCGAGCTGGTGCGGCGAGTTCGCAGCGCCGTCCTTGTCGGGCGTCGCAGGGTTCCGATGCCGCAGCGGCAGCGCAGGCAGCGGCGCGAGGAGGGCGGGAAGGGTGTGGGGGATGCGGCGCGGAATCCAATGAGTGACCAACGCGCAGTCTTCCGGCGGTTCTGCTCCAAGAAGGGTGTGACGGGCGCGGTGGCGGTCGTGCGGACGCCTGCAGGTAAAAGTCAAAATGGATCCCCGATCGCGTCCGCTATCGCGGACTCGTCGGGGACGACGCGACAAGATGTCGCGTCGGCTGCGGCTATCGCCGGTCGGGAATGACGAGCACATCGGCATAGCCGTTGCATAAGGCCTGCCGGATGCCGCTAGAATCGCAAGCAGCACGCGAAGCCGGAGGAGCCGATTGGAGAAGGCAGTCGCACGGTTCGAGATTCGTTACACGCAGTTCCTCGACGAGCACGGGAAAGCGACCGGGGAATTCCCCGATCATTCGAAGAACCCCGACGAGCTCGTCGACCTCTATCGCTGGATGGTGCTCATGCGCACCTACGACGCGAAAGCGATCGCGCTCCAGCGCACCGGCCAGCTCGGCACCTACGCCCCCATCCTCGGCCAGGAAGCGATAGAGGCCGGCGTCGGCTCGACCATGCACTCCGACGACGTCTTCCTCATGACCTACCGCGAGCAGGGCGTTCAGCTCATGCGCGGGGTCACGATGACCGAGCTGTTCCTCTACTGGAGCGGCGACGAGCGCGGCAGCGATTACCAGGGCCCGCGCCGCGACTTCCCGATCTGCATCACCATCGCCGCGCATTGCACGCACGCCGCGGGCGCCGCTTACGCGATCAAGCTCAAGGGCGAGAAGCGCGCGGTGGTCTGCGCGCTCGGCGACGGCGCGACGTCCAAAGGCGATTTCTACGAAGGCATGAACGCCGCCGGCGCGTGGAAGCTGCCGGTGATCTTCCTCGTGACCAACAACCAGTGGGCGATCTCGGTGCCGCGCAGCGTCCAGAGCGCCGCGGAGACGCTCGCGCAGAAAGCGATCGCCGCGGGCATCCCGAACGAGCAGGTCGACGGCAACGACATCGTCGCGGTGCGCGACGCCATGAAGCGCGCGCTGGAGCGCGCGCGCAGCGGCGAGGGTCCGTCGCTCATCGAAGCCCTCTCCTATCGCCTCTCCGACCACACCACCGCGGACGACGCGAGCCGCTATCGCAGCGCCGACGAAGTCGCCGAAGCGTGGAAGCGCGAGCCGGTGCTGCGCCTTCGCAACTACCTGTCCGCTGCGGGTGCCTGGGACCGGGCGCGCGAGGAAGCGCTGGTGCGCGAGTGCAACGAGCAGGTGCAGGCGGCGGTACAGGCCTATCTCGACACGCCGCCGCCCAGGCCCGCGGACATGTTCGAGCATCTGTACGAGACGCTGCCGCCGGCGCTCGAGTCGCAGCGTTTGGAGGCGCTCGGCCCCGAGCCCGAGCCGGCGGGCGACAAAGACACGGCGGTGGTCTGATGGCGGAGATCACCCTCGTAGAGGCCATCAACCTCGCGCTCAGCCACGAGTTGCAGCGCGACGAGTCGGTCGTCGTGCTCGGCCAGGACGTCGGCCGCGACGGCGGGGTCTTCCGCTCCACGCTGGGGCTCGTCGACAAATTCGGCCCCGAGCGCGTCATCGACACGCCGCTCGCCGAAGGGATGATCGCCGGCATGGCGATCGGCATGGCGGTCGAAGGCATCAGGGCGGTGGCCGAAATCCAGTTCTCCGGGTTCGCCTACACCTGCATCGACCAGATCCTCAATCACGCGGGGCGCATGCGCTACCGCACCCGCGGGCGCATGAGCTGCCCGATGGTTTTGCGTACGCCGTGCGGCGGAGGCATCCACGCGCCGGAGCACCATTCGGAAAGCCCCGAGGCGATGTTCGCGCACACGCCGGGCATCCGCGTGGTCTATCCCTCTTCGCCGAAGAGCGCTTACGGCCTGCTGCTCGCGGCTATCCGCGATCCCGATCCGGTGGTCTTCCTCGAGCCCACGCGCCTCTACCGTCTCTTCAAGGAAGACGTGACCGACGACGGCGCTGCGCTGCCGCTCGACACCTGCTTCACGCTGCGCGAAGGCACCGACGTGACGCTCGTCACGTGGGGCGGCATGGTGCACGAGACGCTTCAGGCGGCCGACACGCTCGCCGAGGAAGGCTATGCGGCGGAGGTGCTCGACGTCGCGACGCTGAAGCCCTACGACCTCGAGACCATCCTCGCGTCGGTGCAGCGCACCGGTCGCTGCGTCGTCGTCTCCGAAGCGCCGAAAACCGCGGGCTTCGCCTCCGAGATCGCGGCCGCGGTCGGCGAGCACGGCCTGCTCTATCTCATGGCGCCGGTCGGGCGCGTCACGGGTTACGACAGCGTGATGCCGCTCGCCCGCCTCGAAAAGCAATACATGCCCAGCGCCGAGCGCATCGCCGACGCCGCGCGGCTCGCCATAGGATGGTCCGGATGAAGATCTTCGATTCAGCCGACCTCGCCGCAGCGAGGACGGCATGAAAATATTCAAGCTCCCCGACCTCGGAGAAGGATTGCAGGAAGCCGAGATCGTGCAGTGGCACGTGAAACCCGGCGACACGGTGAAGCTCGATCAGCCCATGGTGTCGGTCGAGACCGCCAAGGCGATCGTCGACATTCCCGCGCCGTACGCCGGCAAGGTGGAGCGCCTTTACGGCAATCCCGGAGACATCGCGCACATCGGCGCGCCGCTCGTCGGCTTCGAAGGCGAAGGCTTTGATGCGAGCGCGGGCACGGTGGTGGGCAGCGTCGAAGTCGGTCAGAAAGTGGTGCGCGAAGCGGCGATGGGCCCGGCGCCGGCGCCCAGCCACGGCATCAAGGCGATGCCCGCGGTGCGCGCGCTCGCGAGGAAGCTCAACGTCGACCTCGCGATGGTCACGCCGACCGGCACCGACGGCATGCTCACGCCCGGCGACGTGCAGCGCGCGGCGCGCATCCTCTCCGAGCAGGGACCGATCGAGCTGTTGCGCGGCGTGCGGCGCGCGATGGCGCAGAACATGATGCTCGCCAACGCCGAGGTCGCGTCCGCGACGATCATGGACGACGCGGATATCCATGCGTGGCGCCAGGGTGCGAACGTGATGCTGCGGCTCATCCGCGCGATCGTCGAGGGCTGCCGCGCCGAGCCTTCGCTCAACGCGTGGTACGACAGCCAGCGCATCGGGCGCTGGGTCGTCAAGAAGGTCGATCTCGGCATCGCGGTCGACGCCGCGGACGGGCTGCTCGTGCCGGTGCTGAGGAACGTGGGCGAGCGCGACATGGACGACATCAAGGCGGGACTGCAGAAGCTCGTCGAAGACGCGCGCGCGAGACGCGTGCCGCCGGAAGAGCTGCGCGGCCACACCATCACGCTGTCGAACTACGGGACCATCGCGGGGCGTTACGCGTCACCGGTGGTGGTGCCGCCGACCGTCGCGATCGTCGGTGCGGGACGCATCCGCGACGCGGTGGTCGCGGTGGACGGCGCGCCGGCGGTGCGAAGGGTGATTCCCTTGTCGCTGACCTTCGATCACCGCGCGGTATCCGGCGGCGAAGCCGGGCGGTTTCTCGCGGCGATGATGGCGGATCTGCAGAAGGCGGAGTAACGCTCGAACGGTCATCGCGAGGAGCGCAAGCGACGCGGCGATCCCGTGACGCACGGAGCGGACGCTCCGGGATTGCTTCGTCGCTGCCGCTCCTCGCAATGACAGTCCGTCAATCGTCGAGCGGCCCGCCGCGCGACGGGCTGTAGCCGTCGCCCGCCAGCCCCGACATCTCGTGGAAGCTCGCCTTGCGCGGCTGCGCTTCCTGGCGCGGCGCGCCGATGCGCTCGCTGCCCGTCGAGACCTGCGCGACCTGCTCCTCCTGCGCCTGCGGCTTCTGCTCCTGCGACTGCTCCGCCCACGCCGCACCGGCACTGCAAGCCAAAGCGACCATCGCCACCTGAACGATACGTTTCATGATCTGTCCCCTATCGGTTGGTTCGACGTGACGATCACGTCGATAGGGGCGCATCGTAGTGAGCCGCACCGCGCCGCGTAATTGGCAGCAGCGCCTAATCGAATTTGTATGGGATGGGCGGCCTAGCGGATCGTGCCGACGACCGGGAACGCGAAACGTAAAGCCTGAACACGTCATTCCCGCGCAGGCGGGAATCCATTTTTGACTTTGGGTTTGAAAATGGATTCCCGATCGCGCTGGCGCGCGTCGGGAATGACGCGAAATTTCAGCGTTCGGTCGGCAGACCGTTGTCGTTCCAGTCGATCATCCCGCCCTGCAGGTTGTAGACCTTGTCGAAGCCGAGGCCGGAGAGGATGGCGGCGCCGGTGGTGCTGCGCACGCCGGAGCGGCAGACGACGACGATGGGCCTGGCTTTGTGCGCGATGAGCTCGCCCGCGCGGTCGGCGAGGTCGCGCAGCGGGATGAGCGTGCTGCCGGCGATGTGGCCGAGCTCGCCGGTGTATTCCTGCGGCTCGCGCACGTCGACGACGAAGGGCGGCTCGCCCGAGCCCATGCGCATCGCGACTTCCTGCGCGTTGAGCTGGCGCACGCTGTTCAATTGCACGAGGTCGGGGAACTTGGTCTTGTCGTCTTCGATGGCGGACTGGTTGGGCTGCAGCACTTCCTGGATCTTCTCGGGTAAGGGGAAATTGAGGCTCGCCATCAGCGCCACGTATTCGTCGCGCGAGCGGCCGGCGACACGCGGGTTGGCGCGCTTCTC
Source organism: Burkholderiales bacterium (assembly GCA_036262035.1). Lineage (NCBI taxonomy): Bacteria > Pseudomonadati > Pseudomonadota > Betaproteobacteria > Burkholderiales > Burkholderiales bacterium. The sequence goes on along the minus strand of DATAJS010000028.1, from coordinate 149,928 downwards.
CTGGCCGATGGTCGAGCTGGTGTTGCCGCGGTAATCGTGGGCGGGATAGACCACGGTATCGTCGGGAAGCTGGAAGAGCTTGCCCGCGATCGAGTCGTATTCGGCGCCCGCGTCGCCGCCGGCGAAATCCGCGCGTCCGGTGCCGCCGATGAGCAGCGTGTCGCCGGTGAAGACGCGCCCGTCGACGTACAGACTGATGCCGTCGGGCGTATGGCCCGGGGTGTAGAGCACCTTCACCTCGAGGTCGCCGATGCGGATGACGTCGCCGTCGACCACGTGGTCGGTGGCGACCGGCACCGGCGCCCGCCGGTGCATGACGAGGCGCGCCCCGGTGAGGTCCCTCAGCAGGAACGCGCCGGTGGGGTGATCGGCATGGGTATGGGTGTCGATGACCGCGTGGAGCTTGAGCCCCTCGTAGGCGAGCAGCGACAGGTAGCGGTCGACGTGCCCCTTGACCGGGTCGATCAGCGCGGCGCACCTGGTGCGCTCACACGCGATCAGGTAGGTCTTGCACTTTCCGCGGTTGAGCTCACGAAACAGCATGTCAGGACTCCTGCGCGGTTGTAGCGCAGGCGCCTCGCCTGCAGGGTTGGAGGCCCCTCTGGCAGGCGAGGCGCCTGCGCTATGCATTATGCGACGTGCGCGCGGGGATGGCCCAGCCTGCCTTCCGGCGATTTGACCGGTTTCTCGCCCGCGCACTGCACGCGGTGCATCACGCGGTTGTAGCCGCCGTCGAAAGGATCGCGGCGGTGCATGACGCAGCGGTTGTCCCACATGAGGATGTCGCCCGGACGCCAGACGTGGTGCCACGTGTATTCGGGACGCGTCGCGTGCGCCCACAGCGCCTCGAGCAGCGCCTCCGATTCCTCGACGCTCAAACCGTCGATATAGGCGTTCGGACGGCGGCCGAGATAGAGCGCGTCGCAGCCGGTGTCCGGGTGCGTGCGCACGATCGGGTGCAGGGGCCCCGGCGCATCGCGCACGTCGGAGACCGGCTTGAAGCCTTCGCGCAGGTCGCCGGCGCTGTTGTAGGTCATGTCGTGCTTGATCGAGCGGCCTTCGATCTTGGCGCGCAACGCCGGATCCAGCATCTCGAGCGCGTAATACATGTTCGCGAACCCGGTGTTGCCGCCGCTGGGCGGGATCTCGAGCGAATAGAGCGCGCTGTACGCCAGCGGGTTCTCGCGGTACGAGTTGTCCGAGTGCCAGATCACTTCGGCGTCGCGCAGCACGCCGATTGCCTGGCCGTTTTCCAGCACGTTCGAGACGACGACGATCTCGGGGTGCGTGCGGGCCTTCTCCTTGCCGGTCTTGGCGAGCGGCGCGCAGTCGAGCGTGCCGAAGCGGCCGCCGAACTCGATGAGCTCGGGATCGGACAGATTCTGGTCCCGGATCACGATGACCAGGTGGTCGGCAGACGCCTTGCGGATCGCGGCGACGCCGGCGGCGTCGAGGTTGCGCACGTCGCCGCAGCGCACTTCGGCGCCGAGGTATTTACCGGTGGGGAGGACTTCGATCTGCGTCTGGGATTTCACTGCGGACACTGCGGACAAAACGGACTCCTGACTTTACTGCGGCTCGATACGGGCAGCCTTCACGATATCGCCGTATTTTCGGATGTCGGCGCGGAACGCTTTAGCGAATTGCGGCGGCGGGTCGGCCCGGGCCTCGTAGCCCCCGCTCGCCAGAAAATCCTTCACCTTCGGCTCGTGCACCGCTTTCGCCGATTCGGCGTGGAGCTTCTCGACGATCGCCGCAGGGGTTTTCGCGGGCGCGAACAGGCCGTGCCACCCTGAATCGTAGTTGAAATCGGGCAGCCCCGCCTCGGCGATCGTGGGCACGTCGGGCAGCGCCGGCAGGCGCGACGCCCCGCTGAAACCGAGCGCCTTCAGCTTGCCGGACTTGAAATGGGGAGCGCCGACCGCCGCGGCGGTGAACGTGAGCTGCACTTCCCCGCCGAGCGCGGCCGTGAGCGACGGTCCGCCGCCCTTGTACGGCACGTGCAGGAGCTGGATCCCGGCTTTCCTCGCCAGGAGCTCGCCCGCGAGGTGCTGGCCGTTGCCGATGCCCGGCGAGCTGTAGCGCAACGGGCTCTTTTTCGCCATGGCGAGGAGCTCTTTCACCGAGCCGATCTGCGAAGACGGGTTCGCCGCGAGCACGTAACCGAGTCCGAGCGCGGGATTGGTGATGGGAACGAAGTCGCGCTCGGTGTCGTACGGCAGCTTCTTGTAGATGCTCGGGTTGATCACGAAGGAGAACGAGTTGTACATGATCGTGTAGCCGTCCGGCACCGCCTTCGCGACGATGTCGATGCCGAGGATCCCGTTGGCGCCGGCGCGGTTGTCGATGACCACCGGCTGGCCGACCTGCGCCTCGAGCTGCTTCGCGAAAACGCGCCCCAGCGTGTCGACGTTGCCGCCCGCCGGAAACGGGAACACGAGCCGTATTGGCCGGGCGGGATACTGGGTTTGCGCGAGCGCGCTGCCAGCGGCCAGCGCCGCGAGCGCGACGGTGACGAAACGTTGCATGCTCCTCCTCGGCGGGCCTTAAGCCTCTACGAATACATCACTACGAAAAAGCTTTTGAACCGCAAAGGACGCAAAGGACGCAAAGGAACCCCTCTCGTCGGGTGGCTGACATCAGGCCATCGCATACAAGTAGCGGCGTCGGGCGTTCGCACCCATCGCATCGCTTTCCTTTGCGTCCTTTGCGTCCTTTGCGGTTAATTAGCTTTTGATCTTTCTACTTCAACCGCTTCAGGATCTTGATGCGCTGAACCGTATCGCCCGCGAGGTGGGTCCACACCATCGCGTCGCGCTGGAGCTTGTCGACGCGCGCGTACATGCGGCAGCCTTCGGCGCCGTGGATCTCCATGTTGAGCCGCGTGACGCGCTGGATGATGTCGGTCGACAGGTTCATCGCAAGGCCCGCGTTGGCACCGATCGGGCCGCCCTGGTCGCGCTCCCACGCCACCCGCATCACGTACGAGCGCAGCGCTTCGGTCAGCGCGTGCATCTCGTTGATCTTCAGCTGCACGAGCTGGTGGTCCCAGACGAGCTTGCCCGCGCGCTTGTGGTTCTTCGCGAAGTGCATCGACATGCGGATCGCGTCGTCGCACACGCCCACCGCGTTCGCAGCGAGCTCGAGGTCGCCGAAGATGTCGCCGCCGGTGGTATCCCCCGCCGCCGCTTTCGCGCCGCCGTTCACCTGCCCCACGACGTTCGCATGCGGGATGCGGCAGTTCTCGAAGATGAGCTCGGCGTTCTGATAGAAGCGCCAGCCGCGCTTGTTGAACACCTTGCCGACGCGGAAGCCCTGGGTTCCCTTGGGCACCATGAAGAGCGTGCCGCCCTGCTTCACGTTCACTTCGGGGTTGGTGCGCGCGTCGACGAAGAACAGCGAGCCGACGCTGCCGTTGGCGATGAAGCACTTCTCGCCGTTGAGGATCCACTCGTCGCCGTCGCGCTCGGCCTTCAGGCGGAAACCGGCTTTCGGCGCGTCCTCGGGCGGGAAGCGGTTGTCGGAGCCCGCGTTGGGCTCGGTGATGCCGCGGCCCATGAGGTATTTGTGGTCGGCGAGGAAAGGCTTGAGGAAGCGCTCTTTCTGCTCGTCGGTGCACGACGCCGAGATGAGATGGCTCCACTTCCAGTTCTGGCTGAAAGCCTTGGAGATCGCGCTGTCGCCTTTGGCGAGCTCGGCCATCACGATCGCCTGCGTCACGAAATCGGCGCCGGGCCCGCCCCACTCTCTCGGCACCGCCAGCGTGCGAAAGCCGAGCTTCGAGCCCTTGACGATGACGTTCCAGTCCCACGGCTCGAAGCCGCCTTCGATCTGGTCGCGCTCGACCGACAGCGGGCGGATCTCCTCCTCCGCGAACCTGCGTGCTTCCTGCTGCCAGTGCCTCTGTTCTTCGTTTAACGAGAAATCCATTTAAGCGGCTTCCTGCTTGCGTTCGAAACCCGCGACCGCCTCGGCCAGCCCAAGCTTGGTCGCGCTGTCGTGGTCCGCCGAGTGCAGGAACACCATGGTGTCGTGCACGTATTTCTGCAGCGGCATGTCGCGCATCACGCCCATCGCGCCGAAGCATTCGGCGGCGCCAAGGGCGACCTCTTCCATCGCTTCGGCGGTGTAGGTGCGCGCCATGACCGCGAGCGGAAGCGCGTCGACGCTGCGATCGGCGACCGCGTCCGGGTTATCGAGCGTCCACGCCGCTTTCCAGATGAGGCTGCGTGCGAGCTCGAGCTTGGTCGCGCAGTCGGCGAGAATCGTGCCGATCGACTGGTGCTGCACGATCGGACGCCCGCCCTGCACCCGGATCTTGGCGTAATCGACCGCGGCATCGAATGCAGCGCGGCCGACCCCGAGATTGATCGCCGCAGTCTGGATCGCGGCGCGCGCGGTGTACGCCTCGCCGCAGAGCGGCGTCTGGCCTTCGGCCCCCACGAGGCTCGCGGCGGGTACGCGGCAGTTCTTCAACGTGACTCTCGCCCCGGTGCCGTGCTGCCAGCGAATGACGTCCACGCCTTCGGCGTCGACTTCGCCCGTCGCTTTCGGCGGCTCGCCGATGGTGAGCCCGGGCGTGTCTCGCGGCACGAGCAGCGTCGAGAGGCCGTTGCGGCCGGTCTTTTTCGGGTCGGTGCGCACCTGCAGCGCGAAGAGCGAAGCGACCGGCGCGTTCGCGACGTACGCGTATTCGCCGTCGACGATCCAGTCGCCGTTCGACTGTTTGACCGCCGTCGGCTCTCCGCCCGACTCCTCGTCGTAATCGCGGTGGTAGTGCCAGCCGCGCACCGCGTCGTAGTCATGAGCGGCGAGCGCGAGGTGCCCGCGGCGCTCGTCGAGGAACGCGGGCAGGAACTTCGCACGTTGGTCGGTGCTGAGCGCTTCGTCGAACAGCGCGGCGCCGAGCTGCGAGGTTAGGCCGAGCACCATCGCGAGGTCGACGTCGCCCGCCGCGAGCTCTTCGAGGACGATCGCGGAGGTCATGGTGTCCGCACCCGCGCCGCCGGCGTTCTCGGACAGCGCCAGCGCGCGCAGCCCCATGCGCGAGGTCTCGTCGAGGAGATCGAGCAGCAGAGGCTTCTCGAAAGGCTGCAAGCGGTCGGAGTGGATCGCGACCGGGTGCACTTCGCTTTTGACGAAGTCGCGGATCGTGTCGCGGAACTCGAGCTGTTCCGGCGTGAGATGCAGGTTGTACAAGCAATCCTCCAGTGAGCTTATGCCGAGGGAACCCGGCGGGATGGCCGGCCTTTTAGTTGTTATGGCTCGGCTTGCGCTTCGTGGTTACTGAATCGTAGTGGGCATGCCGCCCAAGCGCAACCCACGCCCGCCGCTGCTATAGTCGGGCGACCAGGGAGGAAGCATGGACAAGATCGTCTTCAGGTTCGGCGGCTATCAGGGGCCGTCGTCGATCAATACGCGCGGCGGTGTGCGCTTCGGTGAAGTGCTGACACGCGAGCTGGGAGAGCGCATCCGATTCGAGCTCGTCGGCGACGTGCTCGCGCTCGGCCGCAACTCGGGGGACCTGCCCGGCATGGTGGAAAGCGGCGAGCTCGCGGGGTGCTACATGTCCACCGTGCGGTTCACGCAAGAAGTCCCCGAGCTCAAGGTGCTCGAGCTGCCCTTCGTCGTGCGCGACCGGCCGACGGCGATACGCGCGCTGAACGGCCCGCTCGGCGAGCTGTTCGTGAAGCGGATGCACGAGAAGACGCCCTTCCGCTCGCTCGGCTTCTGGGACAACGGCTTCAGGCACGTCACGAACAAGGTGCGGCCGATCCATACGCCGGCCGACTGCAAAGGCATGCGCATCCGCACCCAGATGAGCGCCCTGCACGCCGAAGCGTTGGGCGCGATGGGCTTCGAGACCATATCCGTCGATATCAAGGAGTTCGTCGAGCAGGCCAAAGGCGAGCGCTTCCAGGCGCAGGAGAACCCTTTAACGAACACCTTCCACTTCGGCGTGCAGAAGCTGCACCGCTGGATCACGCTCACCGGGCATTTCTTCGGATCGAGCGCGCTGATCTGCAACGCCAAGCTTTACGAGAGCTGGCCCGAGGACGTGCGGCGTGCGGTCGACACCGCGGCGCGCGAGGCGACGGCGTTCCAGCACGCGCTCGCCGCCGAGGAAGACGACGCGATACTCGCGAAGCTCGATCCGAAGGAGAACGAGTTGATCAGGTTGACCGCCGCCGAGCACGATGCGTTCGTGAAGGCGGTCGAGCCGGTGCTGGCGAAGCACCGGAAGGCGCTCGATCCGAAGTTGTTCGAGTACCTGAGCTAGCTGTCATCGCGAGCCGCCGACGGCGGCGTGGCGATCCCGTGGCGCACGGTTTCCGTTCGCAACGGGATTGCTTCGTCGCTACGCTCCTCGCAATGACACCCCGATGCTCAACGCAGCTTGATCTTGTTGCGGATGGCGCCGATCTTCTCGACTTCGCACACGCACTCGTCGCCGTCCTTGAGATAGACCGGCGGCTTGCGCGAGAACCCCACCCCGAACGGCGTGCCGGTCGGGATGAGGTCGCCGGGGTTGAGCGTCGTGCCCTGTGAGATATACGAGATCAGCTTGGCGACGCCGAACACCATGTTCCTGGTATTCGAGATCTGCATCTCCTGCCCGTTGAGCACCGTGCGCACGGTGAGCGTCTGCGGATCCGGAATCTCGTCGCGCGTGACGATGTACGGGCCGTACGGACACGAGGTGTCGAACGACTTGCCGCGGTCCCATTGCTTGGCGTTGGCGAACTGCTGGTCGCGCGCGGAAACGTCGTTGACGGTCGTGTAACCGCAGACGTAATCGAGCGCCTGCGCTTCGGGGATGTTCACGCCGCGTTTGCCGATGACCACGCCGAGCTCGACTTCGTAATCCACTTCCTTCGAGAACGACTCGGGCCACGACAGGTCGTCGAACGGTCCCGCCACCGAGTTCGGAAACTTCGCGAAGAGCACCGGCTCGCCGGGCACCGGCAGGTTCGCTTCCTTGCAGTGGTCGATGTAGTTCAGCCCCACGGCCACGATTTTCGACGGCGAGAAGATCGGCGCGACGATTTGCACGGCGCTTAAGGCGTGCTTCGTGGCCGCCCCGCTCTTCACCGCGTCGCGCACGCGCGCGAGCATTGCATCGCCGCCTTTCACGATCTCCAGCAGATCGCCGTCGGCGCCGGCCGGAAGGCCGGCAGCCGCGAGATCGACGACGTCATCGCCGTCCACAACGCCCGGGCTCGTCTTGCCGCCGGCACGAAACGTCAGTAGCTTCACTCTCTTCTCCTGTCAGGTCAGCGAGCGGCGCGAGCTTCCTTCTCGTACCACTCGAGTATCCGCTCGCCGGTCCAGAACACCACGCCTTCCTGCTTCGCCAGGAACTGGAAGACGCGCTCGAAATACTTGATGCGGTGGGGCACGCCCGAGATGTACGGGTGCACCGCGATCGCCATCACCTTCGGGCGCTTCGCCGATTCGGCGTACACGCGCTCGAAGTAGTCCATGCAGCGCGTCTCGAACTCGCTCGACGGATAGCGGCCGACCATCATCATCGTGATGTCGTTGAGCTCGACGCTGTACGGCATCGTCACCAGCGTGCCGTGCGCGGTCTCGATCTCGCACGGCTCGTCGTCGATCACCCAGTCGCCGATGTAGCGGATGCCCGCCTCGCGCAAGAGCTCCGGCGTATCGAGCGTCTGCGTGAGACCCGGTCCCAGCCAGCCCACCGGCGGCTTGCCGGTGTAATCCCTGATCACGCTCACCGCTTTCTGGATCATCGCGCGCTGGTCGGGCTCGAGATGGATGGGACGCTGGTCGTACGAATGGCCCATGAACTCCCAGCCGCCGTCGCGGCAGGCGCGCGCGACGCGCTCGTAATCGATGCAGACCCGCGCGTTGATCGAAACGGTCGGTACGATGCCCAGCGAATCGAGCGCGTCCTTCAGGCGCCAGAAGCCGACGCGGTTGCCGTACTCGTGCCACGACCAGTGGGGCACGTCGGGAAGCTGCGTCGTGTTCGTCGGCGGCGGCAGCACCTGGCGCGGCATCGGCCGATTGATGTCCCACACCTCGACGTTCACGATGGGCCATACGACCAGGCGCGCGCCGCCGGGGAGCTTCAACGGCGGGCGGTCGACGATCGCGGAGTACGACAGGCGTTCGGAAGGAAGCATGCGCGTGGGCTTTCAGGAAATGGGCTGCACGCGGATTATAGGCCCGGCTCTCCTGCGTGATACCTTGGCGTCCAGACCGACAACGGGAGGACGCGCGTGGCCGACGAGAATCCCTACCAGACGCCGCAGGCGCGAGTCGAGGACACGGTCGACGACCAGAAAGGCATCGAGGACGTGAGGACCGGTCAGCGGCTCGTCATCTTTGCGGTGCTGCTCAACCTGCTGTCGATCGTCCTGAGCCTGGCGGCGCTCGCGATCCTGACTCTCCCGCTCCAGCTCGTCACCCTCGTCATGTCGTTCATGGGCGTGCTGCGCGTCGCGCGAGGCTTCGGCATGTCGACGCTCGCCAAGGCCGGGCTCGTCATCCTGATGTTCGTGCCGCTCGTCAACCTCGTCACGCTCGTGGTGCTGAGCTCGCGCGCCACCTCGCGGTTGCGCGGCGCCGGCTACAAGGTCGGCCTGATGGGAGCGCGGGCGAAGGCGCAGTAGGCGCGGCCCGCGGTCAAAGCCCGCGGATCGCCTCGATGCCCGCGGGGATCTCTCCCCGCTCCACACGCTTCACCGCTTCGTTCATCCTGGCGTGGGTCGGCGCGGGAACGCCGATCGCAGCGCCGGTGTCGGCGACGTAGCCGTTGATGAAATCGGTCTCGGTGCGCCGGCCTTTGCGCATGTCCTGGGCCATCGAAGGACGCTGATCGTCCGAGCGCGTCTTCGCGTTCTCGGCGAGGATGTCGCTGATCTCGGTCAGCGCGTCCTTGCTCCCCTCGCCTGCGCGCGCGAGGGTCTCGGGGTCCATGCCGAGCATGCGCTCGAGCTGGTAGCCGAGGGCCTGGCCGACGCGCACCGCTTCGGAGCCGAGACGGATCGAAAGCCAGCGCGGCTCTTGGTTCAGGTCTCTTTGATTGCCGGACAGGCCGCTCGCCGCCGACAGGCCGTTACGCATCGAGTTGACGACGAGCTTCGACCAGCGCTCGCCCCAGAGGTTGGTCGTCACCTTCGCGCTGTCGGCGCTGCGCAGCAGCTCCGCGACTTCCAGCGCCCGCGGCGTCACGCGTCCGTGCACCTCGCCGACGCGGTAGACGACGTGATGCTCCCCGCCCAGCGGCACGGTGCGCTGGATGTGACCGGCGTGGGTGAGCTCGGCGGCGACGAGGCTCGCGATGCACCCCAGCGTTTTGCCCCAGCCGACGATTCCCGCGATGCGCTCTTCGTTGATGCAGTTCTGGAGGGAGACGACGAACCCGTCCGGCGCGAGATAAGGCTTGATCATCTGCGTCGCCCATTCGGTGTCGTACGACTTCACGCAGACGAAGGCGATGTCGATGGGCCGTTCCTTAGAGAAGCGCTGGACGTCGGTGATGTGGAGCGCCCTCACGGGGATCGAGCACGTCTCTTCCGGCGTCATGCCGGCGATCTGTATCCCGTGCTCGCGCATGTACTCGACGTGCTCCGGCCACGCATCGACGAGCGTGACGTCATGCCCCGCACGCGTCATGTGCCCGCCGGCATACCCGCCGATCGCGCCGGCGCCGATCACCACTATCCTTTTATTCATGCTGTCCCTGGATCAAAACAATTTGAACCGCAAAGGACGCAAAGGACGCAAAGGAAAAGCTATTGAACGGGCGCGGGCGCCTCGCACTATCGCTTTTTCCGATATGCGACACCGCAAGGTCAGCCACCCGAGAAATTCCTTTGCGTCCTTTGCGTCCTTGGCGGTTAATCTGCTTTTTCAGCTTTTGAGCTTTGCGACGATCGCCTGAGTGAACGCCTTGGTACCGGCGGTGCCGCCCAGGTCGCGGGTGATGGACTTCTTGTCCGCGAGCACTTCGGACAGCGCCGCGTCGATGCGGTCGGCGGCGTCGCACTCGTCGATGTAGCGCAGCATCAGCACCGCCGAGAGGATCATCGCCATCGGGTTCGCGAGGTCCTTGCCCGCGATGTCCGGCGCGGTGCCGTGCACCGCTTCGAACATCGCGGCGTCGGGACCGATGTTCGCGCCCGGGGCCACACCCAGTCCCCCGACCAGGCCGGCGCAGAGGTCCGACACGATGTCGCCGTAGAGGTTCGTCAGCAGCAGCCCGTCGAACGTCTCGGGCTTGATGACGAGCTCCATGCACAGCGCGTCGATGACCCGCGCGTCGGTCGTGATGTCCGGGAAGCCCTTGCCGATCTCCTGCGCTGCGTTCAGCCACAGCCCGTCGGTCATCTTCATCACGTTCGCCTTGTGGCCGATCGTGAGCTTCCTGCGGCCGGTGCGCTTCATGTAGTCGTAGGCGAACTTCGCCACACGCTCGGTGGCGCCGCGCGTGATGCGCTTGATGCCTTCGGCGGTGTCGGCGTCGATCATGCGCTCGTTGCCTACGTAGAGGTCTTCGCTGTTCTCGCGGAAGATCACGAGGTCGACGTTCTCGTAGCGCGTGCGCACGTTGGGATAGGTCTTGATCGGCCGCACGTTGACGTAGAGCCCGAGCTCTTTCCGCAGCGCGATGGCGAGGCTGGGATAGCTCCCTTCGCGCACCTTGCCGTCGACGCCGGGACGCTCGACTTTGACGCGGAAGCCGCCGCCGAACGGGGTGTAGGTGGGACCCTTGAGCAACAGCCTGGTGCGCGCGAACGATTCCCACACCTGCGGCGGCATCTGCGCGCCCGACTGCTTCTCCGCCTCCTGGCCGATGACGGCGATCTCGAACTCGAGCTCGGCGCCCGAGGCTTCGAGGACCGCGCGTGCTGCATGGGTGACTTCCGGGCCGATGCCGTCGCCCGGGATGAGACTGACTCGATGCATGTACAACTCCTGCCGGTTAATCCGCTTCCGCGGTCAACGCGTTCTTGAACGCCTTGATGCGAGCGAGGATGAACGGCGTCGCGATCGAGATCGCCGACAGCACCACGAGCGTGATGGTGATCGGGCTGCCGACGAAGATCTGCGGGTCGCCGCCCGAGATCGTCATCGCCTGCCTGAACGACTGCTCCATCATGCCGCCGAGCACGAGCGAAAGCACCAGCGGAGCGACGGGGATCTGGACCTTGTCGAAGACGTAGCCCACGACGCCGAAGAAGAGGATGAGATAGAGGTCGGTCATGCTGCCGTTGATCGCGTACGCGCCGATGACCGAGATCGCGACGATCAGCGGATACAGGATGCCCGCCGGTATGTAGAGCAGCCGCACGAACAGCCCGATCAGCGGCAGGTTCAGGATCAGCAGCATGACGTTGCCGATGTACATGCTGTCGATGAGGCCCCACACGAGGTCGGGACGGTTCTGGAAGAGCAGCGGCCCCGGCTGTATGCCGTACATGATGAACGCGCCGAGCAGCACCGCGGTGGCGCCGCCGCCCGGGATGCCGAGCGAGAGCAGCGGCACCATCGCGCCCGCGGTGTCGGAATTGTTCGCCGACTCGGGTCCCGCGACGCCTTCGATCGCGCCGTTGCCGAATTCCTCGGGGTGCTTCGACATGCGCTTCTCGGTGGTGTACGAGAGGATCGACGCGATCGTTCCGCCCGCGCCCGGCAGCACGCCGATGATGAAACCGATGATGCCGCCGCGCCAGATCGGACCGACCGAGCGGTCCCACTCCTCGCGCGTGAGCCAGAGCTTGCCCTTGATGCGGATCATCTCGGCAGCCGTGCCCTTGTACAAGCCTTCCATGCCGCGGAATACCTCGGAGAGCGCGAACAGCCCGACCACGACCACCACGAAACCGACGCCGTCCTGGAATTCCGGCACGCCCATGGTGAAACGCGGCTGCCCGCTCTGCAGATCGATGCCGACCGTTGCAATCATCAGGCCGGCGATCGTCGAGAGCAGCCCTTTCGCGGGTGACGCGCCGGTCAGCGATGCGACCGCGGTCATCGCGAACAGCATCAGCGTGAAATACTCGGCGGGCCCGAACTTGAGCGCCATCGAGGTGAGCGGCACCGCGAAGAGCGTCAGCGCGACGACGCCGACGGTGCCTGCGATGAACGAGCCGATGGCGGACACCGCCAGCGCGGCGCCCGCGCGGCCATTCTTCGCCATCTCGTAACCGTCGATCGAGGTCATCACCGACGCGGCTTCGCCGGGCGTGCGGATCAGGATCGACGTCGTCGAGCCGCCGTACTTGGTGCCGTAATAGATGCCGCACATCATGATGAGCGCGGAAGTCGGGTTCATCCCGAACGTCACCGGGATGAGCAGCGCGATGCCGGCGGACGGCCCGATGCCGGGCAGCACGCCGATGATCGTGCCCATGAAGACGCCGAGGAAGGTGTACCAGAGGTTGATCGGCTGGAGGCAGACGGCGAAGCCGTTGATGATGTGAGTCAGCGTGTCCACGATCACCTCACAGCGGCAGGATGCCGGGCGCGAGATTCACGCCGAGCACCTTGGTGAAAAGGAGATACGAGCCCGCGCAGAACAACACCGCCGTGAGCACGTTCATGAGCGGCCGCTTCTTGTTGAAGTACATCATCAGCGGCACGAGGTAGAGCGTGGTCGCGACGACGTACCCGAGCCGTTCGAACACCATGAAGTAGAGGAACGTCCACACCGCGACGCCGGCGACGATCGCCGGCGCGCCGCGGCCGGCCGGCTCCGAAGCGGAGGCCTGGCGGTTCGCGGGCGCCGCTTTGCGCGCTTTCACCATCTCGAACAGGAGCAGGATCGCCGCAAGGACGAGGCCGACGCCGAGCAGCCGCGGAAACGCCTTGGGACCGAGCGGGTCGCCGATCTCGAGCGTCGGCAACTGCTCGGTCGCGTAAAGGTATACACCGGCTAGGACGAGGGTGCAGACGAAGATCACGCGGTCGGCCATGGGCTCCTCCTGACGCAGGGTCACGCGTTTGATGCCCCGCTGTTATTAGACCGGGAAGCATCTTAACCCATCGTTCCCGGGGGCGGCATCTCGCCTTGACCCGCAGGGACCGTTTCGCTATTTTTGAATGTCTGACAGCCCGGTCCGCTTCCCAAAGCCCGCGCGCGGCAGTCTCCCGTTTCACCCTACCCAACACGCAAGCTCGTTGCCAAAGGGGTCGGCACACCCAGGAGTCACTTTCATGAGTCATAACCTCTTCGAATCTCTTCAGCAGTTCAGCTACGGCGGCAGGACGGGGCAGTACTACTCCCTGCCCGCGCTCGAGAGGGCGGGCCTCGGCAAGGTATCGCGCCTGCCGCGCTCGTTGCGGGTCGTGCTCGAATCCGCGCTGCGCAACTACGACGGCATGAAGATCACCGAGACGCATCTCAAGAACCTCGCCGGCTGGAAACCGACGGCCAAGCGCACCGAAGAGGTGCCTCTCGTCGTCGCGCGCGTGCTGCTGCAGGACATGACCGGCGTGCCGCTCGTCGTCGACTTCGCGGCGCTGCGCGAAGCGGCGAAAGCGATGGGCAAGGACCCCGAGATCATCGAGCCGCTCGTCCCGGCGCACCTCATCATCGATCACTCGGTGCAGATCGACACCTACGGCACGCCCGACGCGCTGCGCAGGAACATGGAGATCGAGTTCTCGCGCAACCACGAGCGCTACGAGTTCCTCAAGTGGAGCGCACAGGCGTTCAAGACCTTCGAGACCATCCCGCCCGGCAACGGCATCTGCCACCAGGTCAACCTCGAGTACATCTCGCGCATCGTCTGGAGCAAGGGCGACATGTGCTATCCCGACAGCCTCGTCGGCATCGACTCGCACACCACGATGGTCAACGGCCTCGGCGTGCTGGGCTGGGGCGTGGGCGGCATCGAAGCCGAAGCGGCGATGCTCGGCCAGCCGATGTACTTCCTCGAGCCCGACGTCGTCGGCGTGCACATGACCGGCCGTCTCGGTGAAGGCGTCACCGCCACCGACCTCGCGCTCGCCGTCACCCAGCTTCTGCGCAGCCGCAAGGTCGTCGGCAAGTTCGTCGAATACTTCGGCGACGGCGCCGCGTCGCTCGCCCTGCCCGACCGCGCGACGATCGGCAACATGTCGCCGGAGTACGGCGCGACGTGCGGTTTCTTCCCGGTCGACGAGTGCTCGCTGGAGTTCCTGAAGATGACCGGCCGCGCCGACCTCGTGCCGCTGGTCAGGGCGTATTACGAAGCGCAGGGCATGTTCGGCATGCCGAAGAAAGGCGAGATCGATTACAGCGAAGTCGTCGAGCTCGACCTCTCGACCGTGAAACCGTCGGTCGCGGGTCCGCGCCGACCCCACGACCGCATCGATCTCCCCGCGCTGAAAGACGTGTTCCAGGGCCTGATGAAAAAGCCGTTCGTCGACGGCGGCTACGGCAAGGCCGACAGGATGGACGAGCGCCACCTCACGTCGAAAGCGGGCATCGACGTCGGCCAGGGCGACGTGCTGATCTCCGCGATCACCTCGTGCACCAACACCTCGAACCCCGGCGTGCTGCTCGGCGCGGGACTGCTCGCCAAGAAAGCGGTCGAGAAAGGGTTGAAGCCGCCGGCACGCGTGAAGACCTCGCTCGGACCGGGCTCCCTCGCCGTCACCGAATACCTGAAGAACGCGGGCCTGCTGCCTTACCTCGAGCAGCTCGGCTACTACGTCGCGGGCTACGGCTGCACCACGTGCATCGGCAACTCGGGCCCCCTCGATCCCGCGATCGAGGAGACCGTCGTCAAGAACGACCTCGTGGGCGCCGCGGTGCTCTCCGGCAACCGCAACTTCGAAGCGCGCATCCACCAGGCGATCCGCGCCAACTTCCTGATGAGCCCGCCGCTCGTGGTCGCGTTCGGCCTCGCCGGCACGGTCAACATCGACATGTCGAAAGACCCGATCGGCACCGGCAAGGACGGCCAGCCGGTGTACCTGCGCGACATCTGGCCGACGCAGCAGGAAGTCGCGAGCTGCATGAAGTACGCCACCGACGCCGACATGTTCAAGAAAGTGTTCGCCGCGTTCAAGCAGGGCAACCCGCTGTGGGACCAGATCCCGGCCGCGCTCGGAGCGGTCTACAAGTGGCAGGACAAATCGACCTACGTCCGGCTGCCGCCGTACTTCGAAGGGTTCGGCATGCAGCCCAAGGCCGTCAGCGACATCAGGGGCGCGCGCGTGCTCGGCATCTTCGGCGATTCCATCACCACCGACCACATCAGCCCCGCCGGCGGCATCAGGCCGTCCTCGCCCGCGGGCCAGTACCTGCAGGAGAACGGTGTCGCGGTCGCGGACTTCAACACCTACGGCGCGCGGCGCGGCAACCACGAGGTGATGATGCGCGGCACGTTCGCCAACGTGCGCATCAAGAACCTGATGCTGCCGGGCACCGAAGGCGGCATCACGATCCACCAGCCGTCGGGACAGCAGATGTCGATCTATGAGGCGGCGATGAAGTACAAGGCCGCGGGCGTGCCGTCGGTGGTCTTCGGCGGCGACGAATACGGCCAGGGCTCGTCGCGGGACTGGGCGGCGAAAGGTCCGCAGCTCCTCGGCGTGCAGGCGGTGATCGTGCGCAACTTCGAGCGCATCCACCGCGCCAACCTCGTCTTCATGGGCGTGCTGCCGCTGCAGTTCAAGGAAGGCACGACCGCGCAGACGCTCAAGCTCGACGGCTCCGAGACGATCGACATCACCGGCATCGAGCAAGGCATCACGCCGATGCAGGACGTGACGATGACGATCACGAGGAAGGACGGCAAGAGCGAGCAGGTGCCGCTGCGGCTGCGGATCGACACGCCGATCGAGGTCGATTACTACAAGCACGGCGGGATCCTCCCCTACGTGCTCCGTGAGCTGCTCGCTGCAGCCTGATCGTGTTCCGAGCGGCGTTTACGAGACGCCGCTCATCCCGCAGGCCGGCATCCACAAGGTGCCGGCCTGTTTTTGTACGGGCGACTGGATAAGTGGTTAAGAAAGGTTCGGCGGCGATCATCGCCGCGGCGTTTGCAGCATCCGTCCCAGATCACGCAGCAGCGCAGGTTCCGCCGGCGGCAACGCGCGACCTCGGCAGTCCGGAGGAGCGGTTCCGCGTGAAGCCTCCAGCGGGGCTGCAACTCGACACGCCCGCGCCGGCGGCGCCCGCCCTGCCCGGCGAGACCGTGCTCGTCGAGCGCTTCCGCTTCTCCGGGTCGACGATCGTGCCGGAATCGGAGCTCCAGGCGATCGTGGCGCCGTGGACAGGCAAGCGCCTGTCGCCCGACGAGCTGCGAGCCGCCCTCACGGCCGTCACTGCGCACCTGCGCGAGCGCGGCCTGTTCGCCGCGCAGGCCGTGCTGCCGAGCCAGGATGTCAGTGCGGGCGAGATACGGATCGATATCATCGAAGGCCGTATCGGCAAGGTCGACGTCGAGCAGCCCGCCGGGTCGCGCCTGCGTCCTTCGGTTGCACGCGGCTATCTCTCATCGTTGCAATCCGGAACGCTCATCGCGCGCGGGCATCTCGACACGCCGCTGCTGTTGTTGAACGACCTTCCCGGCGTGCGCGTCGAGCCGTCGCTGACGCCCGGTTCCCTCCCGGGCACCGCCGATCTCGACGTGAAGGTAAGCGATGAACGTTTGTTCGGCGGTTTCGTGCGCGTCGATAACCACCAGATCCGGGAATTCGGGGAGATCCGCTACACCGCTCAAGCAAGGCTGCGAAACCCTCTCGGAATCGGCGATCTCGCCACCGTCGAAGGCTACCGCTCGAATACCGGCGACGAATTGGGCGCGGGCGCAAGCTACAGCGCACCGATCAATTATCACGGCACCCGACTGGGTGCTCAATTCGGCCGCTACCGCTACCGGCTCGGCGGAGACTTCGAAGCACTGCGCCTCAACGGCGACTTTCGACGATATTCGGTATTCGCGGCGCATCCCGTGCTGCGTACGAACAACAGTAATCTCACGGCGTACGCCGCCTACACCGACGTCGAATACAACGATCGCATCGACGCGGTCGCGCTGGCGGGAACGACGCGACATCGATTCCTCACCGCACGTCTCGCGGGAGATCTGGCCGACGGCCTGTTCCGGGGAGGCGTCACCGCCTTTTATCTCGAGTACCAGGGAGGCGACGTCCGCGGCAACACGCCCATCGAGTCGCCGGCACTCGGCACCAGCGGCGGATTCGATCGCGGGCGTATCCATTTCGAGCGGCTGCAGCAAGTCACTTCGGGCTCTGCCGCCTTCGCGTCGTTCACCGCGCAGGTCGCGTCCAAAAATCTCGCCGCGGGCCGGGAAATATTGCTCAGCGGACCGCAAGGCGTTCGAGCCTATCCCGTTGAGGAGCTACCCGCCGACCAAGGGTACCTGGTGAAGCTCGAGTACCGTCATCGCCTGCTTGCCGGCGATCGCTGGCGAACAACGGCGACGGGGTTCGTCGACTACGCTCACGGGCGCTTCAACAAAGAGCCGGTCGTCGGCACGGCGCTGAATACACGCGATATCTGGGGCTACGGCGTCGCGCTTGCGGCCGCCCACGATGCGGGCTTCAGTGCGCAACTGATGTTCGCGTGGCGCGGCAGCGCTGCACCGTTGACCGATCCAGGGAGAAGTCCGCGTATCTGGTTCGCAGCAACTCAGCAATTTTGAGCGTCGTGCTACGATCCGATCTGCTCGAAAGGGGGCAACAGAATGCAAGTCCGCGCGGCACGGCTCGCGCGCGCCGCTTCCGCGTGCGCGCTACTCCTGCTGGGTTCAAACGCCATCGGCAATCCGACAGGCCCGCAAGTCGTCTCCGGCAGCGCGACGGTTACCGGCCTCGGCACTAACAACGTCACGGTAACGAACGGCGGGAATGCGGTCATCAACTGGCAAGGCTTTTCCATCGGGGCGGGCCAGACCACGCAGTTCGTTCAACCCTCCGCGTCGAGCGCCGTGCTAAACCGTGTCGTAGGGCCGAACGTCTCCTCGATCTCGGGCTCGCTGCAATCCAATGGACGGATATTCCTGATCAACCCCAACGGCGCGCTTTTTGGGGCAGGCGCACAAATCAACACCGCAGCGTTCACGGTGTCGACCACGAACGTCTCTGACGCGCAGTTCCTCGCCGCAGGCGGGATTGGTAACGCTATGGCGATAAGCGCCGCAGGATCATTGTCGGTTCAAAGCGGCGAGGTATCGATAGGTACAGGCAACACGATTTCCATGAATGCTGCCTCCGTTCTAACGATCGGTGGTGATGTCGCGTTAGGTGCCCTGACTACGTCCGGGACACACGCCGGCTCCGGCGCAATAGTGACCGTCGGCAGCCTCGGCGCCCTCACGAATACCGCCACCGTCACATTCGCGGGCGACAACTCGGGCGCCGGACGGACGCTCGCGATCTCGAGCAATCCTGGCAGCGGCATTACGACGAATTTCGCGACCGCCGTCGGCAAGACCAATACAGGATCGCTGTCCATTACCGACGCAACTACGACTCTCACAAGCACCGCCGGGACCGCAGGAAACCTTACCATCCTTAGCGCGGGCTCCGGGTTATCGGGTACCGCGCCTCTGACCCTCGCCGCAGCGCCGGTCACAGTCAGTACCCAACCCTCGGGCCCTGCCGCGCCTGTGATAGGCGTCGCTGGGATCAGAAGTGCGAGCGTGGCCGCGCCGATTGCGCCACGCACCGGCACGATGCTCAACCTGCAGAAACGCGAGCCGATCTACTGATTCACGGCTACAAACGACAAGGCCGGCTTCCGCCGGCCTTTTTTGTCGGGTTCATCCTCTCAGCGCCCACCCTGGTTAGGTCCCCCGAGGATCGTCACGTTACCGCCGCCGCCCGACGGCGTCGGTGTGGCGGTGGGCGGCGCGGTGGGCTTCTTTGGCTGCGGCGACTGCTCGCCGAACGCGCGCCGCCGCGGCGGGCCGTCCTGGATGACGCAGTTGTCGGGGTTGGCATTGCGGTCGGTGCACGACGCGTTGCCATAGGTGCGCGACGTGTCCTCCGCGGCCAGGGCGGCCGAGCCGAGCATCGCCAGCAATGCGGCGAAAATAATCCGGTTTCTCATGGCATTCTCCTGTAGCACGTGGCTGCGCCTGGAGTATATCAACACGTAGAATGGCGCCTTTCCCCGAAATCCCCGCCGCCATGAAGGACCTAGTCGAAAAGCTGCGCGCCATTGTTGGACAGCAGAACGTGCTGACCGATCCCGCCGAAGTCGAGCCGTATGCCAACGACTGGCGCGGCATCTATCGCGGCGAGACGGGCTGCGTGGTGAAGCCCGGCAACACCGAGGAAGTGGCCGCGGTCGTGAAGCTCTGCGCCGAGGCCGGCGCGGCGATCGTCCCGCAGGGCGGCAACACCGGCATGTGCATGGCGTCGGTGCCGCGCGTCGGCCGCGGCGAGATCGTGCTCCCGCTCACACGCATGAACCGCATTCGCGAGGTCGACGCCCTCAACAACACCATGACCGTCGAAGCCGGCGTCGTGCTCGCCACCATCCAGCAGGCCGCGGCGCAAGCCGATCGCCTCTTTCCGCTCTCGCTCGGCGCCGAAGGCAGCTGCACCATCGGCGGCAACCTCTCGACCAACGCCGGCGGCGTGAACGTGCTTCGTTACGGCAACACGCGCGATCTCGTCCTCGGCCTCGAAGTGGTGCTGCCCGACGGCCGCGTGTGGAACGGCATGCGTTCCCTGCGCAAGGACAACACCGGCTACGACCTGAAGCAGCTCTTCGTCGGCGCCGAAGGCACGCTCGGCATCATCACCGCGGCGGTGCTCAAGGTCTTTCCGAAGCCGAGCGCTTCGGCGACGGCCTGGGCCGCCGTGCGGGACCCCGAAGCCGCGCTCGAGCTGCTCGCCGTCCTGCGCCGTCACTGCGGCGACCGCATCAACGCCTTCGAGCTCATCTCGCGCGCGTGTCTCGATCTCGTGCTGAAACACATCCCCGGAACGCGCGATCCGCTGGACGCGACCAGCGACTGGTACGTGCTGACCGAGCTCGCCGATTCGCACGCCGGCGACGCGCTGCGCAACGAGCTCGAGCGCTCGCTCGAAGCGGGTCTCGAACAAGGTCTCGTCACCGACGTGACGATCGCGGAGAGCGGCGCGCAGTCGCAGGCGCTGTGGAAGATACGCGAGACCGTACCCGAAGCGGCCAAAGGCGAGGCCGCCATGCTCTATCGCCACGACATCTCGGTCGCGGTGAGCGCGATCCCGCGCTTCATCCGCGAAGCACGCGATGCGCTCGAGAAGCGCTTCCCCGGCGCGAACCTCATCTGCTTCGGCCATCTCGGCGACGGCAACCTGCACTACAACGTGTTCATCCCCGGCCGCGCGCGCGCCGACGCGGCTGCGCGCGAAGCGCACGACGTGACCGACCTCGTCTACGACATCGTTCGGAATTACGGCGGCAGCTTCAGCGCCGAGCACGGTGTGGGGCTCGCGAAAGTGACCGAGCTCGAGCGCTACAAGAGCGCGGTCGAGCTCGACCTGATGCACACCGTCAAGCGCGCGCTCGATCCAGCCGGACTGATGAATCCGGGCAAGGTGCTCGCGGAGCGGCGCGGAACTTAACCGGCCGCCGCCCTGCCTTACCGTCACACTGGAGACCCGAATGACCGAGAAAGTCGAGAAGAGCGACGCCGAGTGGCGCCAGGCGCTCACCCCCGAGCAGTTCGACATCACCCGCCGCAAAGGCACCGAGCGCGCGTTCACCGGCGAGTACTGGGACAACCACGACCAGGGCGTATACAACTGCCGCTGCTGCGGCGCCGAGCTTTTCCGCTCCGACGAGAAATACGATTCGGGCTCGGGCTGGCCGAGCTTCTGGCAGCCGTCGCAGCCCGAGAACGTCGCCACCGAGCAGGATCGCAGCCATTTCATGGTGCGCACCGAGGCGCTGTGCAGCCGCTGCGGCGCGCACCTGGGCCACGTGTTCGAAGACGGCCCGCAGCCGACCGGGGAGCGCTGGTGCATCAACTCGGCTTCGCTGAAATTCGACAAGAAATAAGAGCTTAGCCGGCGTCGGCTATAATCCCCCGCCATGAAATTGCTGTTCGACGTCTTCCCCGTCCTGCTCTTCTTCATCGCGTTCAAGATCCACGGCATCTTCGTCGCCACGGCGGTCGCGATCGCCGCGAGCTTCGCGCAGATCGGCTGGCTGTGGTTTCGCAGAAAGCCCATCGACAAGATGCTGTGGGTGAGCGTCGGTGTCATCACGCTGTTCGGCGGGGCGACGCTCGCGTTCGGGAACGAGACGTTCATCAAATGGAAGCCCACGGTGCTCTACTGGCTGTTCGCCGGCACGCTGATCATCGGCGCGACGGTCTTCCGCAAGAACCTGGTGCGCTCGATCATGGAGAGCCAGGTGACGCTGCCGGAAGAGATCTGGAAGAAGCTCCTCACGAGCTGGATCGGCTTCTTTACCGCGATGGGCGCGCTCAACCTCTATGTCGCCTACAACTTCTCCACCGACGCGTGGGTGAACTTCAAGCTCTTCGGCGGCATCGGCCTCATGCTCGTGTTCGTGCTGCTCCAGGCGCTGGTGCTCGCGCGCCACATGCACGACAAGACCTGACCCACATGTCGGTCAAGGACCTGATCCGCGAGAAGCTCGCGGTGCTCGACCCTGAATCCGTCGACGTGCAGGACGAATCGGCCCTGCACGCCGGCCACGAAGGCGCGAAAGGCGGCGGCGGGCACTACCGCCTCACGCTCGTTTCGCCGAAGTTCGCAGGACAGCCCCTGCAGGCGCGCCATCGCCTCGTCTACCAGGCTCTGCAGCCGCTCATGAGCAAAGACATACACGCGCTCGCGATCCACGCGTATGCGCCCGACGAAATCTGACGACCAAAGGACCCCAGATGATCCGCACGACTCTCAGCCCGCTCGCACTCGCGCTTGCGCTTGCGCTCGCGGCGACTCCGGCGCTCGCCGCCGAGCAGAACGGCAGTTCAACCAAGGTGAACGGCGCGACGATCCCCGGCTACCGCCTCGACGCGGCGGTGCGCTCGCAGGTGGCGCAGGGTCAGAAGGACACGCCCGAGCTGCGCAAAGGCATCCGCGAGATGCTCATCAACCAGGAAGTGGTCGCGCAGGAAGCGGTGAAGCGCGGCGTCGACAAGCAGGGCACCGTCGCCGCGCGCCTGGAGCTCGATCGCCAGAGCATCCTGGCGCAGGCCTTCTTCGAGGATTACTTCAGGAAGAATCCGATCACCGAGGACATGCTGAAGAAGGAGTACGAGCGCCTCAAGCCGCAGCTCCCGGCGAAGGAGTACCGCATCCGCCACATCCTCGTCGAGAAGGAAGAGGACGCTAAAAACTACATTGCGCAGATCAAGAAAGGCGCCAGCTTCGAGAAGCTCGCCTCCGAGCACTCGATCGACCCCGGCTCCAAGGCGAAAGGCGGCGAGCTCGACTGGTCGCCCGCGGAGCGCTACGTGAAGCCTTTCGCCGACGCGGTCAAGCAGATGAAGAAAGGCCAGATGACCGACGCGCCGGTGAAGAGCGACTTCGGGTATCACGTGATCCGCCTCGAAGACGAGCGCGCGACCAAGGTGCCGACGTTCGAGGAAGCGAAAGGCCAGCTCCAGCAGCTCGTGCAGAACCAGATCGTGCAGAGGACGATCGCGGATCTGCGATCGAAAGCGAAAGTGGAGTAACCAAAAAAGCGCACCTCGGTGCGCTTTTTTGCATTCTTCGGGGTCAGACCCAGGCGTCATCGGGGTCTGACCCCGGTTTGCTCTAGGACTGTTGCGGAGGCCTCAGCAGACTGTTCAACTGCCTCGCCAGGTTCTGCAGCGCGTCCGGCGCGAGCGCGACGCGGACGACCAGACGGCCGTTGATGCTCTCGGGCACTTTCTCCACGTGCGGCAGCGCGAGCAGCACCGAAGGCTCGAGGAAGGCGAAGTCGAGGAATGCCACGCCGGGCGTCGCGTTCACCGTCGTGTAGTTCGCGAAGAGCGGCTGGTCGGAGTTGTTGACCGGCACGAGCCTCACGCCGAGGCTCACCGAGCGCGGCTGCTCCTGCCCCTGGGCCGCGCCTGCGACGCTCGCGCTCACCGCCTCGGCGCCCTGTCCCGCTGCGCCGCCTTCCTTGTCCTTGTCCGTCGACTGTGCCATGCGTGTCCTTTCTTCTCAGTGATGTGCGCGCGTGCGCGCCAATGCGGCGTAACAGTGCGGCAATTAGCGGACTGACGCAAGCCGTGTCAGCCGATCCACTTCCTCGCGTTGCGGAAGATGCGCATCCACGGACCGTCCTCGCCCCATTCGTCGGGACGCCACGAATAGCTCACCGTCCTGAAGACACGCTCGGGGTGCGGCATGAGTATCGTGAAGCGTCCGTCGGGCGTGGTGAGCCCGGTGATGCCCTGCGGAGAGCCGTTCGGATTGAACGGATAGACCTCGGTCGGCCTCGCGTAGTGGTCCACGTAGCGCAGCGCGACGAGCGGCCGCGCGGCTTCGACAGCGGCGGCGTCGGCGAACTCGGCGTAGCCCTCGCCGTGCGCGACGGCGATCGGGATGCGGCTGCCCGCCATGCCCTCGAGGAAGATCGACGGCGACTCGAGCACTTCGAGCAAGCCGACGCGCGCTTCGAACTGCTCCGACTTGTTGCGCACGAAATGCGGCCAGCGCTCGGCGCCGGGGATGATCTCGCGCAGGTTCGCCATCATCTGGCAGCCGTTGCACACGCCGAGCGCGAAGGTGTCGCCGCGCGCGAAGAATGCGGAGAACTCGTCGCGCGCTCGGGCGTTGAAGAGGATCGACTTGGCCCAGCCTTCGCCCGCGCCGAGCACGTCGCCGTAGGAGAAGCCGCCGCAGGCCGCGACGCCGGCGAAGTCCTTCAGCGTGACGCGGCCGGCGATGACGTCGCTCATGTGCACGTCGAGCGCGGTGAAGCCGGCGCGGTCGAACGCCGCGGCCATCTCCATCTGGCCGTTGACGCCTTGCTCCCGGAGGATGGCGATCTTCGGTTTGTTGGTGAGGGGAAGGGAGAGATCGGCGGCGGGATCGAAGGTGAGGTGCGCGTGCAGGCCCGGGTCTTGCGCGTCGAGGATGCGGTCGTATTCCTGCTGCGCGCACTCGGGGTTGTCGCGCAGCTTCTGCATCTCGTAGGTCGTCGCGCTCCATGCGCGTTGCAGGTCGATGCGCGCCCTGGAGTAGATTTCCTTGCCGCCGGCGATGAGGCGCAGCGTGTCGTCCGCGTTCGGCTTGCCGATGACGTGCACGTTCGATGCGAGACCGGCGCGCTCGAACGCGGCGCGCACGGTTTCGGCGTCTTGCGTGCGCACCTGGAGCACGGCACCCAGCTCTTCCGAGAACAAGGCAGCAAGGCTTTGCGCTTCGTCGCCGGACGACAGCCCCGGATGCGCGTCGATCGTGACGCCGGCATGGCCCGCGAACATCATCTCCGCGAGCGTGACGAAGAGCCCGCCGTCGGAGCGGTCGTGATACGCGAGGACGCGGTCCTCGTTCTTCAGCGCCTGCAGCGTCTCGAAGAACCCTTTCAGCGCCGCGGCGTCTTCCACGTCCGGCGCTTCGCTGCCGACCTCGCTGTAAACCTGCGCGAGCGCGGAGCCGCCGAGGCGGTTCTTCCCTCTGCCCAAGTCGATCAGCATCAGCACGGTGTCGCCGAGGTCGGTGCGAAGCTGCGGCGTCGACGTGCGGCGCACGTCGGTCACCGGCGCGAACGCCGAAACGATGAGCGACAGCGGCGCGGTCACTTCCTTGCGGCCGTCCTCGTCGCTCCATGCGGTCTTCATCGACAAGGAGTCCTTGCCGACGGGGATGCTGATGCCGAGCGCCGGGCACAGCTCCAGCGCGACCGCGTGCACGGTATCGTAGAGCGCGGCGTCCTCGCCTTCGTGCCCCGCGGCGGCCATCCAGTTCGCCGAGAGCTTCACATGTCCTATCTTTTCGATCGAAGCCGCGGCGACGTTGGTCAGCGCTTCGCCGATCGCCATGCGGCCCGAGGCTTCGGGGTTCACCACCGCGAGCGGCGTGCGCTCGCCCATCGCGAAGGCTTCGCCGAGATAAGTCTCGTAGCCCATCGCAGTCACCGCAACGTCCGCCACCGGCGTCTGCCACGGCCCGACCATCTGATCGCGCGCGGTCAGGCCGCCCACGCTGCGGTCGCCGATCGTGATGAGGAAGGTCTTGTCGGCGACGCTCGGCAGGCGCAGCACGCGCTCCGCCGCTTCGCCGATCGAGAGGCCGGAAAGCTCGAACGGCGGTAGCTCGCGCCGCACCCTCGAGACCTCGCGGCGCATGCGCGGCGGCTTGCCGAGCAGGACGCCAAGCTCCATGTCCACCGGATCGTTGTCGAAGTGCCTGTCGTGCACGACGAGACGGCCGTCGGCGGTCGCACGCCCCACCACCGCGAACGGGCAGCGCTCGCGCTCGCAGATCGCGCGAAACACCGGAAGCTGCTCGGGCGGGATCGCGAGCACATAACGCTCCTGCGCCTCGTTGCACCAGATCTGCATCGGCGACATGCCGGGCTCTTCGTTCGGCACGTCGCGCAGCTCGAAGCGGCCGCCGCGGCCCGCCGAATGCACGAGCTCGGGCAGCGCGTTCGACAGCCCGCCCGCGCCGACGTCGTGGATCGAGAGGATGGGATTGCCGTCACCCAGCCCCCAGCAGCGGTCGATCACTTCCTGTGCGCGGCGCTCGATCTCGGCGTTGCCGCGCTGGACCGAATCGAAATCGAGGTTCTCTTCGTTGGTTCCGGTGTCCATGCTCGACGCGGCGCCGCCGCCGAGGCCGATCAGCATCGCCGGGCCGCCGAGCTGGATGATGAGCGCGCCGTCGGGCAGCGCAGCCTTGGCGGTGTGCGTTGCGTTGATGTTGCCGAGGCCGCCCGCGATCATGATCGGCTTGTGATAGCCGCGCACCTCGTTCGCGACGCTCTGCTCGAACGTGCGGAAGTAACCGGTGAGGTTCGGACGCCCGAACTCGTTGTTGAACGACGCGCCGCCGATCGGTCCTTCGATCATGATCGCAAGCGGTGAAGCGATACGCGACGGCGCGCCGATGCCGTCGTTTTCCCACGGCTGCTCGAAACCGGGAATGCGCAGATTGGAAACGGTGAAGCCGGTGAGCCCCGCTTTCGGCTTCGAGCCGCGGCCGGTCGCGCCTTCGTCCCTGATCTCGCCGCCCGATCCGGTCGATGCGCCCGGGAAAGGCGAGATCGCCGTCGGGTGGTTGTGCGTCTCCACCTTCATCAGGATGTGCGTGAGCTCTTCGGAGTAGCGATACTCGCCCTGCGCATCCGGATACCAGCGCGCGATACCGGCGCCTTCGATCACCGACGAGTTGTCCGAATACGCGACCACGGTGCCTTGGGGATGCTTCGCGTGCGTGGTGCGGATCATGCCGAAGAGCGTGTTCGGCTCGGCCCTGCCGTCGATCACCCACTCGGCGTTGAAGATCTTGTGCCGGCAATGCTCGGAGTTCGCCTGCGCGAACATCATGAGCTCGACGTCGGTCGGATTGCGGCCCATGCGCGTGAAGTTGTCGGCGAGATACGCGATCTCGTCTTCGGACAGCGCCAGTCCCATGTCGCGATTCGCGACCTCGAGCGCTTTGACGCCGCCGCCGATGACGTCGACGGTCGAGAGCGGCTTCGGGTCGTGATGCGCGAAGAGCTTCCCGGCGTCTTCGAGCGAGCCGAGCACCGTCTCGGTCATGCGGTCGTGGATGTGCGGGCGCAGCGCCCTGGCGTCTTCGTCGGTGAGCGGCTTACCGTCTGCGCGCTCGATCCGGTAGGCGACGCCGCGCTCGATGCGCTCGACCGCTTCGAGGCCGCAGTGCTGCGCGATGTCGCTCGCCTTCGAGGACCACGGCGAGATCGTCCCCAGCCGCGGCACGACGAGGAACAGCGTGCCGCGCTCGTCCGGAGCGGCCGACTTCGGGCCATAGGTCAGCAGGCGCTCGAGCCGCTGCATCTCCGCGGCGTCGAGCCGTCGCGTGACGGTCGCAAAGTGCCAGAACTCGGCCGCGATGCGCGCGCCCGGCAGGACGGGAGCGAGGGCGTTGCCGAGCTTCTTGAGACGGAAAGACGAGAGGGCCGCGCGACCCCGGAGCCTGATGAGCTGCGACATGCTGGAAGGGAGGGCTACAAAGCCTTATTTTACCTGAGGTTAGCGCGTTACACTCGCGCTTATGTCAGCCCTTTCCCACGGCACGCCGATCTATCTCACCGAAGACATCCGGCGCATCGAAACGCTCGCGCACGCACGCGTGCCGACGCCGTCTCTGATGGAGCGCGCCGGCCTCGCGGCGGCGGAGCTCGCCCAGGTGCTCGCGACCAGCGGCAAGCGCATCGCGGTCCTCGCCGGTCCCGGTAACAACGGCGGGGATGCATTCGTCGTCGCGCGCCATCTGAAGAGCACGTGGTTCAATGTCGACGTGCTGTTCACCGGCAGCGAGGCAAAGCTCTCGGAGGACGCCGCCGCGGCGCTGAAAGCGTGGCGGGACGCCGGCGGGACGCTCGCGAGCGAGCTCCCACGCGCGGGCGACTGCGGTCTGATCGTCGACGGGCTCTTCGGCATCGGTTTGCAGCGCGACCTCACCGGGCGCTACGCCGAGCTCGTGCAATGGATGGCCGCCGCACGCTGTCCGGTGCTCGCGCTCGACGTGCCGAGCGGCCTCGAATCGGACAGCGGCCGCGTCCTCGGCTGCGCGGTGCGTGCGACGCACACGATCACGTTCATCGGCATGAAGCCGGGGCTGCTCACGCTCGACGCGGTCGATCATTGCGGTGAGCTCCACCTCGCGACGCTCGATCTCGATGCGCCCGCGCTCGTCGCGCCGCACGGTCACCTCATCGATCGCGACGTGCTGCGCGCCCTCCCCGCGCGGCGGCTCAATTCGCACAAAGGCGATTACGGCAGCGTCGGCATCGTGGGCGGCGCGAGCGGCATGGTCGGCGCGGCGCTGCTCGCGGGGCGCGCCGCGCTCAAGCTCGGCGCCGGACGCGTCTACGTAGGCTTCGAAGCCGCCGATGCGCCGGGCGTCGATCTCGTGCAGCCCGAGCTCATGCTGAGGCGCGCCGAGTCGATCTTCGAGCTCGACCATCTCACGTGCCTCGCCGTCGGCCCGGGGCTCGGTCAGTCCGCGGGCGCGGAGAAGCTCCTGTCTTCCGCGCTGTCGAGCGACCTCCCGCTGGTGCTCGATGCCGATGCGCTCAACCTCATCGCGAGAGGGGGTGGGCTGCGCGATGCGCTGCTTGCGCGTAATGCGCCTGCTCTGCTCACTCCCCACCCGGCCGAAGCCGCGCGGCTGCTCGGCGTGTCGACGGCGGACGTGCAGCGCGACCGCGTCGAAGCCGCATTGCAGATCGCCGGGACATTGAGGAGTGCGATCGTCCTCAAAGGCGCCGGCAGCGTCTGCGCATGGCCCGGCGGACGCTGGGCGATCAACACCTCGGGCAACGCCGGCATGGCGAGCGCGGGGATGGGCGATGTGTTGACCGGATTTCTCGCGGCGCTGATCGCGCAGCGCGTGCCGCCGGACGCCGCGCTCGAATGCGGTGTCCATCTGCATGGCGCGGCGGCGGACCTTCTCGTCCACGACGGCGTCGGTCCGACGGGGCTGACCGCTGGCGAAGTGATCGACGCCGCTCGACGGCTTATCAACGTCAGGCCGTGATCGCGCGCACCGTGAACATGCCCAGCATCGTCATGAGCAACGACCCGGCCAGGTGGGTGAGGATGAGCACGCTCGCCCAGCCGTACTGCTGACGCGAAAGCAATCCCACCGCTTCGGCGGAGAACGTCGAGAACGTCGTCAGCCCGCCGAGGAATCCGGTGATGATGAAGAGCCGCCACTCGGGCGTGAGCAGCGAGTGGTGCATGACGATCTCGACCGCGATGCCGATGAGATAGCCGCCGACGAGGTTCGCGGTCAGCGTGCCGAGCGGGAGATTGGGCGTGAGATGGTTGAGCGCGACCGAAAGACCCCAGCGCAGCCACGCGCCGATCGCGGCGCCGAGCCCGACGGCGACGAATCCCGCGCCGTTCAACTCAGCCTTTCAGCCGCCAGCGCCCGGCCGCGATGTCGTCGGAGGCGCGGGCGTCGACCCAGCGCGCGCCTTCGGACGTTTGCTCGTTCTTCCAGAACGGCGCCTGCGTCTTGAGGTAATCCATGATGAACTCGCAGGCCGCGAAGGCGTCGCCGCGATGCGAGCTCGTCACGATGACCAGCACGATCTGGTCGGTCGGCGCGAGCGTGCCGACGCGATGCACGACGAGCGCGTCGATCACGTTCCAGCGGCCCCTCGCCTGCGACACGATCGCCTCGATCGACTTTTCGGTCATGCCCGGATAGTGCTCGAGCGTCATGCGCGACACGGTGTCGCCTTCGTTCACGTCACGCACCACGCCGACGAAGCTCGCGACCGCGCCGATCGAGCGATTGCCTTTGCGCAGCGCGGCGATCTCCCGGCCGACGTCGAAATCTTCGGTCTGGATGCGAACGGTCATGGCCTCAGCCGCCGGTCACCGGCGGAAAGAACGCGATCTCGTCGCCGTCCTTCACCGGCGTGTCGGGCGCGGCCATTTCCTGGTTGACCGCGGCGCGGATCGGGCGCGCACCGCCAAGCTCGTGCGCCCACGCGCCGCCGCGCGCGATCAGCGCGCCGCGCAGCCCCGCGAGATCCGCGACGCCGCGCGGCAATGCGAGCTCTTCGCTGCCCTTGCCGAGCGCTTCCTTCAGCCGGGCGAAATAGAGGATCGTCACCATCCCCCGATTATCCTGCACGTGCCGCGCCCGCGCCACGCGCGAGGCCGACGTGCTCGAGGATGAACTCGGCGACGCGCGCCGGATCGTTGAGATCCAGCTGGGGGAGCCTGGTATCCAGCGCAGCGTCCGTCGCCACCGCGACGATGTGAGGGTCGTGCGGATGGATGAGCGGCTCGCCGACCTCCTTCCGGAAGATCTCGAGCTTGGGGATCGCTTCGCGCTTGTAGCCTTCGACGAGCAGCAGGTCGACCGGCGAGATGTGCCTGATCTGCTCGGCAAGCTCGGGCTCGGGCGCGCCGCGCAGCTCGTGGATCAGCGCCCAGCGCCGGGACGAGGTCACCAGCACCTCGGTGCAGCCCGCCGTGCGATGGCGATACGAGTCCTTGCCCGGCTGGTCGACGTCGAACGTGTGGTGGGCGTGCTTGATGAGCGAGACCGTGAGGCCTTTCGCCGTGATCAGGGGGATCAGTCGCTCGATGAGGGTGGTCTTGCCGCTGCCCGAATAGCCTGCGAAGCCGAAGATCTTCATGGGTGGAGATTATGGCGCATGGAAGACGCCGTGCCGATCCAGCGACACCGCCTTGACGAGAGCGTAGACCGGAAGGCCCGCAGCGAGACCGAGCCGCTCGGCCGCGCGATGGGTGACGCGCGCGCGCAAGCTCGTGTTCCCGACCGTAAGGCCGACGCGCACCACGCCCTCGCGCGGCTTTGTCACGTCGGTGACCCGCGCCGCGAGGACGTTCTGGACGCTGATCGCGCGCGGCGCTTCCAGCGCGAGCGACACGTCGCGGGCGCGGATGCGCAGCCTCACGGTCTCGCCGATCGCGGCGTGCGCGCCTGCGACGCTCAGCGTGCCGCCGTCGAACGCAAGCGTCGTCATCGCGAACTCGGGATCGCGGGCGACCACGCGCGCGTCGATCACCGCCCCGCCTTCGAACAGTGCCCCGGTGCTGCCGAGATCGGGGCGGCCCATCACCGCTTCGACGGGACCGGCGGCGACGACCTTGCCGGCCGCGAGCAGCACCACCGAATCGGCGATGCGCAGCACCTCGTCGATGGCGTGGCTCACGTAGACGATCGGCAGCCGGGTCTCGTCGCGCAAGCGCTCGATGTAGTCGAGGATCTCGTCCTTGCGCTGCGCGTCGAGCGCGGCGAGCGGCTCGTCCATCAATAGCACCTGAGGCGCCGCGAGCAGCGCGCGGCCGATCGCGACGCGCTGCTTCTCGCCGCCCGAGAGATCGCCGGGACGCCGTTGCAGCAGCCGATCGATGCCGAGCAGCGCGGTGATCTGCTCGAGCGGCGGACCGCTGGTCGACCCGCGCCGTCGGCCGTACAGCAGGTTGTGCTTCACCGTGAGATGCGGGAAGAGCCGCCCTTCCTGGAAGACGTAGCCGACACGCCGTTCGTGCACCGGCACGTCGATGCGCTCCGCACTGTCGAACAGCACGCGACCGTCGATGACGA
The DNA here is from genome assembly GCA_036262035.1 of Burkholderiales bacterium. Lineage (NCBI taxonomy): Bacteria > Pseudomonadati > Pseudomonadota > Betaproteobacteria > Burkholderiales > Burkholderiales bacterium. The sequence continues at coordinate 118,743 of DATAJS010000028.1, read as the reverse complement.
TGCGCCCGCGGTCCGGCCGCACGAGCCCCGCGATCATGTTGACGAGGGTGCTCTTGCCCGCGCCCGAGCGACCGAACAATGCCGTCACGTGCGCATCGGTGGCGAACTTCGCTTCGAGGTCCAGCGTTCCGACGCGGGCGGAGACGTCGACTTCAATCATCGCTGCCCCGCATGCGCTGCGTCGCGCGCCGCGACAGCACTTCCGACACGACCAGCGCCGCAAGCGACAGCGCGACCGCGATGAGCGACAGCCGCATCGCGCCCTCGTCGCCGCCCGGCACCTGCGTATACGTGTAGATCGCGAGCGGCAGCGTGCGCGTCTCGCCCGGGATGTTCGACACGAAAGTGATCGTCGCCCCGAACTCGCCGAGGCTGCGCGCGAACGAGAGCACGGTGCCGGTGATGATGCCGGGCATCATCAGCGGCAGCGTCACCGTGACGAAGACGCGCGCGCGCGTCGCGCCGAGCGTGCGCGCCGCGGCTTCGAGGTGGCGGTCGACGCTCTCGAGCGAAAGCCGCATCGCCCGCACCATCAGCGGAAAGCCCATCACCGCGCAGGCGAGCGCCGCCCCGGTCCAGCGGAACGAGAAGACGATGCCGAAGTACTCCTCCAGCGGCGCGCCGAGCACGCCTTTGCGCCCCAGCAGCAGCAGCAGGAAATAGCCGACGACCACCGGCGGCAGCACCAGCGGCAGGTGCACCACGGCGTCGAACACGCTCTTGCCGAAGAACCGCGACCGCGCGAGGAGCGCCGCGGCCGCGAGCGCGAGCGGAAGGCTGCCGACGACGCTCCAGACGGCGATCTTCAGGCTGAGCCGAACGACCTCCCATTCCTCGGGGCTCATGGGGTGCTGACGGGCTCGATCATGCCGGACCGTGCATAGCTTTGACGGGGCGTTATATATGCCCGAATATATCGGTTCCCGCAACCTCCAAGCCCGTCGCCATGCCGTTGCCGCGGTTGAGCGCATTCGCCTGCGTCCTCACCCTCCTGTTCACCGCTGCCGCCGCGCACGCGGACAACCTGACCGTCTTCGCCGCAGCCAGCATCAAGAACGCGCTCGACGAGATCGTGAGGTCCCACGCGAAGCGCAGCGGCGACAAGGTCACGGTGTCCTACGCCGCGAGCTCCGCGCTCGCGAAGCAGATCGAGCAGGGCGCGCCTGCGGACGTCTTCATCTCCGCCGACCTGGACTGGATGGATTACCTGGAGAAGCGCACTCTGATCAAACCGGCATCGCGTTACAACCTGCTGCGCAACCGGCTGGCGCTCGTCGCCCCCGCAGAAAGCAAGACCCGCCTGAAGATCGCGCCAGGGTTTGCTCTGGGCGCCCTCCTCGGCAAGGAGCGTCTCGCCATGGCGGATCCCGACGTCGTGCCTGCCGGCCGCTACGGCAAGGCCGCGCTGTCGATGCTCGGCGTGTGGAAGGACGTACAATCCAGAGTCGCATCGGCCGCGGACGTGCGTGCGGCGCTGCTGCTGGTCGCGCGCGGCGAAGCCCCGCTCGGCATCGTGTACACGACCGACGCCGCCGTCGAGCCCAGGGTGCGCGTGATCGATCTCTTCCCGGAGAGCACGCATCCGCCGATCGTGTACCCCGCGGCCGTGACCACGCAGAGCCGAAGCGTCGCGGCCGAAACCTTGCTGCGCGTGTTGCGCGAAGCGCCTGCACGCGCCGTTTTCGAAAAATACGGATTCCGATGAAAGAGCTCGAAGCCATCGCACTCGAAGCCGGACGCGCACGCGCCGCCGGCAAACCGGTCGCGCTCGCGACGGTCGTCAGCATCGACGGCTCGTCCTATCGCCTGCCCGGCGCGCGCATGCTCATCGTCGACGGCAAGTGGACCGCGGGCTCGATCAGCGGCGGCTGCCTCGAGGACGACGTCGTGCTGCGCGCCAACGACGCGATCGCACGTGCAGAGCCGGCCATCGCGCGCTACGACACGACCAACGACGACGACATCGTGTTCGGGGTCGGACTGGGCTGCAAAGGCATCATCGACATCTTCGTCGAGCCGATGGGCGCACCGTCGCCTCGCGCCGACTTCGTCGAGTTCGCGGGTTCGTGCCTGCGCGAGCGCAGGCACGGCACCGCGGCGACCGTGATACGCGCGTCGGGCGCCGCGCCGAAAGCCGGTTCGCGGCTGCTGGTCAGCGATCGCGGCGCCATCACCGACATCGAAGACGAGCGCTTCGCAGCCGAGCTGCGCCGCGTCGTTACGGGCGGCACCGGCCCGGCGCGCATCGTGAGCGTGGCGGTCGGATCCGCCACCGCGGACGTGTTCATCGAGCACATCGAGCCGGCGCTGCCGCTCGTCGTCTTCGGCGCGGGGCACGACGCGGTGCCGGTGGTGCGGCTCGCCAAGGAGATCGGCTGGCACGTGACGCTCGTCGACCACCGCCCGGCGTACGCGACCGTTTCGCGTTTCCCCGGCGCGGATCGCATCGTCATCACTCAGCCCGCGGGCGTCGCGAAGGAGGTGGCTTTCGACGACGATACGGTCGCGCTCGTCATGACGCACAACTACCTGCGGGACCGCGAGCTGCTGGAGATGCTGCTCGCTTCACCGGTGCAGTACATCGGTCTGCTCGGCCCGCACCGCAGGGCGAACGACATCCTGCGCGACCTTCGCGAAAAAGGCGTCGAGCCGACTGCGGACCGGCTCGCCCGCCTCTACGCGCCGGTCGGTCTGGACATCGGGTCGGAAGGACCGGCGGAAGTGGCTTTGTCGATACTCGCCGAGATGCAGGCGGTGGTCACGCAGCACCGCGGCGGCCACCTGCGCGAGCGCAAGAAGCCGATACACCAGGCTTAGGAGCTGCGCTTCGTCGGTTTGCGTACATGGGCCGAAAACCTCGCGATATCCGCGGCGATGGCCGCCGAAGCTTTCGATTCCATGCGGTAATACGCGTCGACGATGCGTTTGCCGAAGTCGGTCACCAGCGCACCGCCGCCGCGCTTGCCGCCCACGGCGGTGGTGACGACCGGCTCGTCGAAGCTCGCATTGAGCGCCTCGACGAGCTGCCAGGCGCGGCGGTACGACATGCCCATCTCGCGCGCCGCGGCGGAAATCGATCCGGTGGTCTCGATGAGGCTGATGAGCCGCGCCTTCCCGGGGCCCATCGCGGGAAAATCGCCCGTCAGTATGCGCAGGGTCAAACCGGGGTAACGTGGCATGCGGACATTTTAGCGTCGGGCGTGTAAGTTCAATCCGGACTCGGCGACCAACGCGAGCAAGGACACTCTCAGGAGATCGAACATGAAGAAACTGATGACATCCGCCGTGGCGGCGTTCGCAGCCGCGTTACTCGGCGGCGGCACCGCGCTGGCAGCCTCGGCGCTTCCCGCACCGACCGTGGATTCACCGCTCGCCGCGCCCAAGCGCACCGAGACCGCGGTGCTCGCCGGCGGCTGCTTCTGGGGTGTGGAAGGCGTCTTCGAGCAGCTCAAGGGCGTGAAGAACGTGACGTCGGGCTATGCCGGCGGCGCGAAGGAAACCGCGAAATACGACGTCGTGAGCTCGGGCCGCACCGGCCACGCGGAATCGGTGCAGATCACCTACGACCCGTCGCAGATCACGTACGGCAAGCTGCTGCAGGTGTTCTTCTCCGTGGCGCACGATCCGACCGAGGTCAACCGCCAGGGCCCGGACGTGGGCACGCAATACCGCTCGGCGATCTTCTATTCCAGCGACGAGCAGAAGAAAGTGGCGCAGGCCTACATCGCGCAGCTCAACGCCGCGAAGGTGTTCAGGAAGCCGATCGCGACCGAGCTCGCGCCGCTCAAGGCTTATTACGAGGCCGAGGCCTACCACCAGGACTTCATGAAGCGCAATCCGACGTATCCGTACATCGTCGTGCACGACGCGCCGAAGGTCGTCAATCTGCAGAAGCAGTTTCCGGAGCTCGTCGCCCGCAAGGACTGAGGCCGCCCGGCGCCCGATCCGTCACGCACCCGCGTGCTCGGCGTTGGGATAGAAAAGCTGCTCGCCGCCGATCTTGTAATCGGCGATCGCCTTCTGCCCTTCCGGCGACACGACCCAGTCGATGAAAGCCTGGCCGTCGGCACGCTTCACGTTCGGGTGCTTCTGCGGGTTCACGAGCATCACGCCGTACTGGTTGAACAGCCGCTTGTCGCCTTCGACCTCGATCTTGAGGTCGCCGCGGTTCTTGAACGCGAGCCACGTTCCGCGATCGGCGAGGAGGTAGGCGTTCATCGACGAGGCGCTGTTCAGCGCCGGTCCCATGCCCTGGCCGGTGTCGCGATACCAGGGCCCTTTCTCCTTCGCGATGTCGATGCCCGCCGCTTTCCAGAGATTGAGCTCGGCGATGTGCGTGCCGCTGCGGTCGCCGCGCGAGACGAACGGCGCGCCGGCCGCTTTGACTTTCTTCAGCGCTTCGAGGATGTCCTTGCCGCCGGCGACCTTGGCGGGATCGCTCTTCGGTCCGATCAGCACGAAGTCGTTGTACATGACCGGCAGCCGTTTCACGCCGTGACCTTCGGCGAGGAATTTCTCTTCGGCCGACCTGGCATGGACGAACACCACGTCGGCGTCGCCGCGACGCGCGAGATCCAGCGCTTGCCCCGTACCGAGCGCGACCACGCGCACCTGGATGCCGGTCTTCTTCTCGAAGATCGGCAGGAGGTGCTTGAACAGGCCCGATTGCTCGGTCGACGTCGTCGACGCGACGGTGATGAAGCGCTGCGCCCATGCGGTGGGCGCGAGCGTGAGCGCGAGCGCGACGAGCGCCCCGTGCAGGAATCTTCTCCTCAGCTCCATGGCAGTTCTCCTTTTATGAACGATGCGGCTTCCGCGGTCGTGGGTTGGGTGAAGAAGCGCTCGACCGACGCGCGCTCGATGAGCCGTCCGCCGTTGATGAACAGGATCTCGTCGCCCGCGCGCCGCGCCTGTCCGAGGTTGTGCGTCGTCATGACGATCTTGGTGCCGCCGGCGCGGATCTGGCCGACGATGGTCTCGACCTCGCGCGTCGCCGCCGGGTCGAGGTTCGCGGTCGGCTCGTCGAGAAAGAGCACCTCGGGCCCAAGCGCCCATGCGCGCGCGAGCGCGAGCTTCTGCTGCTCGCCGCCGGAGAGCCGGCGCGCCGGTTGATGCGCGCAGTGCTCGAGCCCCACCGCTTCGAGCACGTCCAGCGCGCGCAGCTTGCGCTCGGCGCGCGCGACGCCGGCGAGCTGGAGCCCGTACTCGATGTTCGCGATCGCCGAGCGCCGCAGCATGACCGGGCGCTGGAAGACCATCGCCACGCGCCGCGCATGGGGATTGCCGAGCCAGCGCACGCTGCCCTCGCTCGGACGCAGCAGGCCGTGGCAGATGCGCATGAGCACGCTCTTGCCCGCCCCGTTCGGGCCGAGGATGATCGTGCGCGGACCGACGCCGATCTCGACGGTGATGTTCGTCAGTATCCGCTTGCCGTTCGCGCGGTAGCTCACCTTGTCGAGCACGAGCGGCAGCATCAGCCGTAGCGCCTCGCGGTGACCTCTTTGAGGACGCTCGCGGCGGCGTTGAGCGTGACGATCAGTGCGATCAGCACGAGGCCGAGCCCGAGCGCGAGCGGAAGATCGCCTTTGCTCGTCTCCAGCGCGATGGTGGTGGTCATCACGCGCGTGACGCCGTCGATGTTGCCGCCGACGATCATCACCGCCCCCACTTCCGCCGCGGCGCGGCCGAAGCCCGCGAGCACGATCGTCACGAGCGAAAAACGCGTGTCCCACAACAGCGTGACCGCCGCGGTGAAACGCGCGGCGCCCAGCGAGCGCAACTGCTCTTCATACTCTCGCCATGCGTCTTCGAGCGTCTGTCGCGACAGCGCGGCGATGATCGGCGTCACGAGCACCGCCTGAGCGATCACCATCGCGGAAGGGGTGAACAGCAGGCCGAGCTCGCCCAGCGGTCCCGCGCGCGACAGCAGCAGGTAGACGACGAGGCCGACCACGACGGGGGGCAGGCCCATCAATGCGTTGAGCAGCACGATCAGCGTGTGCCGTCCCGCAAACCGCTCCACCGCGATCAATGCGCCGAGAGGTAACCCGACGATCGCGGCGACGAGCACCGCGGTGAGACTGACCTGCAGGCTGAGAGCGACAATATGAAGGAGCTGCGGGTCGAGCCCGGCGACGAGCTTCCACGCTTCGCCGAAGGCCGCGCCCAGCCCGTTCAAGCAGCAGCCCGCCTGGCGGGGCGCTTGCTCACCCAGTTGAGCGCCGCGTCGAGATCGGCCGGCGCGCCGGCTTTCGCGGTGTCGTAGCCGGGAAGCCGCCCGACCCGCCGCGCGAATTCGCGGCCGCACAGCACTTCCATCAGCGCCTGGAAAGCGGGCGTGCGCGCCGACGAGCGTTCGAACGCGAGGAAGTAGCGCTCGACCGCGAGCGGGACGAAGTCGAGGCGGTAGCGGTTCGCGTCGGCTTTCAGGCCGAAACCCGCGTCTGCGCGGCCTTCGGCCACGGCCGCGGCCACCGAATCGTCACCGCCGCTGTGACGATTGATGAAGCGCACGCCGGCGCGCGTGAGGTCGTTGACGCCGCGGATATGCGTATCGGGCGAGGCGATGAGCCCCTGCTCGCGCGTGATGAAGTGGATGAGCGCGTGCTTTTTCGGATCCAGCCAGCGGCCGAGCGCGGCGGCGGCGGCGGCCGCACGCGGCAGCGCGTCCGCCACGTGGAAGCCCGCGATATCGCATTTGCCGTTGGCCAGCGCGGCGAGGCATTCGTCGGAGCCGCGAAAGTCGACGTCGAGCTGGACGCGCCCCGCGCAGAGCTGCGGAAGCTCGGAGAGCGCGAGATCGTGGCTCGCGCAGATCGACAGGCGGCGCGCGCGCTGCGGCAGCACCTTGGCGAGGCCTGCTTCGACCTCGTGGCGCAACTGCGCGAAGTGCGGCTCGAGCGCGCTGCGCACCACGCCGTCGGCCCACAGGAGCTTCTCGCCCAACGCCGTGGGACGCGCGCCGCGGCCGCGCTGCAGCACCACGAGCGGGGCGCCGAGAGCCGCTTCGCCTTCGCCCAGCAGCCCCCACGCATGGCGGTATGAAACCCCCAGATCGCGCACCGCCTGCGCCAGTGAGCCGGTGCGTCCGACGGCTGCGACGAGCCGCAACAGCGTTTCAGCGCGCTCCGGGGCGAGACGTTCCGAGCTCAGCCAGGACACCGAAAAATCGACAGGAATGCCCATACATGCAAGATCGTGCATATTTGATCGGTCGAGCCAAGTATGCCCAAGGCGAACCGTGGCAGCAAACCTGTGCACGGGGTTGCATATATGGCGTCGCGCCTTGCGGCGCGGCGTCCCATGGGCGCTGCGGTTAGAATCGAGTCATTCCCGAGCTACAGACGAGTCGCGTTATGAACGAGCCCACCCTCGCCGCGCTTTCCTGCGCGGACGACTACGATCCGAATTCGATGCCCGTCGACAAGGCGCGAGAGGTCATCGCGCGCTTTCTCGCGCCGGTCACCGCCACCGAGCGCGTGCACGTGCGCGCAGCCCTGGGCCGCGTGCTCGCCGCCGACGTGATTTCGCCGCTCGACGTGCCCGCGCACGACAACTCCGCGATGGACGGCTATGCCGTGCGCTTCGAGGACCTGAAGAGCGACGGCGAAGTGACGCTGCGCGTCTCCGGCAGCTCGTTCGCCGGCGCGCCGTTCGGCGGCCACGTCGGTGCGGGGGACGCGGTGCGCATCATGACGGGCGGTGTCGTGCCGACCGGCGCCGACACCATCGTCATGCAGGAGCACGTGAAAGCGGCCGACGGCCGCGTCACCATCGGCGGCGGCCACCGCAAGGGACAGAACCTGCGGCGCGCGGGCGAAGACCTGCAGGCCGGCGCGCCGGCGCTCAAGCGCGGCCGGGCGCTGCGCCCGGCGGAGATCGGGCTCATCGCCTCGCTCGGCATCCCCGAGCTGGAGGTGTATCGCAAGCTGCGCGTCGCGTTCTTCTCCACCGGCGACGAGCTCGTGTCGATCGGCACGGTGCCGAAGGAAGGCCAGATCTACGACAGCAACCGCTACACGATCCACGGCATGCTCGAGCGCCTGGGCTGCGAGGTGCTCGACATGGGCGTGGTGCGCGACGATCCGGCGCTGCTCGAGCAGGCGTTCAACCGTGCCGCGGGCGCGGCCGACGTCGTGATCACGAGCGGGGGCGTGTCGGTCGGCGAAGCCGATTTCGTGAAGGACCTGCTGAACAAGCTCGGCGAAGTGGTCTTCTGGAAGATCGCGATGAAGCCCGGCCGGCCGCTCGCCTATGGGCGCGTCGGCGGCGCGCACTTCTTCGGACTGCCGGGAAACCCGGTGTCGGTGATGGTGACGTTCTATCAGTTCGTGCGCGACGCGCTGCTCAAGCTGTCGGGCAGAGACCCGGTCGAACCGTCGCCGACCTTCAAGGTGCCTTGTACGTCCAGCCTCAAGAAAGCGCCCGGCCGCACCGAGTTCCAGCGCGGCATCCTGTCGCGTGGCGCCGACGGCCAATGGAGCGTGCGCGTCACCGGCGAGCAGGGCTCGGGCATATTGCGGTCGATGTCGGAAGCGAACTGCTTCATCATCCTGCCGACCGATCAGGGCAACGTCACGCCCGGCACCATCGTCGAAGTGCAGGTCATGGAAGGCGTCGTGTAGCGGCTCCCGCCCGCCTGAATTAGTGTCGCGCCCCGGCCCGGGGTTTGCAGTGTGACCATGACCCAACTTCGAGGCCATGGCCATGACTGTCACTCGGAAGCTGATTCTCGCGGGCGTCCTCGGGACGCTGTCGGGCACGCCCGCTTTCGCCGCGGATTCCACCGAGCGCACCTCGATGCCCGATTACTGCGCCAACCGCGACGTGGTCTGCCTGCTGCCGGACGGCGGCACCGTGCCGCGCGTGGTGAGCGGAAGCACGACGCCTTCCTCCCCCCCGACGACCGGCACGACCACGCCCCCCACGACCAGCGGTGCGGGTGTGTCCGGACGCACCGGCGCCGTCGTACTGCCTCCGACCAGCACCACGGGCGCGACCACCGTCGTCACGCCGCCTGCGACGAACACCGCGGGCACCGCGGGCTCGATCGGACCGACCGTGCCGGCGGTGCCGACGTTCGGCAGCAACGTGCCGACGCTGTCGTCGGGATCGGTGCCTTCGCTGACGGGCAACGTGCCGACCTTCACGGGTAACGTGCCGTCGCTGACGAACGGCGGGACCGGAACGACGGCGGGCTCGACCGCGAGCGGAAGCGCATCCGGCACCGGCGCTGCGTCCGGCTCGACGGGCGGCGGAGGCGCCGGGGTATCGGGACGCTAAGCGCCTCCGGCGGCATGCAGGCGTGGTCGGAAGCCGGCCCTTTCGAGCTCCGCCAGCACCTCCTGCACGTGCTCGTGGTTGCGCGTCTGCACCACGAACTCGACTTCTGCGCTCTGCAACGGCAGGTGCGTGAACGTGCGCTGGTGATGCACTTCCTCGATGTTCGCGCCGAGCCCGGCGAGCCTGGATGTGACCTGCGCGAGCGCGCCCGGCAGGTCCCGCAGCTCGACCGTGATGCGGGCCAGCCGTCCCGAGCGCGCGAGCCCGCGCTCCATGATGAACGCCAGCGTGAGCGGATCGATGTTGCCGCCCGACAGGACGAGCCCCACGCGTTTGCCGGCGAAGCGCTCGCGATGCGTGAGCAGCGCCGCCAGCGTGACCGCGGCCGCGCCTTCCGCGACGGTCTTCTCCACTTCGAGCAGCATCACGATCGCCTGCTCGATGTCGCCTTCCTCGACGAGGAGCATGTCGTTCACGAGCGTGGGCCCGCAGCGGCGGATGAACGCGCCGGGCTCGCGCACTGCGATGCCGTCGGCGATGGAGCTCGTGCCGAATTGCGGCACGTGGCCTTTGAAGGCCGCATACGCGCCCGGAAAGCGCGACGACTGAACCCCGATCACCTCGATCGAAGGTTTCAGGCCTTTCGCCGCGGTCGCGACGCCGGAGATGAGCCCGCCGCCCCCCACCGGCACGACGAGAATGTCGAGCGAAGCCTCGCACGCGAGCATTTCGAGCGCGACCGTTCCCTGGCCCGCGATGACGTGCGGGTCGTCGTACGGATGCACGAACTCGAGACCGAGGCTGGGCGCGAGCTCGAGCGCGTGCAGCCTCGCGTCGTCGAAGCCGTCTCCCGCGAGCAGCACTTCGGCGCCGAAAGCGCGCGTGCGCTCGACTTTCACCGAAGGCGTGTAACGCGGCATCACGATGACTGCCGGGATGCCCAGGCGCTTCGCGTGATAGGCGACGCCCTGCGCGTGATTGCCCGCCGATGCGGCGATGACGCCGCGTCTTCCCTGATCTTCGGAGAGCGTCGCGAGCTTCGCGAGCGCGCCGCGCTCCTTGAACGATGCGGTGAACTGGAGGTTCTCGAACTTTATCCAGACCTGCGCACCGGTGAGCTCGGACAGCGTCCGTGAGCGCAGGCACGGCGTATCGACGACGTGCCCGCGCAAGAGCTCGGCGGCGGACTGTACGTCCTGTAGCGTGACGTTCACCGCGGGAAAGGCTCGTTCAGATGAAGCGCCGGACGATAGCGGAAGGTTTATCGAGGGTCAACGCGGACGGGAACGCGATCCCTGTGTGCTACAGTAGCCCGCGTTCGAATAATCATCCCGCACGAGGAGCAACCATGCAGCGTACGCTGCGTATCTGTATCTGCAGCGCACTGCTGACAGTCCCCGCCGTCCAGGCAGCCCAAACGCCCGCCAAGGGCGGATCCACCTACCCGACCAAGCCGATCCGCATCGTCGTCACCTATCCGCCGGGCGGCCCCACGGATATCGTCGCCCGCGCTGTCGGGCAAAAGCTTACAGAGGCGTGGTCGCAGCCGGTCATCGTCGACAACCGCGCCGGCGCGGGCGGCATCGTCGGCACCGAAGTCGTCGCACGCGCGGCGCCGGACGGGTACACGCTGCTGCTCGGAACGTCCGCCGGACTCTCGATCAACCCCGCGCTCAATTCGAAGCTGCCGTATAACGCGTTCAACGACTTTGCGCCGATCAGCCGCATCGTCATCAATCCGCAGATCCTCGTCTTCAGCGCTTCGTTCGCGCCCAACTCGGTCAAGGAGCTGATACAGCTCGCCAAGACGCGTCCCGGACAGATCAATTACGCGTCGGTGGGGCCGGGCAGCCCGAACCATCTGGGCATGGAGCTGCTCAAATCGATGGCCGGCATCGACATGGTCCATATTCCGTACAAGGGAACGTCACCCGCGGTTACGGATCTTCTTACCGGTCAGGTTTCCTTGATGTTCAACAGCATGCCGTCTGTACTGCCCCAGGTGCGGGCTGGCAAGCTGAAGGGCATCGCAGTCGGCAGCGCCCGACGCTCACAGGCGGCTCCGGAGATCCCCACGGTTGCGGAAGCCGGCCTTCCGGGATTCGAATACGTGACGTGGTACGGGCTGTTCGCTCCTGCAGCGACGCCGAAGGACATCGTGGCCAAGCTCAACGCCGAGATGGTCCGCATGCTCGCGGATCGCGAGCTCGCGCAGCGATTCGCGAGCCAGGGCGCGGAGCCGGCGAGCACGAGCCCGGCCGAGCTCGGGAAGTTCATGCGCATGGAATACGAGCGATGGAAGCAGGTCATCAAGTCGGCACGCATCAAGATCGACGGGTAGACGCCCCGCCGCTTCACGCCGGCGCGTCGCCGCGACACGGCCTGTACCTATAATCGGGGGGCGAGGTCGTGCATGTTTAAGAAGGCGGTGCCCGTATCGGATCTGCAGCTCGGCATGTACGTGATCGAGCTCGACAGGCCGTGGCTCGGCACGCCCTTCGACTTCCAGGGCTTCCCCCTCACCACGCAGGAGCAGATCGACCAGATTCGGCAGTACTGCGAGATCGTCTACATCGATCCCGAGCGCGAGCCGTGGACGCCCGAGCGACGCAAAGCCGGGCTCGGCCTGCGCGGCGCCGCCGTCTACAGCGAGGTGACGCCGGTCGAGAAGGAAGTCATCGCCGCGCGCGACATCTATTTCACGTGCGAGACGGCGATGCAGCAGGCGCTCGAAGGCCTGCGCAGCCACGGCGAGATCGATTCCCAGAAGCTCACCTCCGCGGTGAGCAGCATGACCGAGAGCATCCTGCGCAATCCCGACGCCATGATGCTGCTCAACACGCTGCGGCAGAAAGGCAGCTACGAGCTCGGCCGCGCGATGGACACGTCGATCCTGATGGTCACCTTCGGACGGTTCCTGCAGTTCCCGAAGGACAGGCTGGAGGTGCTCGGCCTCGCGGGCATGCTGCTCGACGTCGGCAAGACCAAGCTGCCGGACGGCGTGCTGCAGAAGAAGGACATGCTGAGCCCCGAGGAGTACGAGCTCGTCAAGTCGCACGTCGACCATTCGGTCGATCTCGTTGCGACCTCGCACGCGCTGCCGCCCGGCGTCGCGGAGATCATAGCGCTGCACCACGAGCGGCAGGACGGCTCGGGCTATCCGAAGGGGCTCAAGGGCAGGGAAATCACCATCGACGGCGCCATCGCCGGACTCGTCGACAGCTTCTCCGCGCTCACCTCGGCGCGCGCATATGCCGAGCAGGCGTCGCCGTCAAACGCGCTGTCGCTCATGCACAAGCTGCGCGGCAAGCTCTTCCACGAGGCGCTGGTCGAGCAGTTCATCCAGTGCATCGGCATCTACCCGGTCGGCAGCGCCGTCGAGCTCAACACCGGCGAGGTCGCGATCGTCATCGCGCAGAACCTCGTGCGCCGGCTGCAGCCGCGCGTCATGGTGATCCTGGACCGCAACTGGAAAACGATACACCCGCAGCTCATCCTGGACCTGGTGAAAGAGCCGAAGGCGAGCGCCGACGAGCCGTATCGCATCCGCCGCACGCTGCCCAAGGACAAGCTGCCGATCGATCCGAGCGAATTCTTCCTCTGAGCGGGTGCCCTCGTGGTGAACGATACCGAGCAGCCCATGCGCCGCGCGACCGACCAGCCCAATCCGGTGGTCGAACGGTTGAACGCATGCGTCACGCAGGCCGCGCGCAGCGGCGACTCCATCGGTCTGCTGTTGGTGCACGCCGGCGCCGTCGACAGGCTCGATGCGCTGCACGGTTTCCACGCCGGCGACCGCATGTCGAACGCGGTCGGAGAGCTCCTGCGCCAGAAGGCTTTGCGCAAGCGGGACCTGGTCGAGCCGCTCTCGCGGGACGAGTTCGCGTGCGTGCTGCGCCCGGCGCCGTCCGAAGGCATCGCGATGCTCGCCGCCAACCGCGTCATGAGCCTGCTCTCGCCGCCCATGGAGTTCGGCGGCAAATCGGTGACGCCCGACGCGGCGGTAGGCATCGCCATGTACCCGCAGCAGGCGGCCAATGCGAGCGAGCTCCTGCAGCGCGCGAAGCACGCGCTGCACACCGCTCGCGGCCAGCGCGAGCGGATCTGGGTGTACACGCCGCCGGCCGGTGACAGCTCCACCATCGACCAGCTCGAATACGAGAACCGGCTGCGCACCGCGATCGAGCAGAACACGCTGTCTCTGCATTTCCAGCCGCAGCTCGACATCCGCACCGGCCGCGTGCAGGGCGCCGAGGCGCTACTGCGCTGGCACGACGAAGTGCTCGGCTTCGTGCCGCCCAGCGTCGCGGTACGCGCCGCCGAGGCGGCAGGGCTCATCGACCAGCTCACCATGTGGGTGATTACCAGCGCGATCCAGGCGTGCCGCGAGTTCCAGAACATCGATCCCGATTTCACCGTCAGCATCAACATCTCGCCGTCCAACCTGCGCGAGGTCGACCTGCCGTATTACGTCGATCGCGCGTTGCGCACGTGGAACGTCAAGGGCAGCAGCATCATCATCGAGATCACCGAGACCGCGATGATGGTCGAGCAGGAGACGGCGCACGAGGCATTGCGGGCGCTCAAGTCCCTGGGCGTGCGCCTGTCCGTCGACGACTTCGGGACGGGTTATTCCTCGATGCAGTACCTCGCGCAGCTTCCGCTCGACGAGTTGAAGATCGACCTCTCGTTCGTCAAGGGCATGCTCGAAGCGCCGCAGAACCACAAGATCGTGCGCTCGCTCATCGACCTCGCGCACAACCTCGAGCTCAAGGTGGTCGCGGAAGGGGTGGAGACCGGCGCCATCCTCGGCGAGCTGACCTCGCTCGGCTGCGACGAAGCCCAGGGCTGGGACGTCGGCAGGCCGACCACCGCCGCGGAGCTGCTCGAGCGGCTGGGGCAGCAAAAGGGTTCGAAGTAGCTCGAGGGCTGCCCGGGGTCAGGCCCCGGCTTCTTCGGGGTCTGACCCCGGCTCACCTCTGGGGCGCGCCCAGCGCAACAACACGCGTATCGTCCTGAACTCGTCCGAATTCACGTTATCGCGCACGAGCAGCACGTGCCGTGCGAAGCGGCTGCGTGCGATTCGCAGGTTCAACACCGTCAGCGACGGCGTGACGCAGGAGGTGCAGAGGATGCGGGCGTCGCGCCAATCGGTGCCTTGCGTCTTGATCGCCGCCTTCTCGCGGTCGTGAATCTCCAGTTCGATGATCGATCGGCTTGAGCGCAGCAATGCGTAGTGATAAAGCGCGTGGCCGAGGCTGGCGATTACGAGGGTGATCAGCGTGGCCTGGTATTCCGGCCTCACGTCCAGCGGAAACACAGTCGCCGCCGCGGCGCAGTGGACGAGGGTAAGGGTCGCCGTGAGCAGGCAGGAGGGGCTTAAGCGGGCGCGGACCATGACGGTGGAACGCACGCAGAGACACGCGGGTTATCAACCTAAGCCATAGGGCCGGCAGCCGGGGACACGTGGTAAGGCGCACAAACAAAAACGCCCCGGCTTTTGGCCGGGGCGTTTTCGTTCATGGGTGCCTGACGATGTCCTACTTTCGCACGGGTAGTCCGCACTATCATCGGCGCTGAGTCGTTTCACGGCCCTGTTCGGAATGGGAAGGGGTGGTTCCAACTCGCTATGGTCGTCAGACATAGCTGTTTGTGAAAACCCGGGGCAGAGTCGTGACTCTGACCCGGTTTTTTCACCAATTCGGAAGAAGTAAAGTGGCTTTCGATCGTTTCTGGCAAACCGATCCACTTCGCTCGGGCTGCTCTCGCAACCGCTCACGATTATAGGATCAAGCCGCACGGTCAATTAGTATCGGTTAGCTGAGGCCATTACTGACCTTACACACCCGACCTATCAACGTCGTAGTCTTCGACGAACCTTCAGGGGGATCGAGTCCCCGGGAGATCTTATCTTGAGGCGAGTTTCCCGCTTAGATGCTTTCAGCGGTTATCTCTTCCGCACTTAGCTACCCGGCGATGCCACTGGCGTGACAACCGGTACACCAGAGGTGCGTCCACTCCGGTCCTCTCGTACTAGGAGCAGCCCCCCTCAAATCTCCAACGCCCACTGCAGATAGGGACCAAACTGTCTCACGACGTTTTGAACCCAGCTCACGTACCACTTTAAATGGCGAACAGCCATACCCTTGGGACCGGCTACAGCCCCAGGATGTGATGAGCCGACATCGAGGTGCCAAACTCCCCCGTCGATATGAACTCTTGGGAGGAATCAGCCTGTTATCCCCGGCGTACCTTTTATCCGTTGAGCGATGGCCCTTCCATACAGAACCACCGGATCACTATGACCTGCTTTCGCACCTGCTCGACTTGTCAGTCTCGCAGTTAAGCACGCTTATGCCATTGCACTTTCAGCGCGATAGCCGACCGCGCTAAGCGTACCGTCGCACTCCTCCGTTACTCTTTGGGAGGAGACCGCCCCAGTCAAACTGCCCAGCATGCACGGTCCCCGACCCGGATGACGGGCCTAGGTTAGAGCCTCAATGAGATCAGGGTGGTATTTCAAGGACGGCTCCACCGCAGCTAGCGCCGCGGCTTCAAAGCCTCCCACCTATCCTACACAGATCTCATCAAAGTCCAATGCAAACTTGCAGTAAAGGTGCACGGGGTCTTTCCGTCTTGCAGCGGGGAGATTGCATCATCACAAACACTTCAACTTCGCTGAGTCTCAGGAGGAGACAGTGTGGCCATCGTTACGCCATTCGTGCAGGTCGGAACTTACCCGACAAGGAATTTCGCTACCTTAGGACCGTTATAGTTACGGCCGCCGTTTACCGGGGCTTCGATCAAGAGCTTGCACCCCATCACTTAACCTTCCGGCACCGGGCAGGCGTCACACCCTATACGTCCACTTGACGTGTTTGCAGAGTGCTGTGTTTTTGTTAAACAGTCGCAGCCACCATTTTATTGCAACCTGATTTGGCTCCGGCCGCAGGGCCTTCACCTACTACAGGCGTACCTTATCCCGAAGTTACGGTACCAATTTGCCGAGTTCCTTCTCCTGAGTTCTCTCAAGCGCCTGAGAATATTCATCCCGCCCACGTGTGTCCGATTACGGTACGGTCCCGCATGACTGAAGCTTAGAGGATTTTCCTGGAAGCATGGTATCAGTGACTTCGGTCCACAAGGGACCTCGCCATCACGCCTCAGCTAAGCTCTCCGGATTTGCCTAAAGAGCACGCCTACACGCTTAGACCGGGACATCCAACACCCGGATCACCTAACCTTCTCCGTCTCCCCATCGCATCATGCGGCGGTACTGGAATATTAACCAGTTTCCCATCGACTACGCGTTTCCGCCTCGTCTTAGGGGCCGACTCACCCTGCGCCGATGAACGTTGCGCAGGAAACCTTGGGCTTACGGCGAGGGAGCTTTTCACTCCCTTTATCGCTACTCATGTCAGCATTCGCACTTCCGATACCTCCAGCAACGCTTACGCGTCACCTTCGCAGGCTTACGGAACGCTCTCCTACCAAGATACGCTTGCGCGTATCCCCCGCAGCTTCGGTATACAGTTTGAGCCCCGTTACATCTTCCGCGCAGGACGACTCGACCAGTGAGCTATTACGCTTTCTTTAAAGGATGGCTGCTTCTAAGCCAACCTCCTGGCTGTTTATGCCTTCCCACCTCGTTTACCACTTAACTGTATTTCGGGACCTTAGCTGGCGGTCTGGGTTGTTTCCCTCTTGACACCGGACGTTAGCACCCGATGTCTGTCTCCCGTGGACTCACTCTTCGGTATTCGGAGTTTGCAATGGTTTGGTAGGCCTAAGCGGCCCCCTAGCCATGACAGTGCTCTACCCCCGAAGGTGTACCACGAGGCGCTACCTAAATAGCTTTCGGAGAGAACCAGCTATTTCCGGATTTGTTTAGCCTTTCACCCCTACCCACAGCTCATCCCCTACCTTTTCAACGGTAGTGGGTTCGGACCTCCAGTGGGAGTTACCCCACCTTCATCCTGGCCATGGGTAGATCATCCGGTTTCGGGTCTACACCCAGCGACTGAGACGCCCTATTCGGACTCGCTTTCGCTACGCCTCCCCTACACGGTTAGGCTTGCCACTGAATGTAAGTCGCTGACCCATTATACAAAAGGTATGCCGTCACTCCTTGCGGAGCTCCGACCGCTTGTATGCATGCGGTTTCAGGATCTATTTCACTCCCCTCCCGGGGTTCTTTTCGCCTTTCCCTCACGGTACTGGTTCACTATCGGTCGATTACGAGTATTTAGCCTTGGAGGATGGTCCCCCCATGTTCAGACAGGGTTTCACGTGCCCCGCCCTACTTGTCGCAACCCTAGTTCCACCAATGACTTTTCGCATACGGGGCTATCACCCGCTATGGCCGGACTTTCCAGACCGTTCCGCTAAATCACTGGCTAAAGGTTGCAGGCTGATCCGATTTCGCTCGCCACTACTTTCGGAATCTCGGTTGATTTCTGTTCCTCTGCCTACTTAGATGTTTCAGTTCAGCAGGTTCGCTCTACTCACCCTATGTATTCAGATGAGAGTAACCCTTGCGGGTTGGGTTTCCCCATTCGGAAATCCGCGGATCAAAGCTCGTTTGCCAGCTCCCCGCGGCTTATCGCAGGCTACGACGTCCTTCATCGCCTGTAATCGCCAAGGCATCCACCACATGCACTTGTTCGCTTGATCCTATAACCCTGAGCCCTCGAACTTGCGTTCGAAGCCTTCGAGCTAAAGGTGAACTCGTGTTTGCCGCATTCGAAGTCCTTTTGTGCTCTTCGAACGCAACGATACAATCTTTGCCCAGCCTCGCTTCGCAGCACACGCGCAGGCAAACAGCACCCGCGGTTCGCAACGAACCGAGACCTTTACTTCTTCCGTATTGTTAAAGAACGAACAGCCGATCGACTCGAAGAGCCGATTGTTCAATGCCGAGCGCACGGCCCGACGTTCAACAACGAACTCTAAGATTTAAGTGATGGTGGTGGAGGTGAACGGGATCGAACCGATGACCTCCTGCTTGCAAAGCAGGCGCTCTCCCAACTGAGCTACACCCCCGACTAAAAAGTGGTGGGTCTGGATGGATTTGAACCATCGACCCCACGCTTATCAAGCGTGTGCTCTGACCAACTGAGCTACAGACCCCGCGAGATCAGGATCTAGGATTCAGGATTCAGCGGTATAGCCCGATCTCTGATTCCTGATTCCTGCTTTGCTGAACAACCGATAAGTGTGGACACGTGGCCCGGAGGGCATTCTCTAGAAAGGAGGTGATCCAGCCGCACCTTCCGATACGGCTACCTTGTTACGACTTCACCCCAGTCATGAATCTCACCGTGGTAGTCGCCCTCCTTGCGGTTAGGCTAACTACTTCTGGTGGAACCCACTCCCATGGTGTGACGGGCGGTGTGTACAAGACCCGGGAACGTATTCACCGCGACATGCTGATCCGCGATTACTAGCGATTCCGGCTTCATGCAGTCGAGTTGCAGACTGCAATCCGGACTACGACCGGCTTTCTGGGATTAGCTCCCCCTCGCGGGTTGGCTGCCCTCTGTACCGGCCATTGTATTACGTGTGAAGCCCTACCCATAAGGGCCATGAGGACTTGACGTCATCCCCACCTTCCTCCGGTTTGTCACCGGCAGTCCCATTAGAGTGCCCAACTGAATGTGGCAACTAATGGCAAGGGTTGCGCTCGTTGCGGGACTTAACCCAACATCTCACGACACGAGCTGACGACAGCCATGCAGCACCTGTGTCCAGGTTCCCTTTCGGGCACCCTCACATCTCTGCGAGGTTCCTGGCATGTCAAGGGTAGGTAAGGTTTTTCGCGTTGCATCGAATTAATCCACATAATCCACCGCTTGTGCGGGTCCCCGTCAATTCCTTTGAGTTTTAACCTTGCGGCCGTACTCCCCAGGCGGTCAACTTCACGCGTTAGCTTCGTTACCAAGGAATTGCTTCCCCGACAACCAGTTGACATAGTTTAGGGCGTGGACTACCAGGGTATCTAATCCTGTTTGCTCCCCACGCTTTCGTGCATGAGCGTCAGTGTTAGCCCAGGGGGCTGCCTTCGCCATCGGTGTTCCTCCACATCTCTACGCATTTCACTGCTACACGTGGAATTCCACCCCCCTCTGCCACACTCAAGCCTGCTAGTTAGAAACGCAGTTCCCAGGTTAAGCCCGGGGATTTCACATCTCTCTTAACAGACCGCCTGCGCACGCTTTACGCCCAGTAATTCCGATTAACGCCTGCACCCTACGTATTACCGCGGCTGCTGGCACGTAGTTAGCCGGTGCTTCTTCTGCTGGTACCGTCATGGATCTGCGGTGTTATCGCAGACCTTTTCGTCCCAGCCGAAAGGGCTTTACAACCCGAAGGCCTTCTTCACCCACGCGGCATGGCTGGATCAGGCTTGCGCCCATTGTCCAAAATTCCCCACTGCTGCCTCCCGTAGGAGTCTGGACCGTGTCTCAGTTCCAGTGTGGCTGGCCGTCCTCTCAGACCAGCTACGGATCGTTGCCTTGGTAGGCCGTTACCCCACCAACTAGCTAATCCGGCATCGGCCGCTCCAATAGTGAGAGGTCTTGCGATCCCCCTCTTTCTCCCGTAGGACGTATGCGGTATTAGTCTCTCTTTCGAGAGGTTATCCCCCGCTACAGGATACGTTCCGATGTATTACTCACCCGTTCGCCACTCGCCGCCAGGGGTTACCCCCCGCGCTGCCGTTCGACTTGCATGTGTAAGGCATGCCGCCAGCGTTCAATCTGAGCCAGGATCAAACTCTTCAGTTTAATCACTGCAAAGTATTAACTCGCTTGACGTATTACTGTCGTGCGAGCACTTCAAACTTCAATGTATTGAGATTCCGTTCCGACCCGAAGATCGGCGCGGCACCCTCAAGACCAAGTGCCCACACTTATCGGCTGTAAATTTTTAAAGAGCGGTTTCGGGTCTGTCGACCCAGGACAGCGGAAGTGAAGACTTCGTTTGCCCGACCTGCGCGCCGCATGACGGCGCGCAGTATTGAATTGGTAGCGGGGATAGGATTTGAACCTATGACCTTCGGGTTATGAGCCCGACGAGCTGCCAGACTGCTCCACCCCGCGTCCGAATCAACCAAGACCGCGATTTTGACAAGTTTTCGTTTCGGCGTCAAGCACTTCGGAAATCTTTTTAACGCCGTCTCAAGCCGCCGAATGCACCGGCCCCCAGGGGCCCCGCACCTGCGGTCGAGAGTGGGAGAACTTGCCGAATTCTTAAAGAGCGGGTCCTACTTTTCGCTGTCGCGTCAACCCTAAGGCCGCCCGCGTCAGCTGAGCATTTTATCCCACTTTCGGGCATTTGGGAAGTTGTTTTTGCAACTTTTTCTGCCCTCCCCGGCGCTCTTCCGGGGTCCCGCCAACTGCATCAGCGGGAGCGCGATTCTATCCGACTTAAGCGCTAGAAGGAAGTTCCTTGCCTTACCTTTTTTGCGCCCCGCCTCGACTGCCGGCGGCGTGAATCAACGCGAGGCGCGAATTCTAATTGAAGGCTCGCGCGGAATGGAACCCCTTTTTGAGATTTTTTTTACGAAGCCGCGGCGGCGGGCTGGCGTCGCCGACGCAGGAAGCGCGCGAAGCGCTCCATCGTCACGTAAAAGGTCGGCGTCACGTACAGCGTCAGGAGCTGTGAGAACACGAGGCCGCCCACGACTGCGATACCCAGCGGCTGCCGCATCTCCGAGCCCGTGCCCGTGCCGAACGCCAACGGGAGCGTCGCGCAGATCGCCGCCATGGTCGTCATCATGATCGGCCGGAAGCGAATGATCGACGCTTCGACGATGGCCTCGGCGGGCGAGAGGTTCTGCTCGCGCTGAAGCTGGAGCGCGAAGTCGACCATCATGATGCCGTTCTTCTTCACCAGACCGACCAGCAGGATGATGCCGACGAAGCTGAAGATGTTCAGCTCCATGTCGAACAGCCAAAGCATGAGCAGCGCGCCGAATCCCGCGAACGGCAACGCCGTGAGAATCGTCACCGGGTGCCCGTAATGCTCGTAGAGGATGGCAAGCACCATGTAGATGACGAGGATGGTGATGAGCAGCAGGACCGGCAGCGTGCGGAAAGCATCTTCGAAAGCCTTGGCGCTGCCGGCCATCGTGGCCGAGACACCGCTCGGCAGCGTCTCCCGCGCGATTTCCTGCGCCCTGATGACCGCGTCGCCGATCGAAACTGCGGGCGCGAGATTGAACGAGATGACGACCGACGACAGCTGTCCGTAGTGGCTGACCGATACGGGCCCGACGCCGATCTGGATGTCGGCAACGGCGTTGATCGGAACCATGCTCCCCGAGCTCGACTGCACGTAGAGCGAACGCAGCGCATTGATGTCGCGCTGGAAGCGCGGGTCGAGCTCGAGCATCACCAGATACTGATCGGTCGCGCCGTAGAGCGTGCTGATCTGGCGCCCGCCGTACGCGTTGTACAGCGTCGTCTCGATCTGCTGCGGCGACACGCCGAGAGCCGCGGCGCGATCGCGCAGAATGTTGATGCGTATCTCCGGATTACGCAGCTCGAGATTGGTGCTCACTTCCCGGAAGTCGTGCGATTCACGCAAACGCGCTTCCAGCTCCTGCGCCGAATCGTACAACACCTTCAGGTCGGTACCCTGCACCACCATCTGGTAGTCGGCATTCCCGGTAAGCCCGCCGATGTTGATGGCGGGCGGATTGTTCATGAACATCTGAAGGCCCTGCGCGCCGCCCGCAAACTGCCGCCGCAGCGTCTGAATGACCTCGTCGGCGCCCAGCTTGCGCTCCTCACGCGGCTTCAGCCGGACGATGAGCCGCCCGATGTTGTCGCCGACCGCGCCGCCCGTGCCCTGCCCCGCCGTGGACATCACTGCTTCGACGTCGGGATGCTTCTGCACGATGGCCGACGCCGCCTTCTGGCGGCGCTCCAGGTCCGCGAACGTGACGCCCTCGGGCGCGCGCGTGTTGCCGAAGATCACTCCGGTGTCCTGGCGCGGGATGAATCCCTGCGGCACCAGCTTGTAGATGACACCGGTGAGCACGAGAAAGACGACGGACACCACCACCATCAGCAGCGTGTGACGGATGGTCCAGCGCAGGGTCGACCCGTAGAAGTCGCGCGCCAGATCGAAGCCCCGCTCGAAGAACTGATACACGCGGCCGTGGCTGTGAACCGGCCTGAGGAGCCGGCTGCAGAGCATCGGCGTGAGCGACAAGGCGACGATGCCGGAGATCAGGACCGCCGCGCCCACCGTGACGGCGAATTCGCGGAAGAGCCGCCCGAGTATGCCCTGCATGAACAGGATCGGAATGAACACGGCGGACAGCGAGATCGTCATCGACAGCACCGTGAACGCGATCTCCTGCGAGCCGTCGAGCGCCGCCTGCATGCGGTCCTTGCCCATCTCCATGTGGCGCGTGATGTTCTCGAGGACCACGATCGCGTCGTCGACGACGAAGCCGACCGCGAGGATGATCGCCATCAGCGACAGGTTGTTGATGCTGAATCCGAGCAGATACATCGCCGCGAACGTTCCGATCACCGACGTCGGAAGGATGAGCGCGGTGATCAGCGTCGAGCGCGCATTGCGCAGGAAAACGAGGATCACGAGCACGACCAGTCCGACCGAGAGCAGGAGGTGGAAATCCACCTCGTCGATCGAGGCCTTGATGAACTCGGAACGATCGTTCACGACGCTGATGCGAACGCCCGGCGGCGCCTGTCGCTCGATCTCGGCGAACATCGCGCGAATGTTCTTCACGACTTCGACGGTGTTCGCCCCCGGCTGGCGATACACCGCGAGACCGATGTTGCGCTCACCGTTCAGCCAGCTCTTGGCTTTGATGTTTTCGACGCTGTCCTCGGCATAGCCCACGTCGGCCAGGCGCACCGGCATGCCGTTCTGATAGGCGACGATCAGGTTGTCGAAGTTCTTGGCGCGCTCGAGCTTGGCCGAAGACTTCACTGTGAAATTGCGCGCGGAGCCCTGCAGCACGCCGGACGGCAGGTTGCTGTTCGCGTTCTGGATCGCCGCGACGACCTTGTCGAGGCCGAGCTCGCGCTTCGCCAGCGCTTCGGGATTGACGTAGACCCGCACGGCGTACTTCTGCGAGCCGAAGATCGTCACCTGCGCGACGCCGTTGATCATCGACAGCCGCTGTGCCACGTGGGTGTCGGCGAAATTGTCGAGCTCCTGCAGCGGCAGATGCTTGGCGCTGAGCGCGAGCGTGATGATCGAGAAATCCGCGGGGTTGACCTTGCGCAGCGTCGGCGGATCGATGCCGTCGGGCAGGCGGCGCATCGCCTGTGAGATCGCGGTCTGCACGTCCTGCGCGGCGGAGTCGATGTCGCGCTGCAGGCTGAATTGCAGCGTGATGCGCGTGCGTCCGGTGTTGTTCACCGAGTTCATCGTCTCGACGCCGGCGATCTGGCTGAACTGGCGCTCGAGCGGCGTGGCGACGGTGGACGCCATCACCTCGGGATTGGCGCCTCTGAGCTCCGCCGTGACCTGTATCGTCGGGAAATCGACGTTCGGCAGATCGTTCACCGGCAGCGTCCAGAACGCGATCAGGCCGAAGATGATCACTGCCGCCACGAGCACCGTCGTGGCGATCGGCCTCACGATGAAGATCTTGGAAAGATTCATTGGGCGGCGTCCTTGGATTTACCCTTGCCCTTGCCTTTTCCCTTGCCCTTGCCCTGACCGGAGGCGTCATCGGCCTGCTCGCGCAGGCGCACCGTGGCTCCGGGCTGCAGCGCCTGCGGAATCTCGGTGATCACCTGGTCGCCGCCCTTGATCCCCTGGGCGATGACGATCTCCTGCCCGATCTGTCGCGCGACCTTCACCGGCTGGACGCGAACCTTGCTCTGATCGTCGATGAGATAGACGAAGCTCCCGTCCTGCCCGGGCTGAACCGCGGCCTCCGGCACGACCACCGATTCGGGTTCGATCGTGAGGACCACACGAACGTTCACGAACTGTCCCGGCCAGATCACCTCGTTCGCATTCGATACGCGGGTTTTCAGCAGCACCGTGCCGCTCTGCGGCGTCACGGTATTGTCGATGAACACGAGCTTGCCCTCGGCGACCGCCGGCCCGGTACGGTCGGGCAGGATGTCGATGCGCATGTTGCGGTCGGAGCTATAGCGCCGGATCTCGTCCAGTTGCCGCTCGGGGATGCTGAAGCCGACGAGTATCGGATCCATGCTGTTGATCGTGACGAGCGGCGCGCCGGTGCCGGCGGCCTGCACGAGGTTGCCGGACTTGACCGCGAGCGTGCCGGTTCGACCCGAGATCGGCGCCGCGATCCGCGAGTAGCCCAGCTGGATGCGCGCCTGCTCCGCTGCGGCCTGGTCCGCGGCCACCGTGGCTTCCAACGACTTGGCCGAAGTCACCGCCACGTCGTATTCCTGGCGCGTGATGAACTCGCGCTTGAGCAGCGGCGCGAGGCGCTCCTGCTGCGCCTTCGCATTCTCGAGCTGCGCCTTGTCGCGCGCGAGCGCCGCGAGCGCCTGGTTGTACTGCGCCTGGAAAGTCCGCGGGTCGATCTGGAACAGGAGCTGGCCCTGCTTGACCCGGTCGCCTTCCTTGAACATGACGCGCTCGAGCACACCGCTCACCTGCGCGCGGACCTGCACGCTGTGCTCCGCTTCCACCGTACCCACCGCTTCGATGAGCACCGGCATCGGCTTCACCACCGCCTGCACGGCGCGCACCGTCAGCGGGCCGCCGCCCCCCTTCCCTTTTCCCTTGCCCTTCTTGGCTTTGCCTCCCCCGGTATCGGTCGCGGTCGCGCCGCTCGCCTGCTGGTTCCAGTACCAGTAGCCCCCCGCTACCACGGCGCCGATCACCGCAAAAACCAGAAGCATCGTCAAACGTTTCATTTTTTTCCGCTCGCCGCGGCGAGTACCTCGCCGAATCCCGTCGAAAACTGCAGCCTCGCGACCGCCGTGTACCAGTCGAGATACGACTGAATGCGCTGCACGCGCGCATTCGATTCGTCCTGCTGGGCCGTGATGAGATCGAGGATGCTGCCGAAACCCGCCTGGTAACGCGCGAGCGTCGCCTGCGCCGTCTGCTCCGCCGACTTCACTTGCGCGTCGGTGCTGCTGATGCCGCCGGCCGCGGTCTTCACATCGTAATACGCCTGCCACACGTCGAGCTCGGTCTGGCGATAGAGCACGTCGCGCGAAGCCTCGGCCTGGTCCGCGAGCGCCTGCGCCTGCGCGGTCAGCGATCGGTCGCGGAAGCCGGTGAAGATCGGGATGCGCAGGGCGAGGCCGATGTTGTAGTTGGTGGCGATCGGGTTGTCGCGGCTCGCGCTGTTGAGGAAGCCGGTCTTGCCCGCGACGCCGTTGAGCTCGAGCGTGGGCAGGTTCGCTTTCGATGCAGCGTCCGCACTCGCGCGCGCGGCGCGCACCTGGGCTTCGGCGGCAACCAGGTCGGGGCGGCTCGCACGCGCGCGGTCGAGGAGCTCGTCGACCGAGCTCATCAGCTCCTTGATCTCGGGAATCTCGCCCATCGGCGGGAGGGTGAGCGTCTGATTCACAGCAAGCCCGACCGCGGAGGCGAGCTGGCCGCGCGCTTTCTCGAACTCGCCGCGGCTGCGGATCAGCGTGACGTCGGCCTGCGCGACCTGGGTGTCCGCGCGATAGACGTCGGCGACGGTGGCGAGTCCCGATTCCCGGCGGCGATTCGCCGCGTCGAGCGAGGTGCGCAGGTTCTTGAGGCTGAGCTCGTTCACGCGCACCAGCAGCTCGAGACCGCGCAGCCTGAAATAGGCCTGCTCCACCTGGAACACCACGTCCTGCAGGACGCGGTTCTGCTGGAGGTTAGCGGCGAGCAGCCGGTATTCGGCGGCGCGAACCTGATCGGCGCGCGCGAGATCGAACAGAACGTAGGTGAGATTGACCGAGGGGCCGTAGCGCGTCTGCCACGGCGAAACGGCGCCGGTGGTCCCGGACACCGGGCGTATGCGGTTGAGGCCGACGAGACCGCTCAACTGCGGCAGGAAATCGGCCTCCTCGACCGCAACGCCCGCCGCGGCGGCTCGCGCCGCCGCCCATGCCTGGCGTGCGCGGGGATTGTTGCGCAGCGCGAACTCGGTCAGCTCCGCCAGAGTGACCGGCGCGGCGCCGCGCTCGGGCGCAGGGGCGACCGGCGGTGCTGTTACAGGCGGTAAAGGGCTTTGGGGCTGCCAGGCGACACCGGGCTCCGGCGAGGTTACCGCCGTGCTTCCGGGCATCTTGAACCAGTTATTCCACCAGGACTGCTGACTCCAACCGCTCCCCGCATAGGCTGCGAGTCCGAGCGCGACCAGCGCCCGACTCAACCACACTCGTCTTTGCATGCGTAGTGCTCAGACTTTCTATCTTGATAAATGGCAAAATAATTCATCTTAGCATCAAACAATTGGACCAGTATCTCGCCTGGATCGCGGACTTTTTCGAGATCCGCGTCAGGGCAAACCCTTCTTCAGAACCCAGGATTCGCTTTGACCAGCATCGCTTCCCTACGCCCGCGGACGCTCGAGTCCGAGCTGCGGGTGATCGCCGACGAGCCCTACTACGAACCGGTACACCAAGAAATCGCACTCTTCGAGGCCGCTTACGAGTGCAGGCTGCCGGTTCTGCTCAAAGGACCGACCGGCTGCGGCAAAACCCGCTTCGTGGAGCACATGGCGTGGCGGCTTGCACGCCCGCTGCAGACGGTCTCGTGCCACGACGACCTCACGGCTTCCGACCTCGTCGGCCGCTACCTCATCACCAATCAGGAAACGGTGTGGATCGACGGGCCGCTCACCCGCGCGGTGCGCGCCGGCGCGATCTGCTACCTCGACGAGGTCGTCGAAGCGCGCCGCGACACCACCGTCGTCATCCACCCGCTCGCGGACGAGCGCCGCGTGCTGGCGATGGAAAAGCGCGGCGAGCTCCTGCAGGCCCCGCCGGAGTTCATGCTCGCGCTCTCGTACAACCCCGGCTACCAGAGCGTGATGAAGGAGCTGAAGCAAAGCACGCGGCAGCGCTTCGTCACGATCGAGTTCGACTACCCCGATGCCTCACTCGAAGCGAAGGTCGTCGCGACCGAAAGCGGCGTCGGCGCCGAGATCGCGGACAAGCTCGTGCGGCTGGCGCACATGACGCGCAACCTCAAGGGCAGCGGACTCGACGAAGGCGCGTCGACGCGCCTGCTCGTGCACGCCGCGAAGCTCATGCGCCGCGGCGTGGCGGCGCGCACGGCGTGCAACGGCGCGATCGCCGAGACGCTCACCGACGACGCCGACATGCTGCGCGCGATCGATGAGCTCGCTTCCTCCCTCTTCTGAGGCGCCTGCGCCGTTAGCCGCAGACGCCGTCGAGCAGAAGCTCGCGGCGGCGCTCGACGCGGTGCTGTCGTCGAGGCGCACCGCCCGCGAGGCGGCCGAGGCCATCGCGCGCCTGCCTGCGCCCGAGCAGGCCTTCGTGCTGAACTGGACGGGGGTGATCGCGCGCACGAGCGCTGAGCTCGCTTTCCAGTTCAGCGCGACCGCCGCGGAAGCGGTACCGAGCCTCGGGCTGGAGAGTGCCGAACGCTGGATCGTGGACGCCGTCGACGCGTACGACCGCGAAGGCTTGTATCGCGGCACCGACGCTTTTCGCGACTGGCGCACCTACGCCCGGCGCACTCGCGACGAGGGCGTCTCCTTCGAAGACGCCGCGCCGGTGCTGCGGCTCTTCCTGCAAGGGCTCGAAGGTCGCGCGCTCACGCTGGAGCCCGCCAGTCGTGGGTATACCGACACCGAGCGCATCTTCCTGCCGCCGCGCGCGGCCGGCGGTCGCACCGAGCGCGAGAACTTCCTGCGCTACAAGGCGACCGCGGCGATGCTGTGGGCGCAGACCCGTTTCGGCACGTTCAACGCAGACCTCGTATCGGTCATCGACGGTTTCGACGACAAACCGCGCGCGCTCGCGCTGCTCGCCGCGCTCGAAACACGGCGCCTGGAAGCGCGCATCGCACGCACGTTGCCCGGACTGGCGCGCGACATGGGCGTGCCGGCGCACCACGGCGAAGACCCGCGGCTCGGGCGGCTCGCCGCAGACGCGGCCACAGTGAACGACAGCATCGCGCTCCTGCACGAGCTCTACGCGAATCCGCCGGCGCTCGGTTCGGCGTACGCCGTCGCGCTCGAGCCCGCGCTCGCCGCGGCGGCGCGCAATGCGCGCATCGAGCGCGACAAAGCCGCTTTCAGGAAAGAGCTCGCGCGCATCGCGAGTGAAGACGACCTGGGCGAAGCGACCCCCGCCTTCGCGCTCGAAAACCCGGGCCGCGAGACCGACGCGGGCTCGCAGTACACGCTGACGCTCGACGGCGACGCGATCGAAACCTCGGACGAGCTCTCGCAGCTCATCGCGTCGATCGAGCAGGACCTGGGCGCCGTGCCCGCCGACTACCTCTCGGATTACGTCAGCGCGGACAGCGCCGAGCCGCTGGAGCTCGTCGAGCCGCCGCGCGGTCCCGCACACGTCTACGACGAATGGGATTACCAGCGCCGGCACTATCGCAAGGACTGGTGCGAGGTGCGCGAGCAGGACGTCGAGCCCGGCGATACCGGTTTCGTCGCAGCCATCGCGGGCAAGTACGCGGGGCGCATCGCCCAGCTCAAGCGCACGTTCGAGCTCATGCGCGGCGAGGACCGGCTGCTGAAGCATCAGCCCGAGGGCGACGAGATCGATTACGACGCGCTGATCGAAGCGTTCGTCGACATGAATCACGGCGACGAGCTCGCGCCGCTCGTCTACGCACGGCGCCGGCGCGCCGAGCGCGATCTGGCCGCGCTCTTCATGGTCGACATGAGCGGCTCGACCAAAGGCTGGATCAACGACGCGGAGCGCGAGGCGCTGGTGATGCTGTGCGAGGCGCTGGAGGCGCTCGGCGACCGCTACGCGATCTACGGTTTTTCCGGAATGACCCGCAAGAACTGCCAGGTGTTCAGGGTGAAGCGCTTCGATGAAGCGTATGGCGAGGTCGTGAGGTCACGCATCGCCGGCATCGAAGCGCAGGACTACACCCGCATGGGCGCGGCGATCAGGCATCTTACCGGCGTGCTCAACTCGGTCGAGGCGCGCACGCGGCTGCTCGTCACGCTCTCCGACGGCCGGCCCGACGACTTCAGCGACAACTACCGTGGCGAGTACGGCATCGAGGATACGCGTCAGGCGCTGCTCGAAGCCCACCGCTCGGGCGTGAAGCCGTTCTGCATCACGATCGACCGCGAGGCGCGCGACTATCTGCCGCACATGTACGGCGCGGTGAGCTGGACGCTCGTCGAGGACGTCGGGAAGCTGCCGGCGAAAGTGGCGGAGATCTACGCGAAACTGACGCGATGAGCCTCTACGGTGCGTTACGGCTCCGCCTGCGCACCCTACGACAAGGCACGCTCGACGGCCGAAATCGTAGGATGCGTTAGCAGCGATGCCGCGTCACGCACCGCTAGTGCAAACGCGGCGAGACGTAACCCTGCATCGAATCGGACGCGCTTGCGGGCGGGATGTCGCCGCCCTCGTCGTCGGTCACGTCGGAGCTGATGTCGACGCTGCCCGAGGTTTCTTCGACGGGTGACGCGGCGAGGGCCTCGTCGCCGTTCGACTCGACCGCTTCTTCCGCTTGCGGCTGCGCTTCAACCGCGGATTCGTCGGACGATTCCGCACCGTTGTCCGGCGTGCCGGGCGCGGTCTCGACGAGCGTGCCGAGGTCGTCGAGCGCCGGCAGCTCTTCGAGCGAGCGCAGGTTCAGATCGTCGAGGAACTGCTTGGTCGTCGCGTAGATCGCGGGGCGCCCCGGCACCTCGCGATGGCCGATGACGTCGATCCAGCCGCGCGCTTCCAGCGACTTGAGGATGTTGCTCGACACCGTCACGCCGCGGATGTCCTCGATGTCGCCGCGGGTCACCGGCTGGCGATACGCGATGATCGCCAGCGTCTCGAGCACCGCGCGCGAATACTTCGGCGGCTTCTGCGGATTCAGGCGGTCGAGGAATTTCTGCGATTCGGGTTTCGCGCGGAAGCGCCAGCCCGACGCAACGCTCACGAGCTCGACGCCGCGGCCGTCCCAGTCGTTGCGCAGATCGTCGAGGATGTTCTTCAGCGTGTCGTTGGCGAGGTCCTGGTCGAACAGCTTCTTCAGCTCGCCGAGCGTGAGCGGCTCGGGGCTCGTCAAGAGCGCGGTTTCGAGGACGCGCTTGGCGTAGGAAAGATCGAGGTTTTCGTCCATATGCTCCATCCCAATCAGGCCACTTCGGCGAGCTGGCCGCTTCTCAACTTCACGTAAATCGGGGTGTACGCCTCGTGCTGGCTCACTTCGATGAGCCCTTCGCGGGCGAGCTCCAGCACGGCGAGGAAGGTCACCACGAGCACCGGCACGCCTTCCTGCGGCGTGAAGAGCTGCGCGAACTCGATGAACTTCGACTCCTGGAGCTGGCGCAGCACGCGGCTCATGTGCGCGCGCACCGAGAGCTGCTCGCGCGTCACCTTGTGGCTGCGGTTCACGTTCGCCCGCTGCAGCAGCGCGAGCCACGCGATCTTCAGATCGTCCGGATCGACGTCGGGCAGGCGCTCGGCGACGTCGCGCTCGAAGAGCACGTGCACGACGCTGAAGTCGCGCCCGGCCTGCGGCATCTGGTTCAGGCGCTGCGAAGCGAGCTTCATCTGCTCGTATTCGAGCAGGCGGCGCACGAGCTCCGCGCGCGGGTCCTCTTCCTCGGCCTCGTGCGCGTGCACGCGCGGCAGCAGCATGCGCGACTTGATCTCGATCAGCATGGCCGCCATCAGCAGGTACTCGGCCGCGAGCTCCAGCGTGTGCTGGCGCATCATCTCGACGTACTCGAGATACTGGCGCGTCAGCTTCGCCATCGGGATCTCGAGGACGCTGATGTTCTCCTTGCGGATGAGGTACAGCAGCAGGTCGAGCGGCCCTTCGAACTGCTCGAGGAAGACCTCGAGCGCGTCGGGCGGGATGTAGAGGTCCTGCGGGACCTCGAGCATCGGCTGCCCGTAGACGAGGGCGATGGGGACCTGGGTCCCCGGGACGCCGGCGGCGGCGGCCTCGGTCATGCGTCTCCTTCCGGCGCGGCAGCGCCCTGCCGACCCCGGCTTCCCGGGGCGGTGGACGCGCTTCTTAGCGTTCGTCTGACCATGGCTGCATTCTACAGCCAATCCGGGGGCAGACTACAAGCTATTGTGGTCGGAGGTGGCCGCAGCCACTAGAGGCATGGGTTTTGCACAGGACTAACTGTAATCCAGGCCCATCGCCCCGCGGACGTCGCGCAGGGTCTCGCCGGCCAGCCGCCGGGCCTTTTCGGCCCCGTCGGCGACGATATTGCGAACGAGCGTGGGATCTTCCAGGTACCTCTCGGCGCGCTCGCGGATCGGCTTCAGCTCCGCCAGCACGGCGTCGATCACCGGCTGCTTGCACTCCAGGCAACCGATGCCGGCGGTGCGGCAGCCGACCTGCACCCACTCCCTCGTCTTGTCGTCCGAGTACACCTGATGGAGCTGCCACACCGGGCACTTGGTCGGCTCGCCGGGATCGGTGCGCTTCACGCGCGCCGGGTCGGTGGGCATGGTGCGGATTTTCTTCGTCACCGCCTCGGGATCTTCGCGCAGGGCTATCGTGTTGTTGTACGACTTCGACATCTTCTGACCGTCGAGGCCGGGCATGCGCGACGCCTCGGTGAGCAGCGCGTGCGGCTCGGCGAGGATCATCTTGCCGCCGCCTTCGAGATAGCCGAAGAGGCGCTCGCGGTCGCCCATGGTGAGGTTCTGCGTCTCTTCCAGCAGCGCGCGCGCCGCTTCGAGCGCGCCGGTGTCGCCCTGCTCCAGAAATTTGGTGCGCAGCTCGCGGTAGAGGCGCGCGCGGCGCGAGCCGAGCTTCTTGACCGCCGCCTCCGCTTTTTCCTCGAAGCCGGGCTCGCGGCCGAACATGTGGTTGAAGCGGCGCGCGATCTCGCGGGTGAACTCGATGTGCGGAACCTGGTCCTCGCCGACCGGCACCTGGCTCGCGCGGTAAATGAGGATGTCGGCGCTCTGCAGCAGCGGGTAACCGAGGAAGCCGTAGGTCGAGAGATCCTTGTCGGTGATCTTCTCCTGCTGGTCCTTGTACGTCGGCACGCGCTCCAGCCACGGCAGCGGCGTGATCATCGACAGCAGCAGGTGCAGCTCGGCGTGCCCGGCCACGTGAGACTGTATGAACAGCGTCGCCTGCGCCGGATCGACGCCGGCGGCGAGCCAGTCGATGACCATGTCCCACACGTGGTGCTCGATCTGTGCGGGATCGTCGTAATGGGTCGTCAGGGCGTGCCAGTCGGCGACGAAGAACAGACACTCGTGCTCGTGCTGCAGCCGCACCCAGTTTTTGAGCACGCCGTGGTAATGGCCGAGATGCAGGGCGCCGGTCGGGCGCATGCCCGAGAGAACTCGATCGGTGAACATAAACGATGGACGTGGTGGATGGTGCGCTGCTAACTCGTTTGCGCCATGTGAATGAGCTCGACCAGCGGCACCGACAAGCCGTGCTCGAGGATCCACACCGCTCCGCTCACGAGCGGCCACAGCACGAAAGAGAGCACGCCGGTGAAGAGCAGCACGAGCAGAATCGGAAAGCCGTATCGCTCGATCCGCGCGAACCTGTAGGCGTAACGATGCGGCAGCAGCGAGACCAGGATGCGCCCGCCGTCGAGCGGCGGCAGCGGCAGCAGGTTGAGGACCATGAAGATGACGTTGACGAAGACGCCGGCCGCGCCGGTGAGCGCGAGCGGCAACGCGAAATAGCTCTGCGGCACCGCCAGCGCGAGCTTCGCCACGATCGCCCAGCCCAGCGCCATCGCGAGATTGCTGAGCGGACCCGCCGCCGCCACCCACAGCATGTCCTGCTTCGGATGGCGCAGGTTGGCGAAGTTGACCGGCACGGGCTTCGCCCAGCCGAACAGCATGCCGCTTCCGCCCGCGAGCTTCGCCACCGCGAGCAGCACGAGCGGCAGCGCGACGGTGCCGACGGGATCGATGTGCTTGATCGGGTTGAGGCTCACGCGGCCGGCGGCGTACGCGGTCAGGTCGCCGAAGCGCATGGCGATGTAGCCGTGCGCCGCTTCGTGCAGCGTGATCGCGAGCACGACCGGAATCGCGTAGATCGCGATGACCTGAACGAGATTCAGCTCCACTTCGAGGCGTGTTGAATGTTTAGTGTTGAGTGTTGAGTGGATCGTGCGTACGCATCGCACTGTCGCCGATTCTACCATCCGCCGGATTTTTCCTCGGACAACTAAACACTTAACACTCGACACTCAACACTCGCCTTTCGGCGCTAAGCGCCGAAAGGCGTCGTGCTGCCCTTACCGACCCGCGCGATCACCGGCGCATCGCCGGTGAGATCGACGACCGTCGTGGGGACGATGCCGCAGGCGCCGGCGTCGATGACGAGCTCGACGCGCCGCTCGAGCCGCTCGCGAATCTCGAGCGGATCGTTCAGCGGCTCGTCGTCTTCCGGCAGGATCAGCGTGGACGAGAGCAACGGCTCGCCGAGCTCTTCGAGCAACGCCTGTGTCACCTTGTGCTCGGGCACACGCAGTCCGATGGTGCGCCGGCTCGGGTGCATGAGACGTTTGGGCACTTCCTTCGTCGCGTGGAGGATGAAGGTGTAGCTGCCGGGCGTGGTCGCCTTGAGAAGCCGGAACTGCGCGTTATCGACGCGCGCGTACTGTCCGAGCTCCGCGAGGTCGCGGCACACCAGCGTGAGATGATGGCGCTCGTCGACCTGGCGTATCGCGCGTATGCGCTCCATCGCCGCCTTGTCGCCGATGCGGCAGCCGAGCGCACAGCACGAATCGGTGGGATACACGATGACGCCGCCGCCCCGCACGATCTCGGCGGCCTGCCGGATCAGCCGCGGCTGCGGATTGTCCGGATGGATGGTGAAAAGCTGCGCCAATTAGTGTCGAGTGTTGAGTGTCGAGTGATTCGTGGGATGCCCGCCGATGCGCCTTTAACTAAACGCTGAACACTCAACACTAAACACCGAATTTTTCCCAGACCGGCGTGCAGCCGGAGGGAAACGGCGGCAGGTCGCCGAGGTCGCGATACGTTTCGCGCGGTCCGTGGAAATCCGAGCCGCAGGAGGCGAGAAACCCGAACTCGCGGGCGCGTTTCGCCCAATAACCGAACTCGTCCGGGCTGTGGCTCCCGGTCACGACTTCGATCGCTGCGCCGCCGAGGTCCTTGAAGTTGCCGAGAAGCTGCGCGCGATTCGCTTCGTCGATCTTGTAACGTCCGGGGTGCGCGATCACGGCCACGCCGCCGGCGGCGCGTATCCAGCTCGTCGCGTCGGCGAGCGTCGGCCACTCGTGCGGGACGTAACCCGGCTTGCCGTCGCCCAGCCACTGGTCGAACACCGCCTGAGTGCTTCTCGCGCGGCCGCTCTCGACCAGGAAGCGCGCGAAGTGGGTGCGGCTGACGAGATCGGGATTGGTGACGTACGCCTTCGCGCCTTCGAGAGTGCCCGGTATGCCCAGGCGCTCGAGCGCCTCGGCCATGCGCTCCGCGCGCTCGAAGCGTCCGCCGCGGCTCACCCGCAGGCCTTCGACGAGCGCCGGATGCGCGGGATCTACGCCAAGCCCCACGACGTGGATCGTGTGGCCCTTCCAGGTGACCGAGACCTCCACCCCATCGACCAGGCGTATGCCGGCCCGCTCTGCCGCGTCGCGCGCCTCGGGCAGGCCAGCGAGCTCGTCGTGATCGGTCAGCGCGAGCACTTCCACACCGCGTTCCGCCGCGCGCGCCACGACGTCGTGCGGGCGCATCGTCCCGTCGGAGAACGTCGAGTGGCAGTGCAGGTCGTAGCGGCAAACGTGGGACGCGGTCATCGGGGTATCGGTAAGGAAAATCGCGGAACTGGAAATGCGGATCGCGTGCCCGTCGCGACGGACGCCGGCCGCGCAGGGGCGCCGGACGTCACGCGAGCTTCTGGTGCAGGCGGCTCTGGGCGGGGACGTGCTGCGCGAGAAAGTCCATCTGGTCCGCCAGGATGCGGCGGTTGGTCAGGATCAGATACTCGGCGCGGTTGGGCACGTACGGCAGATACAGCAACTCCATGTTGGCGAGCTCGGGCGTGCGGTCGCTCTTCTTCTCGTTGCAGCCGCGGCACGCGGTGACCACGTTCATCCACGTGTCCTTGCCGCCGCGCGAGAACGGCACGATATGATCCCGCGTGAGCTTCGAGATCGGCAGCAGCGTTCCGCAGTACGCGCAGATCTGGCGGTCGCGGTGGAACAGTTCGCGGTTGTTGAGCGGCGGGATCTGATGGAACGATTTCATCGCCATCGCCTTGCCCTTGACGGCGATGATGCTGCTGGCGGTGATCTCCGAGCGTTCGCCGGTCAGGCGGTTCATGCCGCCGTAGACGGTGAACGCGCTCTCGCCGAGGGCCCAGGCGACGCGGTTCTTCGCGTAGTAGTAACAGGCGTGTTGCCAGGTGATCCAGCGGTGAGGCACCCCGTGAGTGTCGAGCGTGAGGATCAGGGGGTACAACGTCCTCGCGCCGTCGTCCGGCGCGTGAAACGCGGTCGATTCGGGATCAAACGACATCGTGCTGGCAAACAATGGCCACAGGCCGATTCAAAATAGTAACAGATTCTTGAATAGACGGCACTTTTCAGGGCGGCGGTAGAACGCCGCCACGCGCCGCGCTATACTATGTGATTCCTCGCAGTCAATACCTTTAGATGTCCTTCGCATCACTGAATCTCCTGCCGGAGCTCCTGCGCGCGGTCTCCGACGAGGGCTACACCGAGCCGACTCCCATACAGGCGCAAGCGATCCCCGCCGTCCTCGAACGCAAGGACATCATGGGGTGCGCCCAGACCGGCACCGGCAAGACCGCGGGCTTCACGCTGCCGATGCTGCAGATCCTCGCGCCGCACGCGAACAACAGCCCGTCGCCCGCGCGCCATCCGATCCGCGCCCTCATCCTCACCCCCACGCGCGAGCTCGCGGCGCAGGTGGCGGAGAGCGTGAAGACCTACGGCAAGCACCTGCCGCTGCGCTCGACGATGGTCTACGGCGGCGTCGACATCAAGCCGCAGAAGCTCGCGCTGCACGGCGGGGTCGAGATCCTGATCGCGACACCCGGGCGGCTCCTCGATCACCTCGAGCAGAAGACGGTCAATCTCTCGCAGGTTCAGATCCTCGTGCTGGACGAAGCGGACCGCATGCTCGACATGGGCTTCCTGCCCGACATCAAGCGCATCCTCAACGTGCTTCCGAAGCAGCGGCAGACGCTGCTCTTCTCCGCGACGTTCTCCGAGGAGATCCGCAAGCTCGCGAAAGAGATGCTGCGCTCGCCGACGATGATCGAGGTCGCGCGCAGGAACACGCCGTCCGAAGTCATCACGCACGCGGTGTACGAAGTGCCGGGAACGCGCAAGCGTGCGCTCCTCGCACACCTCATCCGCACGCGCGAGATGAAGCAGGTGCTCGTCTTCGTGCGCATGAAAAAGGACGCGAACAAGCTCGCGCGCGAGCTCGAGCGCGACGGCATCAACGCGACCGCGATCCACAGCGACCGCTCGCAGGCCGAGCGCGAGCAGGCGCTGGCCGATTTCAAGGGCGGCCGCGCCACCGTGCTCGTCGCGACCGACATCGCCGCGCGCGGTCTGGACATCGAGCAGCTGCCCTATGTGATCAACTACGAGCTGCCGTACACGCCCGAGGACTACGTGCATCGCATCGGCCGCACCGGCCGCGCGGGCTTGTCGGGCGAAGCGATCTCGTTCATGGCGGGCGACGAGGCGAAGCTCCTCGGCGACATCGAGAAGCTGGTGAAGCGTCAAATCCCGCGGCTGGACCTGCCCGAAGGCTTCGACGGTGAAGACCGCCACGGCCGCTCCTCGCGCGAGCGCGACGATCGCGGCTCCCGCGGCGGACGGCACGAGCGCGAGCCTTCGCGCGCGTCGCGCGCCGGCCGCTCCGAGCGCGAGCACCGGCCGTCGTCGCACGCCAAGCCGCACGCGCCGAAGTCGACGATCGCCGCCGACGGCTTCGACTTCAGCAAGCCGTACGAGCCCGCGCCGTCGGCCGCCAAGAAAGACGACGAGCGGCCTCTGCCGGGGCGCGGCCGTGCCGCGCGGCCGACGCCGGCGCTGCTCGGCGGCACGCGCGATCACAGCAAGTCGCATAAATAAAACGGCGCGCCGGCGCGCGCGCTTCCATCACAAGGAGGTCCCATGAGCACGAAACGCGTGTCCGCGCGCGAGCTCAAGGCGATGCTGCACGACGGGGGCGAGCTCGCGCTCCTCGACGTGCGCGAAGCCGGCCAGTTCGGCGAATCCCATCTGCTGTTCGCGACACCGCTCCCCTACAGCCGTCTGGAGCTCGACATCGGCAGCCTCGTGCCGCGCAAGTCCGCCCGCGTCGTGCTCTGCGATGACGGTTCGCTGGGCGTCGCGGCGCTCGCCGCGAAGCGTCTGACAGACCTCGGGTACACGCAGGTCGCCCTGCTCGACGGCGGCAACGCCGCGTGGAAGCGCGCGGGCTACGAGCTTTTCGCCGGCGTGAACGTCCCGAGCAAGCTCTTCGGCGAGCTCGTCGAGCACGAGTACGGCACGCCGCACGTGAGCGTCACCGAGCTCAAGCGCATGCAGGACGCGGGCGAGGACGTGATCGTAGTCGACGGCCGGCCCTACGCCGAATACAGCAAGATGAACATCCCGGGCGGGATCTGCTGCCCCAACGCCGAGCTGCCGTACCGCATCCGCGAGCTCGTGAAGAGCCCGAAGACGAAGATCATCGTGAACTGCGCGGGCCGCACCCGCTCGATCATGGGCGCGCAGACGCTGCTCAACTTCGGCATCGAGAACCCCGTCTACGCACTGGAAAACGGAACCCAGGGCTGGGTGCTCGCGGACATGGAGCTCGAGCGCGGCGCGACGCGCCGTTATCCGGACGCGGTTGCCGCGGATACGCTGCGTGCAGCGCAGGAGAAAGCGCGCGCGCTCGCCGCGAAGCACGGCGTCGCGAGCGCCGACGCGGCGACGGTGCGGCGCTGGCTCGGCGAGAGCGACCGCACCACCTGCCTCCTCGACGTGCGCACGCCCGAAGAGTTTGCACGCGGCTCGCTGCCCGGCGCGGTCCACGCGGCCGGCGGCCAGCTGGTGCAAGCGACGGATCAATGGATCGCCGTGCGCAACGCGCGCATCGTCCTGATCGACGACGAAGGCGTCCGCGCGCCGGTCGTGGCGAGCTGGCTGAAGCAGCTCGGCTGCGACGTGTATGTGCTCGAAGGCGGCGTCAAGGCGCAGGTCGAGGCGCCGCGCGCGCCCGCGCCGGCACTTCCCGAGCTCGCATCGATGTCCGCGGCGGAGCTGAAACGCGCGCTAGAAGGCGGCGCCTGCGCCGCGATCGACCTGCGCCCCGCCATGAGCTACCGCAAGTCGCACATCGCCGGCAGCCGCTGGAGCATCCGCTCGAAGATCGTCGCAGCGGCGCGCGCCGTCGCGCAGCCGATCGTGCTCGTCGCCGACGAGGACGGCGTGGCGCGCCTCGCCGCCGTGGACCTGATCGAAGCAGGATTCAAGGACGTGAAGCTGCTCGACGGCGGGCTCAAAGCGTGGAGCGCGGCCGGCTATCCGATCGAAGCGACGCCCGACGTGCCGGCCGACGCCGAGTGCATCGACTATCTCTTCTTCGTCCACGATCGCCACGCCGGCAACCGCGAAGCGATGAAGCAGTATCTGAAGTGGGAGACCGGATTGATCGCGCAGCTCGACGCGGACGATCGAAAGCTGTTCAGGGTCCAGAAGCCGTAAACGACCGCGTCGGGATTGCTTCGGCGCGCTGCGCCTCGCAATGACGTCATCGCGAGGAGCGCGGCCGCGCGACGTGG
Organism: Burkholderiales bacterium; assembly: GCA_036262035.1. NCBI lineage: Bacteria > Pseudomonadati > Pseudomonadota > Betaproteobacteria > Burkholderiales > Burkholderiales bacterium. Next base: position 79,551 of record DATAJS010000028.1, on the reverse strand, counting down.
CGATCCCGTGGCGCACGGGCCTCTACGCCGCGCCGACCTTCTTCAGCATCGCCTTGGTGATCGACTGCTTCACCTCGAAGAAGTCGGCCCACGGGTCCTTCTTCATCTTCGCGAGCCGCTGCGGCACGTTCTTCACGTTGAAGTGATCGCGCCGCACGTCGGTCGCGAGCTCCTCCCACGCGATCGGCGTGGCGACCGGCGCGTTCTCTCGCGCCCGCAACGAGTATGCGGCGATCGCGGTCGCGCCTTCGCCGTTGCGCAGGTAGTCGATGAAGATCTTCCCGCTGCGCTTCGCCTTCGACATGGTCGAGATGTAGCGATCGGGAAACGACTTCACCATGACGTCCGCCACCGACTTGGTGAACTGCTTCACTTCATCCCACGTAAGCGTCGGTTTGATCGGCACCACCACGTGCAGGCCTTTGCCTCCGGTGGTCTTGAGGTACGTCTTCAGTCCCAGCTCTTCCAGCAGGGTCCTGAGGAGCTGCACCGCTTCGACGAGCTTCGCCCACGAGATGCCGTCGTCGGGATCGAAATCGAAGACGAGCCGGTCGGGGTTGTCGAGCTTCGGCGCGCTGGAGCCGAACGGATGGAGCTCGAGCGCGCCCATCTGCACCATCGCAACGAGCGCGGGCGTCGAGTTCGCCATCATGTAGAGCGTGGTGCCCGCGCTTTCCTTGACCTTCACGCGCTCGATGACCGCATCGACCTTGGCGTCGGGGTGCTTCTGGAAAAAACACTGCTTGTTCCACCCGTTCGGGCAGCGCACCAGCGTGAGCGGGCGATTCACGAGGTGCGGCAGTATCCGGTCCGCGATCCCTTCGTAGAACAGCGCGAGATCGCGCTTGCTGATGCCCGCTTCCGGATAGAGCAGCTTGTCGGGATTGCTCAGCTTCACACCGGCGACCGCGCCGCCGTCGCTTTCGGACGCCGCGCGCTCGGGCTTCTGCGCCGTCTTGCTCGCGGCGGCCGATTTGCGCGCGGTCTTCTTCCCCGCCGCTTTCTTCGCCGCGCGCGGCGGCGCTTCCTCTGTCACGTCGGCGACCGGGCGCTCGCGCACGACGTCCTTCGCTTTCTTGTCCGCGCGCAAGCCTTGGAACGACGGGTGCCGCAGCGTGCCGTCGTTCGTCCATTCGGTGAATTCGACCTCGGCGACGAGCTCGGGCTTGATCCAGTGCGCGCCCTTGGCTTCGTAACCTCGCGGCGGGTTGCTGAACGCGGGCTTCGAAACCTCGAGCGCTTTCAGCTTCGGATGCATCGCCTTGAGCGTCGCATCGTTGAAACCGGTGCCGACCTTGCCGCTATAGCGCAGCGATCCGTCCTCCTCGTACACGCCGAGGAGCAGCGCGCCGAAACCCTTGCGGCTGCCTTCCGGGTCGGTGTATCCGCCGATGACGAGCTCCTGGCGCTGGCTGCACTTCACTTTCACCCAGTCGCGGCAGCGCCCGCCTTTGTATACCGAGCGAGCGAGCTTGGAGATCATGCCTTCGAGCTCGAGCTTGCACGCCTGCTTGAAGAACTCGATGCCGGAGCCTTCGATATGACTGGAAAAGCGCAGCGCCGATGGAGCCGCGGCGAGCAGCTTCTCGAGGATGCTTTTTCTTTCGAGCAGCGCCACGGACCGCAGGTCGTAGCCGTCGAGGTACATCAGGTCGAAGACGAAGTAGTGCAGCTTCTCTCCGTGATCGGTCGTGAGCGCGTTCTGCAGCGCCTGGAAGCTCGTGCGGCCGTCGCTTTCCATGACGGCGACCTCGCCGTCGAGCCACGCCGTCTTCACCGGCAGCCGCGCGACGCAGCGTGCGATCGAGGGGAAGTTCGCGGTCCAGTCCTTGCCGTTGCGCGAGATCATCCGCACCTCGCCGTCCTCGACGCGGCAGAGCATGCGATAGCCGTCGAGCTTGAGCTCGTGCAGCCACTGGTCGCCCGCCGGCGCATCCTTCACCAGCGTGGCGAGCTCCGGCTCGATGAAATCCGGCAATGAGGCTTTGCGCGCGCCGTCCAGGTCCGCGACTCCGAGCTTCGGTTTTTTCTTCTTCACCGCCCCGCTCTTCACGTTCTCCTTCACCGATTTGTTCGAATGCCACACGCGGTCGGGGTCCTCGGCGATCTCGTCCAGACTGCGCCCGCTCGCGACGCTGTTCGGTGCCTCCTCGACGATGGTACCTTTCGATTCAGGCTTCGCGTAGTCGTCGCTCTCCTTCAACAGGAACCACACGTTGTCCTTGTCGCCGCCGTACTTGCCGCCGTGTCCTTTGACGAGCATCCAGCCGCCGCGCAGCTTTTCGCCCTGAAGCTCGAACTTCAGCCGCCCTCGCCTGTAGTCCGCGGCCGCATCGCCTTTGGCCGTCCACGTCCCGCGGTCCCACAGCATGACGGTGCCGGCGCCGTACTGCTTCGGCGGGATCGTCCCTTCGAAACCGCCGTACTCGATCGGGTGGTCCTCGGTCTGCATCGCGAGGCGGCGGACCTTGGGGTCGAGGCTGGGCCCCTTGGGCACGGCCCATGACAGCAGCACGCCGTTCAATTCGAGCCTGAAGTCGTAGTGCATGTGGCTCGCGCGGTGCTTCTGGATCACGAACGAGAGCTCGCCGCCCTTGCGCTTGACCACTTTGCCTTTCGGCTCGGGCGTGACGCCGAAGTTGCGCTTCTTGTTGTAGAGCTCGAGTGCCATGACGGGACCTGGATAGCCTGCGACGGTGAGTTATTGTGGCCGAATGCAAAAAACGCGCGCGGCTCCGCGCCCCGTTGACATCCCGCGCTTCCAGATCGTACAAGCGATGTTCCCGCAGCCGCGGGGGGTGTATGCCGGCCCGCAAACCGGGTCGGCGCTCTCAGCTGCACCCGAACAAAAGAGGCCGCCCCAGCGGCCGTTGCATACGAGGAACTCATGACGCTCAACCGTTTCATCCGCACCTCCGCCCTCGCCGCCGGCGCGGCCGCGTGCGTGCTCGCAGCCGCCCCTGCGGCGGCGCAAGGCTATCCCGCCAAGAACATCACGATCATCCTGCCCTACAGCGCCGGCGGCTCCTCCGACGCGCTCGCCCGCGCGACGGCCAAGCTGCTCGGCGAGGCGTGGGGGCGCAACATCGTCGTCGACAACCGCCCGGGCGCGAGCGGCATGATCGGCGCCGAAGTGGTCTCCAAGGCAGCCCCCGACGGTTATACCCTGCTCAGCACCACCTCGTCGTATCCCGGCACCGTCGCGATCCGCAAGACGCTGCCGTTCGACCCGGCGCACGCGTTCGTGCCGGTGGCGATGATCGCGCGCGCGCCGATCGTGCTGGCGGTCCACCCCTCGGTGCCGGCAAAGAACGTCAAGGAGTTCATCGCGCTCGCGAAGAAGCGCAATCTCACCTATTCGTCGTCGGGAACCGGCGGCAACAACCACATCGCCATGGAATTGCTCGCGCAGGCGGCGGGCATCAAAATGACCCATGTGCCTTACAAAGGGATCGCCCCCGGCGTCATCGCGCTGGTGTCGGGCGAAGTCGAAGCGATCATCGCCAGCTCGCCCGCCGTCATGTCGCAGGTGAAAGCGGGCAAGGCGCGCGCGCTCGGCGTCTCAAGCCTGAAGCCCACGTCGCTGGTGCCGGGACTGCCGGCGATCGCGGAGTCGGGCGTGCCGGGCTTTCAGTACGAGAACTGGTGGGGTCTCTTCGCGCCGCGCGGCACGCCGCAGGAGATCGTCAACCAGCTCAACGCCGGAGTGAACAAGGTGCTGGTGAGCCCGCAGATGAAAGAGTTTCTCGATCGGGAGGGCGCCGAAGCCGCGCCGATGACCGTCGCACAGCTCGCGGATCTCCTGCCCAAGGAAATCGCGCGCTACCGCAAGGCGGCCCAGGCGGCGGGGCTCCAACCGCAATAAGGCCATGAAACCGGCGGCGCAGGCGGGCACGCTCAAGGTCGGCGACTTCACGGTGAATCGCCTCGGCTTCGGGGCGATGCGCGTGACCGGCGCCGACATCTGGGGCGATCCGCCCGACAAGGGCGAAGCGCGCCGGCTGCTCCGGCGCGCCTTCGAGCTGGGTCACGACTTCATCGACACCGCCGACAGCTACGGGCCGTACGTCTCCGAGAACCTGATCGCCGAAGCGCTGCACCCGTATCCCGCGGGCCTCGTCATCGCGACCAAGGGCGGGCTCGTGCGGCCCAGCCCCAGGCAGTGGACCGAATGCGGGGTGCCCGAGCACCTGCGGCAGGCGGTCGACGGCAGCCTGCGCCGGCTCAAGCTCGACCGCATCGACCTGTACCAGCTCCACGCGCCCGATCCTTACGTGCCCTTCGCCGAGTCCCTGAGCACGCTCGCCGACCTCCAGCGCGCGGGCAAGATCCGTCACCTCGGCGTATCGAACGTGACGGTGAAACAGCTCGAGGAAGCCCAGCGCATCGCCAGGATCGTCTCGGTGCAGAACGAGTACAACCTCGAGAACCGCGCGCACGAAGACGTGCTGCTCGCCTGCGAGCAGGCGGGGATCGCGTTCATACCCTGGTATCCGCTCGGCGCCGGGCGCGCGCTCAAGTCGGAAAAGGTGAAGCGCATCGCGGCGAGGCTCGGCGCGACGCCGTCGCAGGTGGCGCTTGCATGGCTGCTCGCGCGCTCTCCGGTGATGCTGCCGATACCGGGCACGTCGTCGACCAAGCACCTCGAGGACAACGCCGCCGCGGCGTCGCTTCGCCTGCTCGAAGCCGACCTTGCGGAGCTGGCATGATGCACTGAAGGAGCCCCATGGCAGCGAAGAAGAAGAGCAAGCCCGCCCGCAAAGCGAAGAAGAAAGCCGCACCGAAGCGCAGACGGGCCGCAAAGGTCAAGACCCCGCGCGCCGCGGCGCCGCCCGCCGGTCTGCAAACGCTCGATTCCGAATGGCGCAGCTTCATCAGGAAGAGCGTCCCGGATGAGCCGCTGACCGAAGTGTGGGAAGCGCCGAAAGGCGTGGCTTCGGCGAAGACGACGATCCGGCTGGCCACGAAGAAGAAAGCGAAGAAAAAAGCCGCGAAGAAGAAGGCGGCGAAGAAAAAAGCCGGCGCACGCAAGGCGCCGGCCCGTCGACGGGCGAAGAAGAAGTAGCGCTCAGTACTTCCAGCCCAACCACTCGCAGACGCCGCGGCCCATGATCCATTCCTTGTCCTGGGCCGTGAGCCACGGAATCTCTTCGGTCCACATCGTCACGTGCTGGCGGTAAGGAATCGGCGAGCGCGAAAGATCGGTGCCCCAGAAGAGCCGCTGCGGCCCGAACGCGTCGTACGCCTGGCGAATGTAGCGGTGCAGCGATTTGTACGGATAGCGGTCGGTCGAGTAGCACGGCAGGGCGCTCGCCTTGGCCGCGACGTTCGGACGCCGGGCGATCGCGAGCAGCTTGTCAAACTCGCCGAACGCTTCGGCGTCGCGCTGCTTGCTGTTCAGCGAGAGATGGTCCATGACCAGCTTCAGCCCGGGATAGCGTTGCGCGACGTCGTCGATGAGATGCACCAGCGCATGCGGGACGAGGACGTAGAGGGGCACGCCGGCTTTTTCGGCCTCGCCCCACACCCAGTCCATGTGGCCTTCGGTGATGAGGCTGGCCAGCTGGGGAATGTGGAACGTGAAACGCAGCCCCAGCATGCCCGGCTGCTTGCGCCACGTCGCGATCTGCCCGCGCGATCGCGGGTCCTGCGGATCGAGCCGACCCATCGTCGCGAAGCGGTCCGGATGCGCGGTCGCGGCCTCGATGGCGAGATCGTTGCGGTCCCCCTCCCATGACGGCGGCACGATGACGACGCGATCGACGCCCGCTTCGTTCATCTCGCGCAAGAGGTCGTCCTTGTCGAGCGGCACCGGCCGCTGGGCCTCCGCGCGCTTGGGCCACGGGCGCTCCGGCGTGTCGGCGCCCCAGATATGCACTTGTGAATCGACGATCAGCATCGAGCTCCTCCTGAAGAGGGGGCGATCATAACAAGGACCGACAGTACGTTCCCGTACAGACGCGCACCGTTCGGATGCGACAGGATTGAGGGTTACAGCGGGAGGACGACGACATGAACAACCCTGTCGAGCAGCGCGCGCGACTGCTCTGCGTGATCGGAGATGCGGACGAACGTGAGGCGCTAGGCTCGGTGCTGGCGGGGCATGAGCTCACGTTCGCCGAAAACGGATTCGAGGCGATGCGCAACCTCAATGCCCGCGTCTTCGATCTGCACATCGTCGATCAGTGGCTGGCGGACTGGGACGGCGTGCAGTTCTGCCGCCACGTGCGCCGCGCCGATCGCCACGTGCCCATCGTCTATCTGTCGACGGCCGCGCGCGAGGAAGACCGCCGCCGCGCGACCAACGCCGGCGCGGACGCGTATCTCGTGAAGCCCGTCGACCCCGGCGCGCTGCGCAGCCAGATCAAGCACCTGCTGGTGAAGGCGATGCTCGACAACCTCAGGGCCGTGACCGAGGAGGAACGCCTCGTCCAGGAGGAGCTGATCAGGCGCGCTGCCGAGTTGCGCGCGATCGCTGCCGACGCCCGTGTGAGCGCACGCAACGCGATCGAGCGCTCGACGCGCATCAAGGCTCTGAAAGCGTTTCTCGAAGCCGGCGGAACGATGGGCCATTTCGACCGCGCGTGGGAGCCGATATACACGAGCGCGTGGGGCATCCACCTCGACGACGCGTGAGCGTTATCGAGACGTTGTAGTATCCGGGCTCCGCCAGAGGAGCCCGTACCGATGTCAATCCGTTATGCCGCGGCGCTCGCCGCAGCGCTCGTCGCCTGCGCCGCGCACGCCCAGTCCTATCCGCTCCGGCCCGTCCGGCTCATCGTTCCCTTCGCGCCGGGCGGCGGCACCGACATCGTCGCGCGCGTCGTCGCGCAGAAAGCCGGAGAGCTGCTCAAGCAGACGGTGGTCGTCGACAATCGCGGCGGCGCCGGGGGACTCATCGGCACCGAGATGGCGGTGCGCGCGGCGCCCGACGGTTACACGCTCGGCGTGGTGACGGCAAGCCTGCCGATCAGCGCCGCGACTTCCCGCCTCTCCTACGATCCGGTCCGCGACTTTACCCTCATCAGCATGCTCGGCGAGACCGGCTATCTCATCACGGTGCACCCCGCGCTGCCGGTCAAGACGACGAAGGAGCTCATCGCGTACGCCAGGGCGAATCCCGGCAAAGTGACTTACGGCTCGTCGGGCACCGGCGGCACCGCGCATCTTTCGGGCGAGCTCTTCGATCTGCTCGCCGGCGTGAAGACCACGCACGTGCCTTACAAGAGCACCGGTCCGGCGCTCACCGACCTGCTCGCCGGACAGATCAGCATGATCTACGGCAGCCTGCCGGTCGTCGTGCCGCAGATGAACAGCGGCAAGCTGCGCGTCGTTTCTATCACCACCGCCAAACGCAGCCGCGCGCTGCCCGGCGTGCCGACGATCGCGGAGTCCGGCGTGCCCGGTTACGACGCGCTGACGTGGTACGGCCTGGTCGGTCCGAGAGGATTGGTGCGCGACGCCGCCGCGCGCTGGCAGGGCGTGGTGTCCGAAGCGATGCGGTCGAAAGAGATCAAGGACCGCTTCGACGCGGACGGGCTCGATTTCCCCGAGCTCGGCCCGGCTTACTTCGGCAGCGTGCTCAGGCGCGACGTCGACAAGTGGGCGAAAGTGGTCAAAGCGGCGAACATCAGGCTATCGCAGTGATCAGTGTTATGTGATGAGTTGAATCGCCCTTCACTAAGCACTCAACACTGCTTCACCAGCGCCTTCAGCCGCTCGAAGTTCGCCGGCTCCATCGCCAGCGTCCCCGCGTTGATCTGGCGATCGATCGCGACCACCGCGTCGTTGTAAGGCGTGGGAATGCCGAGCTCGCGGCCCTTGCGGCACACCAGCCCGGGGATATATTCCATCTCGCTCGTGCGTCCCTTGATGTGATCGTGGATGGGCGCGGTGCGGCCGTTGGTGATGTGGCCGAGCAGCGTCTTCATCGCGACGACCAGCATCTCGTCGCCCGACCCCGCGAACTCGTCGGCGCGCAGGCCGAAGATCGGCTCCATGCGCAGGCCCATCGCGGTGCCCACCGCGAGGGACTCGCGCCCGAGCGCGACCGACATCTCGAACATGCCCGGCAGCGCGGAGGCGTCCTTGTTGCCGAGGCCGGTGAGCCCGAACGGTCCCATGGTCATGGTGTTCGCGATGAGCTTGGTCCATTTCGCGCCGTAGATGTTGCCGGTGATCTCGACGCGCGCCACCTTGCTCAGGATCTCCGCGATCTCCTTCACGCGCGGGGTGGAGTAACCGTCGAGCTCCCCGACGCCGAACCACGTCGTCGTGCGCGTGGTGTTCCGTTTGACGCGCCCGGGCGTAAAGATCTCCGCCGACAGCTCCAGCGCGCAGCCGACCACCCGGTTGCGCCCGAGCACTTCGGCGATCGAGTCGTCGTTGTAGCCGTTCTGCGTCGGCACGAGCACGCCGTCGGGCTTGAGGTACGGCTTGACGAACTCGACAAGCCAGCGGTGATCGTTCGACTTGACCGCGAGGAACACGATGTCGAACGCGAGACGCGCCGAGGCGAGATCGCACAGATGCATGGCCTGCACCGGCACGTGCACTTCGCGGTCGGTCATCGTGACGCGCAGGCCTTCGCTTTTCAGCGTCTCCACCTGCGCCGGCCACTGGTCGACGATCGTCACGTCGTAGCCGGCCTCGATGAGATCGGCGCCTATGCTGCTTCCGATGGCGCCCGCGCCGAGCACCGCGATCTTGCGCTGCATTCGTTCCTCTCCGTCGTCCGCGCGTGTGCGCTCTGCCGCTTTTCCAGCCGCGCCGCCGGATGCTAAGCTGGTCGAAAGACAAAAGTCGGCGGCATGCGCGCCGACCCGGCGCTTACGCCGATACCAAAGCCCGCGCGGGGGAAATTGCGATGGACTTGAGCTGGGAATTCAGCGAAGCCAAGGCCGGCGGCTGGTCGTGGCGCTGCGTCGACAAAAGCACCGGCTCGGTCGTCAACTGCTCTTCGCGCACTTTTTCGGTGCTTTACGACTGCGTCGAGGACGCGAAGCGCAACGGCTTCACGCCCCCGCCGCTGCGCGCCGCCGAGCCCGAGCCCCGCTCCTGATCACGCGGTCCGCAGCGCCCACTGCCGCGCGTCGTAACCCGGCGTGTAATCGCGATTGGTCTGCACCGGGTCGCGATTGACCAGCGGCCTCGCGTACAGCGGATGCGTCACGCTGCGGATCTCGTGCTCGAGCGTGTACAGGACCTTGCCCCCGTCCGGGTCCACGATGTCCTTGAAGCGATACTGGTACTGGTTGCTCTCTTCCGTGACCAGCCCGCGCTCCACGAGCTGGCGGTGCGGCCCGGAGAAGTTCACGAGGTAGAGCTGGATGTGGTGGCCGTCGTACTCCGGCAGTTCGCGCGTCTCGTTGAACACCAGATGCTGGTTCATGCCGACCGTGACCTTCGCGCTGCCCTTCTCCACTTTCGCCGGCGCGCCGATGATCTGCCGATAGAAGCGCGCGATGCCCTCCGCCGCGCCTTCCGGCACGTCGAACGCGAGATACGCCATGCCGAGGCCGACCGGACCGAATTTCGCGCGGTCGGGCGCATACACCCGGATCTTGCCGCCCCACGGGTCGGTGACGTCGACGTAGCCGTCGGCTTTCCTGAAGTCGAACTTCGTCGACTTCAGGCGCTCGCGCACGGCTTCGAGCCGCTGCTGCAGCGAATCGAGCTCGGGCATGATGAGCCCGGTGTGGCCGCGGATCGCCTGCGGCTTGCCGATCGGCAGGTGGAACTGGTTGCGGCCGACGTTCACCCACATGTTCTCGAGGCCGGTGACTAGATACGGATCGCGCGTCAGCCCCAGACCCGTGATGTAGAAAAGCGTCGCGGTCTGCTGGTCCGGGACGGTCAGGTTGAGATGCTCGAGACCGACCGAATTCCCCAGATCTTCCGCGCTGCGATCGAAAACGCCGTCCATTGCCCCCTCCTTGCGCCTGATTGAGGTTTGTTTTATTAGCGCAGCATCGCCGAAAGCGCAAGCGAGGCGCGGAATGCGGACCGGCGACGCTAGAGCATTTCCAGCGCGCCCGCCGACCTCGGCGGCGGGAACAGGCGATCGAGCTCGTCGAGCTGCGCCTGCGCGAGGCGCATCTCCGCCGCCGCGACGTTCTCGCGCACGTGCGCGACGCTCGCCGCTTTGGGAATGGCGATGACGTCATCGCGCGCCAGCAGCCACGCGAGCGCCGCCTGCGCCGGGGTCATGCCGTGGTCGCGGGCGAACTGCACGAGCCTGCGGTCGCGCAGCAACCGCGTCTGCTCGAGCGGCGAATACGCCATCACCGGGATGCGCCGCTCGCGTAAGAACGGCAGCAGCTCCCATTCGATGCCGCGCCGGGTCAGGTTGTAGAGGAGCTGGTCGGTCTGCACGCCCTGCCCGCCCGGCGCATCGCGGAATTCCTCCATGTCGGCGCGGTCGAGGTTGGAGACGCCGAAGTGGCGAATCTTTCCGTCGCGCCGGAGGCGCCCGAACGCCTCCAGCGTCTCCTCGAACGGCACGCCGCCGCGCCAGTGCAGCAGATAGAGATCGATGCGGTCGGTCCTGAGCCGTTTCAGGCTGCGCTCGCACGCGGCGATCGCGCCTGTGCGCGTCGCGTTGTGCGGATAGACCTTGCTCACGAGGAACACCTCGTCGCGACGGCCCTCGATCGCTTCTCCGATCAGCGACTCCGATTTGCCCTCGCCGTACATCTCGGCGGTGTCGATCAGCGTCGCGCCCAGGTCCAGCCCTGCGCGCAACGCGGCGATCTCGTCGGCGCGGCGCGCCGGGGAATCGCCCACGTACCAGGTGCCCATGCCGAGCGCCGGCACGCGCTCGCCCGAAGGTAGAGTGACGGTGTTCATCGCAGGGGTTGTAACCGAGCGCGCGCGGCGGCGCAATCCTCGAAGCGCGTCATGCATAATCGCGGGTGCCCTACGTTGAGGAGGCGCGATGAACGGCGCTGAAAGCCTGGTGCGCACGCTGGTGATGAACGGCGTCGAGGTGTGTTTCACCAATCCCGGAACGTCGGAGATGCACTTCGTCGCCGGTCTCGACAAGGTCGAAGGCATGCGCTGCGTGCTCGGCCTGTTCGAAGGCGTGGTCACCGGCGCGGCGGTCGCGCGCCGCGGGCCCTGCCTCGTCGAGCTTCGCGTCTGAAGCCGCGACCCGCAGCAGCGCTCGCGCTGGCGCTCGTCACGTGCCCGGCGACGGCGGTCGAGGGCGTGCGCGTGGCCGAGCAGCGCGCGATCCAACCGCCGCGCGCGATCAAAGCGCCGACGCACACGCTCGGCATCTACGCCTACAGCTTCGCCGGCACGCGCTGGCGCAACGACGAGATCGCCGCCGCTCTGCCGAAGACCGCCGAGCTGCTGGCCCAGTGCGCGATCGCGCTCGACCGCGTCGACCTCTACGCGCTCGACGCGGTGCCGCGCTATCGCTACTTCTACACCCCGGTGTCGCGCGAGCTCGTGCGCGCGATCGACGCGAAAAAGCCGGCGGTCTTCTTCGTCGAGGACACGCGCAATAATCCTGCGTTCGACGCGGAGGCGATCGGACTGGCGAACGCGAACCGCCGGCCGGAGCTTGCGAACACCGTATGGATCGCGTACGGCACGCGCGACCTCGCGCACGCCATCGCCCACGAGATCGTGCACGTGCTCTCCGACAGCGGCGCGCACAGCAGCGAGGCCGGCAACCTCATGCGCGACGAGACGTCGCCGGCGAACGCGACGCTCACGGCCGAGCAGTGCCGCCTCGCCCGCACCCGCGGCGAGGCGAACGGGCTGTTGACGCGCATCAAGCAGGAATAGCACGTGCTGGTGCCTCACATGCGCTCCGGGCTTCTCGCCGCCGTCGTCTTCGCCGTTCTGGCCGGCTGCGGCTCGCCCTCACGCCCCTCGACAGGCTCCACCGAGCATGTGCGGGTCGCGCTGCCGCCGGAGCAGGCCGCCGCATGCTTCGCCCGCAACGCCGAAGAGCACAGCAGCGCGCTGGTCGCCGAGGTGCGGCCCGGCCGCGACCGCGCCGAAGTCGTCGTGCGGGTGAAGAACGGGGTGCTCTACGGCACGGCCGATTTCGAGCGCGCGGGCACGGGCTCGGCCGCGACGCTGTACCTCAACGTCACGACCTCGGGCCGCCGCAGCGATCTGGTCGATTCACTGCTCGAAGGCTGTTGATGCGCGCTTACGCCGTGTACGAAACGGACGCGATGCTGCGCGCGCTCGACGTCGACGGCTATGCGCTGGTCGCGAACGCGCTCACCGCGGATCAGTGCGCCGCCGCGCGCGACCGCATCGACGCGCTCAAGCCCCGGCACTGGGACGAAGCGCGAGGCCGCGGCAACGCGCCCGACCGCCGGCTCGATCGCTATCTCAATGTCTTCAACCGCGATCCGTTCTGGCTGGCGTTCCTCGACCGACCGGGCATCGTCGATCTCGCCGAAGCCGCGCTCGGCGCCGACTGCCACGTCATCGGCGAGACCGCGTGGCGCTCCCATCCCGGTTATTCCGGCGATCCGCTGCATGCGGACTTCGCGCCGGTGCCATGGCCGGAAGGCGCCCTGCCCGATGCGGTGCGCGTGCCGATCTTCATACTGACGGCCCAGTACTATCTCGACGACGTCACGCGCGAGCTCGCGCCGACTCGCGTCGTCCCGGGCAGCCATCGCGCGGGCCGCGCGCCGCATGCGGCCGAAACATCGTGGCGCGGGACCGCGCCGCAGGCGGTGCTCGCCGCGGCCGGCGACGCGCTCGTGTTCCGCAGCGACCTGTGGCACGCGGGCAGCGACAATACGAGCGCCGCCGGCGTGCGCTATCTGCTGCAGGTGCATTACGGCAGGCGCGAGATGGCGCAGCATTTCTCACCGTATCTCGACTGGCGCTTCGACGCGCGCGTGCTCGAAGCGGCGACGAAGCGCCAGCGCAGGCTGCTCGGCGAGCACGAGCCGGGACCGTACGACTGACCCGTCACTCCGGGCGCGCTTTGTGCTGACGAGACGCGTCGTCGAAAGCCGAAAGGACACACTTCATGCGCGCCGTCGTCGCCGCGCTCGTCGCGCTCTTCGGGATCCTCTCCTATTGCACCGGCACTTCGGACAATCCGATCACCGGAGAGAAGCAACGTGTGCAACTCACCGCCGAGCAGGAGGTCGAGCTCGGCCGCAAGCTCGCACCGCAGATGGCGGCGCAGTTCGGGGGCGTATCGTCGGATGCGTCGCTCCAGCGCGTGAGGCGCGTCGGTGCGCGCATCGCGAAGCAGTCCGCGGCCGCGCGCACGCCGTATAAATTCGACTTCCACCTGCTCGCCGACCGCAAGACCGTCAATGCGTTTGCGCTGCCGGGCGGCCAGATCTTCGTTACCGAGGCTTTGCTCGCGCTCCTCGAGACCGAAGACGAAGTCGCCGGCGTTCTGGGCCACGAGGTGGGTCACGTGCTCGCGCGGCATTCCGCCGAGCACCTCGCGAAGCAGCAGCTCACACAGCACCTCGTCGGCGCGATCGCGATCGGCAGCGGCAGCTACGACGCGACGCAGCTTGCGCAGCTCGCCGGCAGCCTCGTCAACATGAAACACGGGCGCGACGACGAGTTGGAGTCGGACACGCTCGGTTTGCGTCTCATGCGGGAAGCCGGATACGATCCGCGCGCGAAGCTCACCGTCATGCAGAAGCTCGAAAAAGCCTCGGGCGGCAGCCGCCAGCCCGAATTCGCAAGCACGCACCCGAGTCCGGCGAACCGCATCGCGCGCATCCGGGAGCAACTCGAGAAACCGCAATGACATTGGAAAGACTGTTCGTAGTACTCGGCGCGACTTTCGCTTTCATCGGAGTCGCCGCGGGCGCTTTCGGCGCGCACGCCCTGCGATCGCGTCTCGCCCCGGACCTTCTGGCGGTGTTCGAGGTCGCGGTGCGCTATCAGATGTACCACGCGCTCGGCCTGTTCGCATGCGCGTGGGCGGTCACCCGCTGGCCCGGCACGCTCGCCGCCGCGGCAGGCTGGCTGTTCGTTGCCGGCATCCTGGTCTTCTCGGGCAGTCTTTACGCGCTCGCGCTCACCGGCACCCGCTGGCTGGGCGCCGTCACGCCGCTCGGCGGCGTAGCCTTCCTGGCAGGCTGGCTATGCCTCGCCGCGGCCGTCCTCAAGTCCTAGCGCGCGTATCGGGCGCGCTCTTTGCCTAAGGCCGCCTATGAGCGACATAACAACAATCGGCGTGCTCACGAGCGGCGGCGATTGCGCCGGCCTGAATGCGGTCGTCCGCGCGGTCACCTATCGCGCCATCCAGGGCTACGGCTGGAAAGTGCTGGGCATCCTCGATGGCACCGCCGGCCTCATCCACCGCCCGCCGCGCTTTCGCGAGCTCACGCTCGACACCCTCGGCGCGAGCCTGCTGCGCGAGAGCGGCACCTTCCTCGGCACCACGAGCAAGGGCAATCCGCTGCGCTGGGAGATGCCCGACGGCAGCATCCGCGATTTCACGCCTGAGTTCGCGCAGGGCGCGCGCGATCTCGGTCTGGATGCGCTGATCGTGGTCGGCGGCGACGGCTCGATGCGCATCATCTCGCAGCTTTGCGAGCGCGCGGCCGTGGGCATGGTCGGCGTGCCCAAGACGATCGACAACGACGTGTACTGCACCGAGGTCGCCGTCGGTTTCGCCACCGCGATCAACGTCGTCACCGAAGCGCTCGACCGCCTGCAGCCCACTGCCGCGAGCCATCACCGCGTCATGATCCTCGAAGTGATGGGACGCGACACCGGACACATCGCGATGAACGGCGGCATCGCCGGCGGCGCCGACATCATCCTCGTACCCGAGCTCCCCTACACCGTCGCGGGCGTCGCGCGCCGCATCAACGAGCTCCTCGCCATGGGCCGCACGCACGCGCTGGTCGTCGTCGCGGAAGGTGTGAAGACCGAAGAAGGCGAGAGCGCCACGGTGAAAGACGCCGCGGGTCACGCGCGCTACGGCGGCATCGGGCACTACCTCGCCGACAAGCTCGCGGGATACACCCCGGCCGAGACTCGCGTGACCATCCTCGGTCACGTCCAGCGCGGCGGCACGCCGTCGCCGCGCGACAGGCTGCTCGCCTCGGCGTTCGGCGTCCATGCGGTTGACATCGTCGCGAAACGGAGCTTCGGCCGCATGGTCGCATGGCAGGACGGCGGCGTGGTCGACGTTCCGCTGTCGGACGTCACGATAGGCGCGCGCACGCTCGATCCGGACGACGCGCTGGTGCACACCGCGCGCGGCTTGGGCATACACCTGGGCGAGCAGCGCGCGAGGGCGCGGGAATAACCGGCATAGCCGAGGGTTCACTCCGGCATGGAAGGAGCCGCGATGATCGTAACTCCCCTGTATGCAGGATTGCTGGCGCTGTGGCTGATGTTGCTTTCGGTGCGCGTCGTCGATCGACGCCGCTCGGCGCGCATCAGCCTCGGCGACGGCGGCAACCCGTCGCTGCAGCGCGCGATACGCGCTCACGCCAACTTTTCCGAGTACGTGCCTTTCGCGCTGCTGATGCTCGCCGTCCTCGAGCTCTCCCGCTTCTCGATCTACGTGCTGCACGCGCTCGGCATGCTGCTGCTGCTCGCCCGCGTGCTGCACGGCTACTCGATGTCGTTCAATCGCCATTTCTGGTTCGGGCGATACTGGGGCGCGGTGCTCACCTTCGTCGTGATGATCGCCGAAGGCCTCATGTGCCTCTATCAGGCATACATCGGGCACGCCGTCTGGTTGGCCGATTGACGCGCGGGCGGTATTCCTCCCTGTCTTGCGGCGTCCGCGTGCATCGCGCACTTGTCAGAGGTACGCTCTCTGACAGAGAATGGCCGGTGCGCACAATCGAAGCTGTACACCTGCGCGCCATCACACACCGTCCCTGGGAGGAACTGCAACGTGGAATTCAGCGAGCGACGTGCGGGTAAAGCGGTCGTCCTGGCCCCCGCCGGCCGCATCGACATGGCGAGCGCGGACACTTTTCGCGAGCGCCTCATCCCGCTGATCAGCTCCGCGGCCGCCGGGGGCGAGTCGGTCGTGCTCGACTTCTCGGGCGTCGACTACATCTCAAGCGCGGGCCTGAGGGTGCTGATGCTCGCGGCCAAGCAGGCGCGCTCCGCGGGCGGCAGGATCGCGGTCGCCGCGCTCCAGCCTCTCGTCAACGAGATCTTCCAGATCAGCCGGTTCGACAAGGTGCTGCCGTGCCACAGCGGCGTGAATGAAGCGATCGCCGCGGTCGAAAAGACCTGACGATGCCGATCACGGTCCGGTTCTGGGGAACCCGCGGCTCCATACCCGCCGCGCTGACGGCGAAAGGTGTGCGCGACAAGCTGATCGCCGCGCTCGTCGCCGGTAACGGCAAGTCCCTCGATTCCCCCGAAAAAGCGGCCGCATTCGTCGACACCCTGCCTTTTTCCACGTCGCACACCTTCGGCGGCAACTCGTCCTGCATCGAGCTGCGCTCCCCCGGCGCGGCGCGCGTGCTGCTCGACATGGGCTCCGGCGCGCGTCCCGCCGCAGGCGACGCGCTGCGCGAGCTGAAAGGAGCGCCCGGCGAGTTCCACGTGTTCCAGTCGCACCTGCACTGGGATCACATCATGGGATTCCCGTTCTTCACGCCGGCCTATATCCCCGGCCACAAGATCACCATCTACGGCTGCCACGCCGAGCTCGAGCACGCGTTTCGACGCCAGCAGGCGCAGCCGTCTTTCCCGGTCGACATGTCGATCATGGGGGCGAAGATCGAGTTCGTCGTGCTCGAGCCCGGCCGAACCTACGAGATCGCAGGCTACAAGGTCACGCCCAAGCCGCAGGTGCACGGCGGCGATTCCTACGGCTACCGCCTCGAGCGCGACGGGAGGTCGGTGATCTACTCCACCGACTCGGAGCACAAGCTCGAGAACGCCGAGGAAACCCAGAAGTTCGTCGATTTCTTCCATGGCGCCGATCTGGTCATCTTCGACGCGATGTACTCGCTCGCCGATACGGTGTCGGTCAAGGAAGACTGGGGCCATTCGAGCAACGTCGTCGGCGTGGAGCTCTGCCAGCTCGCGCGAGCCAAGCATCTCGTGCTCTTCCATCATGAGCCCGCGAGCGACGACGCCGCGATCGAGCGCGTGTGGCGCGAGACCCAGCGCCTGGAAGAGATCACGCGCGAGGACCATGCCGTCACCGTCACGGCTGCGTACGACGGTCTCGAGATAACGGTCTGACCGGTGGCTGAGCTGGCCGCTACCGCGCAGGTCGGCTGGCGGCGCTGGCTCGCGAGCGGCCGCGGGCGCTGGCTCGGCATCTTCCTGTCGATCGTCTTCGCCGCCGCGCTGCTGCTGCCGGATCCATGGCCGCTGCCGCCGTTGCGGCTCGCGACGTTCGACGCGTACCAGGCGTGGCTGCCGCGCATTCCCGACCCGAACCCGCGCGCCGTCGTCGTCGAGATCGACGACGACAGCCTGACCCGCGTCGGACAATGGCCGTGGCCGCGCGACATCCTCGCGCGCCTCATCGAGCGCATCGCGGCGCACCAGCCGGCGGCGATCGTGGTCGATCTGCTCCTCACCGAGCCCGACCGCTCCTCGCCCGAGCGCATTGCGGACGCGCTGCGCCGCCGTGACCCCGGCGCCGCCGAGCAGCTTGCCCGCCTGCGCCCGAACGACGAGATCCTCGCCGAGGCGATCCGCCGCTATCCCGTGATCCTCGGCGTCGCCCCCACCGATCCCATCGACCCGAACGTCCGTACGACCGAGGTCACGCAGCTTCCGCTGCTGCGCTTCGAGGGCGCGGTGCGCAGCCTGCCGATCCTCGACCAAGGCGCGAGCGGGCACGGCATGATGACCGCCGAGCCGGAGCGCGGCATCGTGCGGCGCATCCCCATCGTGTCTTACATCGGCAACCAGCCCGTGCTCACGCTGGCGCTCGAAGCGATGCGCGTCGCCGAACACGCCGTGGCCTACGGCATCTCGCACGACGGCGGCCTCGCGAGCGTACAGATCGGCACGCGCACCATACCGGCGCAGCGTGACGGCAGATCGTGGATTTATTTCGCCAGGCACGACGAGTCGCGCTTCGTGTCGGCCGCCGATCTGCTCGACCAGCGCAGCAAGCTCGATGTGAACGTCGCGGACAACCTCGAGCGCACGCTCAAGGGCAAGATCGCGCTGGTCGGCGTGACCGCCGTCGCGATACCGGATCGTCATACCACCGCGCGCGGCGACCAGCTCTCGGGCGCCGAGATCCACGCGCAGATGATCGACGCCGCGTACGAAGGCGCGATGCTCACGCGGCCGCCGTGGACGAAGCCGCTCGAATCGGCGGCGTTCCTCCTCGGCGCGGCGCTCGTCATCATCGCCGTGCCGCGCACGCGCCCGCGCGCGTCCTTCGCGGTGCTGATCGCGTGCTGTCTGGTGCTCGCGTTCGCGGGGATCGGCACTTACCGGTTCGGGCGCATCCTCGTCGATCCGACCGCGCCGATCGTCGGCCTCACCCTGCTCTACGGCCTCATGCTCTCGGCGACGCTGGTGGGGCTCGACCTGCAGCGGCGCGAGCTGTCCACGCGCCTCGCGGCGGAGCGCGAGGCGGCCGCGCGCGTGACGGGCGAGCTCGAAGCCGCGCGGCGCATCCAGACCGGCATGCTGCCGACGCGCGAATCGGTGCTGCGCACCGAACGGCGCATCGAGCTCTTCGCCCAGATGAGCGCCGCGCGCGAGGTCGGCGGCGACCTCTACGACTTCTTCACGCTGCCCGGCGACCGCTTCCTGGTGCTCGAAGGCGACGTGTCCGGCAAGGGGCTGCCGGCGGCGATGTTCATGGCGGTGGCCAAGGCGCTCGCCAAGAGCGCGGCGCTGCGCGGCAACGCGGGGCCGGCCGACCTCATGTCGATCGTCAACGAAGAGCTCTCGCGCGAGAATCCCGAGCAGATGTTCGTGACGATGGCCGTCCTCGTCATCGACCTGAAGACCGGCGACCTCGCGTACTGCAACGCCGGCCACGAGCCGCCGATCCTCACCCGCCGCTCGGGCGACACGCTGCTGCTCGACGAAGGCGGCGGTCCCCCGCTGTGCGTCTTCGAAGGCTTCCCGTACGAAGAAGCGCACGTGAGGCTCGAGCCTCGCGACGTGCTGGTGCTCGCGTCCGACGGCTTCACCGAGGCGATGAACCGCGAAGGCGCGCTCTACGGGCGCGCGCGCCTGCGCGCGCTGCTCGAATCGCCGGTGCGGCGCGGCGTCGATCCGACCGTGCTCGGCAACGAGATCATCGCGGCGATCAAGGCGTTCGAAGCCGGCGGCGAGCCCGCGGACGATCAGACGCTGCTGCTCGTCTCGTGGCGCGGAGCGATCCAATGAGGGCGGACGTCACAAGCGTCTCGATGAGGCCGCCGCTATACTACCGGCATAACAAAGGGAGCTTGACGGGTGAATAGTCGCGCCACACGACGCTTCACCGCGCGACAGGCGGAGTTCGATACGATACGCGCGTTCATAGAAGCGCAATGCGCCGGCATCGAAGACGACGAGCGGCAGCGGGCCGTGCTGCTCGTCGAGGAGCTGTTCGCCAACAGCGTATTCCATGGCTACGGCGGCGACTCCGACGGGCCGGTGTGGCTCACCGTCGAGGTCGACGGACAGGGCTGCCGGCTGGTCTACGAAGACTGCGCGCCCGCGTGGAACCCCTTTGCGATCGAGGAGCCCGACCTCGACGCGGCCGTCCCCGAGGATCGTCCGGTGGGCGGCCTGGGCATCGTCTTCCTCTACGAGCTGTCGACCGATCGCAGCTACGCTCGCCGCGGCGACCGCAACATCATCGAGATGCACGTGAGGCGTACTGCGGCGCAGTAACGCCGGGGCATTAGGTCCCCTGTGCCCGCAGGTCGGGCACGAATCTTGGACGGCTTTCCTCGTTTCGACCTGATCCGAGGAGAGCCCCATGAAAGTCCCCATCAAACGCGGCCTGCGTCTCGCGCTCGTGCCTTTTGCGTGCGCCGCAGCGCTCGCGGCCTGCGCCCCGTACGATCCGAACGGCAACAGCGTGTACGTCTCGGGCGGTCCCGATACGCCGGTCACGCAGTTCGACCGCCTCGACATCAACCGCGACGGTTTCCTGAGCCGCGCCGAAGCGCAGCCGCTCAACCTGCCGGCGAGCTCGCCCGCCTACCCGGTCGAATCGGCCGCCGACATGTTCCGCAGGCTCGACACCAACAACGACGCGTTCCTGTCGAGGGGTGAAGCCGGCACGACCTTCAATACCATCCCCGGCGGCTCGTTCGACGCGTTCGACACCAATCGCGACGGCTTCCTCTCGATGAGCGAAGCGCAGCCGCACCTCCAGTGGCTCGCCAGCCGCAACGCCGCCCCTTCGACGGTGATGTCGTTCGACTCGCTCGATACCGACCGCGACGGCTTCCTCACGCGCACCGAGGCGGCGCCGATATGGAATGCCCCCCGCTACGCCACCGCGCCGATCCCGCCGGCGGCGCCGGCCTACACGTTCGACGGGCTCGACACGAATCGCGACGGCTTCCTGTCGCGCGCCGAGGCCGCCGCGATCGCGAACCCGCTGACCTTCGATCGCTACGACGCCAACCGCGACGGTTTCCTGTCGCGCGCCGAAGCGAACCCGTTGATGCAATCCGGCGTCGGCGGCACCTACGGCGCCCCGACCGGCACCGTCTACGGCCCGCGTTATTGAGCTTCTCGCGGTGCGTTAGCACGCACCCTACGTGGTCATTGGTGGTTTCGTAGGGTGCGCGCGAGCGCACCGCTGCCGTAGCCGCGCGAGCGGCAACGGCTGTACAGCGCGCTCCATTCGACGTTTGCGCGTCTCACACAGCAGGCGTTAACCTTTCGGCTGCGTATTCACGTCAGCCATCATGCAGATTCGAGTCGAGCAGCGGGGACCGGGCTTTTTCGCCGAAGTGCGCGGCGTCGGCCTCGCCGACGTCGCACGGAGCGACGAAGCGTACCGGGCGGTGCGCGCGGCTTTCGAAGAGCACTCGGTCTTGCTCTTCCGCGACCAGACGATCACCGACGATCTGCAGGTGGCCTACTCGCGCCGCTTCGGACCGCTGGAGACTGCCAAGGCGGCCTCCATCGGCGAAGGCACGCCCTTCAGCATCCTCACCAACATCGACCCCGTCTCCGGCGGGCTCGTTCCGCCGGGTCACAAGGAAGATCTCCGCGCGAAAGCGAACCAGCTCTGGCACACCGACAGTTGCTTCAAGGCGCCGCCGGCGCTCGCGTCGGTGCTGTCGGCCCGTGTCATTCCGCCGACCGGCGGCGAGACCGAGTTCGCGTCGACGCGCCTCGCATGGGATCGTCTGACCCCGACGCTGCGCCTCGAGCTCGAAAATGCTTACGCGTGGCACGACTACGCGCATTCGCGCGGCAAGATCGCTCCGGAGCTCGCTTCGGATCGCGAGAAATCGACGCTGCCGCCGGTATCGTGGCGCATCCGCTGGCGCAATCCCGCGAACGGCCGCGACGCGCTGTACATCGCCTCTCACACCTA
The DNA here is from genome assembly GCA_036262035.1 of Burkholderiales bacterium. Taxonomy (NCBI): domain Bacteria; kingdom Pseudomonadati; phylum Pseudomonadota; class Betaproteobacteria; order Burkholderiales; species Burkholderiales bacterium. Next base: position 58,076 of record DATAJS010000028.1, on the reverse strand, counting down.
CGCCATCGACGGCCTGGCGAACGAGGCCGCGCAGGCGCTCATCGAAGAGCTGACCGCGCTGGCGACCGCGCCGGGCCGCACGCACGAGCACCGCTGGCGCGCGGGCGACGTCGTCATGTGGGACAATCGCGCGGTCCTGCACCGCGGCCGTCCGTGGCCGGGCGACCAGCCGCGCCACATGGTGCGCACCACGATCACCGCAACCGATGCGGATGGTCTGGCAGACATGTGGCCGGCCCGTGCCGCGGCATGAACCGTAGGGTGCGCGCGAGCGCACCGCGCATTTTTCGGTGCGTTGCCACGCACCCTACGATCGAAATACTGATGTCCGTTTCTTCCGCGCTACAACTCCTCCAGAACACCTTCGGCCACTCGGGCTTTCGCGGTAAACAGGAAGAGATCGTCACCCACCTGGCGCAGGGCGGGGACGCGCTCGTCCTCATGCCGACCGGCGGCGGCAAGTCGCTGTGCTACCAGCTCCCCGCGCTGCTGCGCGCAGGCACCGCGCTCGTCGTCTCGCCACTGATCGCGCTCATGCAGGACCAGGTCGCGGCCCTGAAGCAGCTCGGCGTGCGCGCCGCTTTCCTCAACTCCACGCTCGACGGGCGCGAGGTCTACGAGACCGAGCGCGCATTCCGCGCGGGGGAGCTCGATCTGCTCTACGTCGCGCCCGAGCGGCTTTTGATGCCGCGCATGCTCGACCTCCTGGGCGAAGCGAAGGTCGCGCTGTTCGCGATCGACGAAGCGCACTGCGTGTCGCAGTGGGGCCACGACTTCCGGCCGGAATATCTCCAGCTCTCGGTGCTGCACGAGCGTTTCCCCGACGTGCCGCGCATCGCGCTCACCGCGACCGCCGATCCGCAGACGCGCGACGAGATCGTGCACCGCCTCGCGCTCGACGAGGCGCGCGTCTTCATCTCGAGCTTCGACCGGCCGAACATCCGCTACCGCATCGTCGACAAGAGCGACGCGCGCTCGCAGCTCCTGTCGTTCATGCGGGAGGAACATACGGGGGAATCCGGCATCGTCTATTGCCTGTCGCGCCGCAAGGTCGACGAGACCGCCGCATGGCTGTGCGAGCACGGCGTGCGCGCCCTGCCCTATCACGCGGGGATGGACAGCGCCGCGCGAGCCGACCACCAGGCGCGATTCCAGGGCGAGGACGGCATCGTGGTGGTCGCGACGATCGCGTTCGGCATGGGCATCGACAAGCCCGACGTGCGCTTCGTCGCGCACCTCGACCTGCCCAAGAGCATCGAGAGCTATTACCAGGAGACCGGCCGCGCGGGCCGCGACGGCCAGCCCGCGGACGCGTGGATGGCTTACGGCCTCGGCGACGTGGTGCAGCAGCGACGCATGATCGACCAGTCCGAGGGCAGCGACGCCTACAAGCGCGTGTCCGCGGCCAAGCTCGACGCCTTGCTCGGCCTGTGCGAAACGGCGGCGTGCCGGCGCGTCCGCCTGCTCGAATATTTCGGCGAAGCGAGCGCGCCGTGCGGCAACTGCGATACCTGCCTGGAGCCGCCGGAGACCTGGGATGCGACCGAGGCCGCGCGCAAGGCTTTATCCTGCATCTATCGCACCGGGCAGCGCTTCGGCGCGGGCCATCTCATCGACGTGCTGCGCGGTCGCCCCAACGATCGCATCACGCAGTGGGAGCACAACAAGCTGTCGGTGTATGCGATCGGGGCCGATCTCGACGAAAACGAATGGCGCAACATCTTCCGGCAGCTCGTCGCGCTGGGCTATGCGCGGCCCGATCACGAGGCCTACGGCGCGCTGAAGCTGACCGAAGCGAGCCGACCGGTGCTGAGGGGCGAAATGCCGGTCGAGATGCGCCGCGCGGTCCCCCGCGCGCGTGGCTCACGGCGACGTGCGCAGGCGGCCCTGCCTGCGGGGGCGGACGAAGGGCTGCTGACGAAGTTGAAGGCGTGGCGGGCGAACGAAGCGCGCGAGCAGGCGGTCCCTGCGTACGTGATCTTCCACGACGCCACGCTCGCCTCGATCGCGGCGCTCAAGCCGCAGGACCTCGCTGCGCTCGGCACCATCAGCGGCATCGGCGCGCGCAAGCTGGAGCGCTACGGCCCGATGGTTATCTCGTTGATCAACGAGTAGAAAACCAAACTCGCCACACGGGCACGCGCGTTGCTCAACCCCGGGTAGCCACTGCCCAACTTCGAGGATTGCCACGCGGCGGTGACTAGAGCCCGGGTGCTCGGTTGAACGCCAAGGAGGGAAACCAAGGTTTCCCTCCTTGAACCTCCTTTCCTTTACCGATCGCGCGCACGCCCAGGGTTCGTCCGTCACGGGTTATCCGTCACGCTTCACCCATCACGTTCGATCAAACCTGGGTGACGAACTTGGTCACGAGGTAGCCGTCGAACGTCTCCGTGCCGCCCTCGCTGCCGATCCCGCTTTCCTTGACCCCGCCGAACGGCGTCTCGGACAGCGCGCTGCCGAAATGGTTGATGTTGACCATGCCGGATTCGATCGCGTTCGCCGCGTAGTGGGCGGTCTTGAGCGATTCGGTGAAGACGTACGACGAGAGCCCGTACGGCAGGCTGTTCGCGCGGCGGATCGCGTCTTCCGGATCGGTGAACGGCGCGAGCGGCGCGATCGGACCGAAAGGCTCTTCGGTCATGAGCTTCGCGGTATCGGGCAGCCCGGTGATCACCGTCGGCGGGAAGAAGAAACCCGAGCCTTTGAGCCGCGCGCCGCCGGTGACGATCTCGCCGCCGCACGTGACCGCGTCCTCGACGAACGCCTGCATCACGTCGACGCGCCGCGAATGCGCGAGCGGTCCCATCTGCGTCGTCTTCTCCAGCCCGTTGCCGACGTTGATCGACTTGATGGTCTCGATGAACGTCGCCGCGAACTTGTCGTAGATGCCTTTCTGCACGTAGAAGCGCGACGGCGACACGCACACCTGCCCGGCGTTGCGCACCTTGAGCTTGGCCAGCGTGATCGCCGCCTGCTCGACGTTGGCGTCGTCGAACACGATCACCGGCGAATGGCCGCCGAGCTCCCACGTGCCGCGCTTCATGTGCGCGCCCGCGAGCGCCGCCAGCTGCTTGCCGACGGGGATCGAGCCGGTGAACGACACCTTGCGCACGATCGGTGACTTGATGAGGTAGTCCGAGACCTCGGCGGGAACGCCCCACACGATGTTGAGACACCCCGGCGGAAGCCCCGCGTCGTGGAAGAGCCGCGCCAGCGCGACGACCGCGCTCGGGCTGCTCTCCGGGCCTTTCAGCACCAGCGTGCAGCCGGCGCCGAGCGCCGAGACCATCTTGCGGATCGCCTGGTTGAACGGGAAGTTCCACGGCGTGAAGGCGGCGCACACGCCGATCGGCTCGCGCAGCACGAACTGATGCACTTCCGGACGACGTGGGGCGATCACGCGGCCGTAGATGCGGCGGCCCTCTTCGGCGGCCCACTCGGCGTGCTCGGCGCACACCATCACCTCGCCGACCGATTCGGCGAGCGGCTTGCCCTGATCGAGCGTGATGTTGCGGCCGATCTCCTGCGCGCGCTCGCGCGCGAGCTGTCCCACCTTGCGCAGGATCGCGGAACGATCGAGCGGCGAAGATTTCTTCCAGCTCTCGAACGCGCGCTGCGCCGCCGCCAGCGCGGCGTCGAGGTCTTCGCGCGTGGCATGCGGCAAGTGCCCGAGCACTTCGCCGCTCGCCGGGTTCACGACCGGCTCGGTCTTGCGTCCTTCGGCCTCGACGAACTTGCCGTCGATGTACATCGCGAGCTTTTCGTACACGGTCGCAGGCTTCTCCAGCACTTGCTCGGTCATGGCATCACCTCACTCGACTTTGGCACCACTTTCTTGAACGACTTTAGCCCATTTAGCAGCTTCCACCTTCATGAACTGGTAGAACTGCTCGGGCTTCTCCTGGTACGCGACTTCCTGTCCGGCGTTGCGCATCGCGGCCTGCATGTCCTGCGTTTTCAGCACTTTCATGAGGTCGCCGTGCAGATGCATCTGGATCTCGCGCGGCAGCGCCTTGGGACCCGCGATGCCGAACCACGCGACCATCTCGTAACCCTTGACGCCCGCCTCGGCGATCGTCGGCACGTCGGGAAGCTCGGGCGAGCGCTTGGTGCTCGTCACGCCGAGAGCCCGCAGCTTGCCCGACTTGATGTGCGGCAGCATGCCGGCAATGCCGGGGAATGCCACCTGCACCTGCCCGCCGATGAGATCGGCGGTCACGGGTCCGCTGCCCCGATACGGAATGTGCGTCATGTTGATGCCGGCCATGCGGCAGAACAGGGCACCGGTGAGGTGCTGCGTGCTGCCGTTGCCCGACGAGGCGTAGTTGATCTGGCCGGGCCGCGACTTGGCGAGCCCGACGAGGTCCTTCACGCTCTTTGCCGGCAGCGACGGATGGACGACGAGCACGTTCGGCGCGGCGGTGATCTGCGTCACCGGCGTGTAATCGTTCAGCGAATCGTAGTTGAGCTTCCTGCCATACAGCGCCGCGCTTACGAAATGCGTGTTGCTGATCATGAACAGCGTATAGCCGTCGGGCGCTGCCTTGGCCGCCGCTTCGGCGCCGATGGTCGAGCCCGCGCCCGGGCGGTTGTCGATGACGATCTGCTGCCCGAGCACTTTGGTCAGGCGATCGGCGAGCAGGCGGCCGGGCACGTCGGCCGCCCCGCCCGGCGAAAACGGGATGATGAGGCGCACGGGGCGCGCGGGATAGCTCTGCTGCGCCTGGGCCGCGCCGGACAGCACAGCCAACGCGGCGCAGGCGAGGCTGACAGCGGTGGATCTCACGTTGATTTCTCCTCGGAGGACTTCCGAAACTGACGAGGGCGGCATGATAGCATCGGGCGCGCGACTCCACTTCCGCGCACCCCGTGCTCACACTTCACGACGTCACGAAATCCTACGGCGGCGCCCGCGTACGCGCGGTGCTGCGCGAGGTGTCGCTGACGGTCGCCGACGGCGAGCTCGTCGCGATCATGGGCGAGTCGGGCGCGGGCAAGTCGACGCTGCTCAATCTCATCGCCGGCCTCGACCTCCCGGACGCGGGTCGCATCATCCTCGACGGCATCGACCTGTCGGCGCTCGACGACGATGCGCGCACCCTCTTGCGCCGTCGGCGCATGGGCTTCGTGTTCCAGGCGTTCCACCTGCTCCCGCACCTCACGGTGTTCCAGAACGTGCGCCTGCCGCTCGATCTCGCCGAGACGCCCCGCGATGAAGCCAACGCGCGCGTGAGCGCGATGCTCGAAGCGGTCGGCATCGCTCACCTCGCGCACGACTTCCCGCGCACGATCTCGGGCGGCGAGGCGCAGCGCGTGGCGATCGCGCGCGCGCTCGTGCACGAGCCGCAGCTGGTGCTCGCCGACGAACCGACCGGCAATCTCGACAGCGAAGCCGCGGCGCAGGTGCTCGCGCTCCTGCGCACCGAAGCGAAGCGGCGCGCGGGCGGCGGCATCCTCGTGACGCACTCGAAGGCCGCGGCGAGCTACGCCGATCGCGTATACGTGCTGTCCCGGGACGGGCTCGCAGTGCAGTGATCGCGCCTTGGCGCCCCGCGGTACTGACGAGCCTCTGGCGGGCGAGCGCCGGCGGCGCGTGGCGGGAGCATCCGGGCAGGCTGGTCCTGGCCCTTCTCGGCATCGCGCTCGGCGTGGCGCTCGGCGTCGCGGTGCACCTCATCAACGCCAGCGCCACCAACGAGTTCGAGCTCGCGGTGCGCTCGCTCGCGGGCGAAGCCGACCTCGTGGTGCGCGGGCCGCGCTCCGGCTTCCCGGAATCGTTGTATCCGCGCCTCGCCCGGGCGCCCGGCGTCGCGGCCGCGAGCCCCGCGCTCGAGGTCGACGCGCAGATCGCGGGCCGCCGCGACACGATCAAGGTGCTCGGGCTCGATTCGTTCCGCGCGCTGCAGGTGCAGCCGCACCTCCTGCTCGAAAGCCGCGACGCGCTGACCGACCTGCTCAAGCCGCGGCAGGCGCTGCTGTCCGCCGCGGCGGCGGAAGATCTCGGCGTCGGCAAGGGCGGAGAGCTCCGAGTGCACGCCGGCTCGCGCGTCGAAACCCTGCACGTCGCGGGCGTGCTCGCGCCGGGCGCCACGCGCCAGCGCATGGCGATCGTGGACATCGCGGAAGCGCAGCGCGTCTTCGGCCGTATCGGCGACCTGTCGCGCATCGATCTGAAGCTCGCGGCGGGAACGCAGGCCGAAGCGTTCGCGCGCACGCTCGAGAGCGTGCTGCCCGCCGGCACGGTCGTCGCCACGCCCGAGGCGGAGGCGGCACGCAACGTGAGCCTCTCGCGCGCGTATCGCACCAACCTCGACATGCTCGCGCTGGTCGCGCTCTTCACCGGCGCATTCCTCGTGTTCTCCACGCAGTTCCTCGCGCTGCTGCGGCGCCGCTCGCAGCTCGCGCTGCTGCGGGTGATCGGCGTCACGCGCGGACAGCTCGTCAGGCTGCTGCTCGTCGACGCGAGTCTCACCGGACTGATCGGATCGCTCCTCGGCGTCGCGCTCGGCGTTGCGCTCGCACACTTCGCCGTCGCGCGTCTGGGCGGCGATCTCGGCGCGGGTTATTTCAGCGCGGTCGACGCGCAGTTGCACGTCGATCCGGCGGCGCTTGCGACGTTCTTCGTGCTCGGCGTCGTGTTCTCGCTGATCGGGGCGGCGCTGCCCGCGCTCGAAGCCGCGCGGCGCCAGCCCGCGACCGCGCTGAAAGCGGGTGACGAAGAAGAGGCGCTGCGCGGCGTACAGCGCGCGGCGCCGGGCCTCGCGATCATCGCGATCGGTCTCGCGCTGTCGCAGGCGCCGCCCCTCGGCGATCTGCCGTGGACCGGCTACGCCGCGATCGCGCTGCTGCTGGTCGGCGCGATACTCGTCATGCCGCGCTTCGCGCACTTCGCGCTGGCACGGCTGCCGAACGTGCGGCGCGCGTCCGCCGCGCTGGCCGCGGCGCAGTTGCAGGCGACGCCGCGGCAGGTGGCGGTCGCGCTCGCGGGTATCCTCGCGAGCTTCAGCCTGATGGTGTCGATGATCATCATGATCGGCTCGTTTCGCGAATCGCTCGCGACGTGGCTCGACCGCATGCTGCCCGCGGACCTCTACCTACGAGCGGGAAGGCTCGGCGACACCGGCTTCTTCAGCGAAGAAGAACAGGCGCGGATCGCGCGCGTGGCGGGTATCGAGCGCGCGGTGTTCCTGCGCAGCCAGAGCGTGTTCGTGGCCAGGGATCGGCCGCCGCTCACCCTGATCGCGCGTCCGCTGGCGCCGGGACAATCGGCGCCGCCGCTGCCGTTCGAAGGCCCGCGGGTCGAGCCCGCGGCGGGCGCGCCCACGCCGGTCTGGCTGTCCGAGGTCGCTGCCGACGTGCTGCGCGTGAGCGCTCGCGACATCGTGACGCTGCCGATCGGCGGCGTGCCGCGGCACTTCACCGTCGCCGGCATCTGGCGCGATTACGCGCGGCAGAACGGTGCGGTCGTCATCGATCGCGCGGTCTACGTCGCGATCACCCGCGACCGCAGGGCGAACGAAGCATGGCTGTACCTCGCGGGCGGTGTCGCACCGGACGAGGCCGCGGCACGCCTGCGGGCCGGGCTGGTCTCGCACGAAGGCCTGGAGATCGCGACGCCCCGCGAGCTCAAGTCGATCTCGCTCGCGATCTTCGATCGCACGTTCGCCGTGACGTACGCGCTCGAAGTCGCCGCGGTGTTGATCGGCCTCTTCGGCGTGAGCGCGAGCTTCAGCGCCCAGGCGCTCGCGCGGCGCCGCGAGTTCGGCGTGCTGAGGCACATCGGCATGACGCGCCGCCAGATCGGCTCGATGCTCGCGTTCGAAGGCCTGGCCGTGGGCAGTGTCGGCGTCGTCGCGGGTCTGGCGCTCGGCTGGCTCGTGAGCCTCGTCCTCGTGCACGTCATCAACCGCCAGTCGTTCCACTGGAGCATGGACATGCACATTCCCTGGGGCGAGCTCGGGGTGCTGGCGCTCTCGCTCGTCGTCGCCGCTACGCTGACCGCCGTCGTCTCGGGGCGTCGGGCGATGAGCGACGAGGTGACGAGGGCGGTGAGGGAGGATTGGTGAAATGCGAGTGTTAAGTGTTGAGTGTTAAGTGATGAGTGGATTCGTGGCACGCCGCCGGGCGCTGGCGTTGCTGTCGATTGCAGTCGCCGCACCGGCATCGTTCGCGCGAGCAGCGAGCTCGCGTGACACGCGGTACGCGCCCGTAGTGCCGGGTTATCGAATCCGCTTTCCCGACGACGAAGGCAGCCACCCGCAATTCCGGACCGAGTGGTGGTACGTGACGGGATGGCTGGAACGGCCGGGCGGCGCCGCGATGGGTTTCCAGGTGACGTTTTTCCGCGTGCGCCCCGAGATCGACGAGAGCAACCCGAGCGCGTTCGCCGCGAAGCAGATCGTGATCGCGCATGCCGCGCTGAGCGACGCCGCGCGCGGGCGGCTCGTGCACGATCAGCGCGTCGCGCGCGCGGCGTTCGGTCTCGCCGGGGCGGAAACGGGACGCACGCGCGTATGGCTCGACGACTGGTCGCTCGTGCAGGACGGCGGCGACTACCGCACGCACGCTTCCGCCCGCGATTTCACGCTCGACCTCGTGTTCACGCCGACTCAGCCGCCGCTGCTGCAGGGCGACGCCGGCTTCAGCAGGAAAGGAGCGCGCCCCGAATCGGCGAGCTATTACTACAGCCTGCCGCACCTCGAGGCCGTCGGTGAGATTCGTCAGGGCGCGTCGCGCATCGCGGCCGCCGGCAGCGCGTGGCTCGACCACGAATGGTCGTCGAGCTACATGGACGAGCAGGCGAGCGGCTGGGACTGGATGGGCATCAATCTCGACGGCGGCGGCGCGCTGATGGCGTTTCGGATGCGCGACAAGACGGGCGGGAAATTGTGGGCCGGCGCGACGCTGCGCACCGCCGACGGCAAGCGCACGACGTACCGACCGGCCGAGGTCGAATTCACGCCGCTGCGCACGTGGCGCTCGCCGCGCACCGGCGCGAGCTACGCGATCGCCTGGCGCGTGCGCGTCGGCTCGCTCGAGCTGACGCTCGAGCCGCTGATGGACGATCAGGAAAGCGACAGCCGCGCGTCCACCGGCGCGGTGTACTGGGAAGGCGCGGTGACGGCGATGCGCGAGGGGAAATCGATGGGGCGCGGGTATCTGGAGCTGACGGGGTATTACCGGCCGATGAAGGTATGAAACGCGTGATGGTGTTGAAGGAAAGGAGGTTCAAGGAGGGAAACCTTGGTTTCCCTCCTTGGCGTTCACCGCCATCGGAGATGGCAGCGGCAGCCGTCAGGCTGCTGCTGCCATCTCCTTCTCGAACACCACCTTCCCGCCCCGCGCGTCGACCTTGATCGTGTCTTTCGGACCGAACGCGCCTTCGAGGATCGCTTTCGCGAGCCCGTTCTCGATCTGCGACTGGATCGCGCGCTTCAGCGGCCGCGCGCCGAACACCGGGTCGAAGCCGACCGAGGCGATCTCGCGCAGCGCGGCATCGGTCACGTCGAGGCGCATGTCCATCGCGGCGAGACGCTTCTCCAGGCCCTTCAACTGGATGCGCGCGATCTCCTTGATGTTCTTCTCGTCGAGCGGGTGGAACACCACGATCTCGTCGATGCGGTTGATGAACTCCGGCCGGAAATGGTTCTTCACTTCGGCCATCACCGCACCCTTGATCTCCGCATACTCGCTGCCGCCCATCGACTGGATCATCTGCGAGCCGAGGTTCGAGGTCATGATGATCACGGTGTTCTTGAAGTCCACCGTGCGCCCCTGCCCGTCGGTCATGCGGCCGTCGTCGAGCACCTGCAAGAGCACGTTGAACACGTCGTGGTGCGCCTTCTCGACCTCGTCGAGCAGGATCACCGAGTACGGCTTGCGCCGCACCGCTTCGGTGAGGTAACCGCCCTCCTCGTAGCCGACGTATCCCGGCGGCGCGCCGATGAGACGCGCGACCGAGTGCTTCTCCATGAACTCGCTCATGTCGATGCGGATGAGATGGTCTTCCGAATCGAACAGGAACTCGGCGAGCGCCTTGGTGAGCTCGGTCTTGCCCACGCCCGTCGGACCCAGGAACAGGAACGAGCCGTACGGCCGCTTGGGATCGCCCAGGCCCGCGCGCTGGCGGCGGATCGCTTCGGACACGAGGCGCACCGCCTCTTCCTGGCCGACCACGCGGCGATGGAGCGCGTCTTCCATCCGCAGCAGCTTCTCGCGCTCGCCTTCCATCATCTTGGACACCGGGATGCCGGTCGCGCGCGACACCACTTCCGCGATCTCTTCGGCGCCGACCTGCGTGCGCAGCAGACGCGGCTTGACCTTGTTCTCACCGCCGCTCTCGGCCTGCTTCAGCTGCGCTTCGAGCTGCGGAAGCTTGCCGTACTGGAGCTCGGCGACCTTGTCGAACTTGCCTTCGCGCTGGAGCTTGGTGATGTCGAGCTTGATGCGGTCGATCTCTTCCTTGATGTGCGCGGAGCCGTGGACCTGCGCCTTCTCGGCTTTCCAGATCTCTTCGAGGTCGGCGTACTCGCGCTCGAGGTTCCCGATCTCCTGCTCGATGAGCTCGAAGCGCTTCTTCGAAGCCTCGTCCTTCTCCTTCTTCACCGCCTCGCGCTCGATCTTGAGCTGGATCATGCGGCGCTCGAGCCTGTCCATCGCTTCGGGCTTGGAGTCGATCTCCATCTTGATGCGCGCGCCCGCCTCGTCGATGAGGTCGATCGCCTTGTCCGGCAGGAAGCGGTCGGTGATGTAGCGATGCGAGAGCTCGGCTGCGGCGACGATCGCCGGGTCGGTGATGTCGACGCCGTGGTGCAGCTCGTACTTCTCCTGCAGGCCGCGCAGGATCGCGATCGTCGATTCGACGCTCGGCTCCTCGATCAGCACTTTCTGGAAGCGGCGCTCCAGCGCCGCGTCCTTCTCGATGTACTTGCGATACTCGTCGAGGGTGGTCGCGCCGATGCAGTGCAGCTCGCCGCGGGCGAGCGCGGGCTTGAGCATGTTGCCGGCGTCCATCGCGCCTTCGGCCTTGCCGGCGCCGACCATGGTATGGATCTCGTCGATGAAGACGATGATGCGGCCGGCTTCCTGGGCGATCTCCTTGAGGACCGACTTCAGGCGCTCCTCGAACTCGCCGCGGTATTTCGCGCCGGCGAGCAGCCCCGCCATGTCGAGCGAGAGCACTTTCTTGCCCTTGAGGGTCTCGGGCACTTCCTCGTTGACGATGCGCTGCGCGAGGCCTTCGACGATCGCGGTCTTGCCGACGCCGGGCTCGCCGATCAGCACCGGGTTGTTCTTGGTGCGGCGCTGGAGGATCTGGATCGCGCGGCGGATCTCGTCGTCGCGGCCGATGACCGGGTCGAGCTTGCCCGAGCGCGCGCGCTCGGTGAGGTCGAGGGTGTACTTCTTGAGCGCTTCGCGCGCCCCTTCGGCTTCCTGGTCCTGCACGCTTTCGCCTCCGCGCACCTGTTGAATCGCCTCGTCGAGCGCGGCGCGATTCGCGCCGGCCTGCTTGAGGATGCGACCCGCTTCGCCTTTGTCCTGGACCGCCGCGAGCAGGAAGAGCTCCGAGGCGATGAACTGGTCGCCCCGCTTCTGGGCTTCCTTGTCCGCGACGTTCAGGAGGTTCGCGAGGTCGCGCGACACGTTGACCTCGCCGCCGGTGCCCTCGACTTTCGGCAGGCGGTCGATCGCGGATTTGAGATCGGTCTTGAGCTTGGGCGTGTTGACGCCCGCACGCTGGAGCAGCGAGGTGGTCCCGCCGTCGTCCTGATTCAGGAGGGCGTACAGCAGGTGCTGGGGCTCGATGTAGGGGTTGTCGTTGCCCACGGCGACGCTCTGGGCATCGGCAAACGCCTGCTGGAACTTGGTGGTGAACTTGTCGAAACGCATCGGTTTTGACCTCGATTCGGGCTGATTTTTCCTATCTGCAAGCCTAAATCAGGCCTGAACGCCGAATTTCAAGAGGCGCGATGATGCGCCGCAACGAGAACTACCTCGGCACCTCGGCCTCGCGCGTCTCGGGGGCCGGCACCGGGGCGACCGGCCCCATGGTGTCGATCGGCCGCGGGGTGGGCCTGACCCCGACCACCGGATACGGCGACAGCATGTTGAGGGCGATGCTGTGGTTCGCCGACTGCACGATGCGCACGTGCTCGCGCTTGAGCTCCCGCGCGTGCCGGCAGCCGCACGAGTGGGCGATCATGTCGATCTCGTGGTTCATGTTCCGGCAGTAGTTCGCGACCCGCAGGTATTTCTCCTCGACCACCAGCCCGCGCTGCAGGCGCTTGTTGTGCGTCGTCACGCCGGTCGGACAGGTGTTGCTGTGGCAGCGCAGCGCCTGGATGCAGCCGAGCGCGAACATGAAACCGCGGGCGGTGTTCACGAAGTCGGCGCCGACGCAGAGCGCCCACGCCGCACGCGCCGACGTGACCAGCTTGCCCGCGGCGATGACGCGGATGCGCGACTTGAGCTGGGCCTGGAGCAGCGCGTCGACCGCCCTCGGCAGCGCTTCCGTAATAGGCAAGGCCATGTGATCCATGAGCGTCTGCGGCGCGGCGCCGCTGCCGCCCTCGCCGCCGTCGATCGCGATGAAGTCCGGCGCATATTCGAGCCCGCGGCTCAGCACCGCTTCGCACAGGTCGTTCATGAACTCCCAGCCGCCGAGCGCCGTCTTCACCCCGACCGGCTTGCCGGTGAGGTCGCGGATGAACGCAACCTGATCGAGAAGATCGTGGATGTTGGCGATGTCGATGTGCCGGTTGGGGCTGATCGAATCGCACCCCGCGGGGATGCCGCGAATGCGTGCGATCTCCTCGGTCACCTTCGCCGCCGGCAGGATCCCGCCCTTGCCGGGCTTGGCGCCCTGCGAGAGCTTGATCTCGAACGCCTTCACGTGCTTCGCGAGCTCTTTCGCGCGCTCGGCCGAGAACGTGCCGTCGAGATTGCGTATGCCGTACTTGGCGGTGCCGATCTGCATGATGATGTCGCAGCCGCCTTCGCTGTGATACGGCGCGAGCCCGCCTTCGCCCGTATCCATATAGCACCCCACTTCCGCCGCGCCGCGCGAAAGCGCGCGCACCGCGGGCTCGGAGATCGCGCCGAAGCTCATGCCGCTGATGTTGACGATCGACTTGGCCTCGAAAGGCTCGCGGCAGTACCCGTCGCCGATCATGATCGACGGCGTGGGCAGCCGGTCTTCCTCCAGCACCGGGAAGGGATGGTTGACGAAGATGATCGATCCCGGCTCGCGCAGGTCGTTGGTCGAGCCGAAGCCGATGAAGCCGCCCTCGTTCTTCGCGTTGCGATACACCCATGCGCGCGTGGCGCGGTTGAACGGCATCTCGTCGCGGTCGCCGGCGAAGAAATACTGGCGGAAGTACTCGCCGAGGTTCTCGAAGAAGAAGCGCAGCCGGCCGACGACGGGGAAGTTGCGAAGCACCGTGTGCTTCTTCTGGGTGACGTCGTGGATGATCAGGATCGCGAGGCCCACGAGCAGCACGAAACCGAGGATGGTTCCGATCCCGTAAGTCAGGACATTCATAACATCCATAAGGCGACTCCGCTGCGCTTCGTTGACCCCGGTACACGCCTCGGAGGGAAACCCATGGTTTCCCTCCGAGCGCCCGCTAGCGGGCGCTGCGCTTCCGCGCCGGTGAACGCCTCGGAGGAAAACCGGGGTTTTCCTCCGAGACCTCCTTTCCCTTAGTTATGCACCGCTCAGATCATCTGGGCGAAAGGTAAACTACCCGCCACAATTGCTCAACGTAGAGGGAATCGTGGATCTTCAGGCCGAAATCGAGCGCAACGTGACGCGGGCGCTCGAGGAAGACGTGGGTGCGGGCGACTGGACCGCCCTGCTGACGCCCGCCAGCACCCCCGCACGCGCGTCCATCGTGTGCCGCAGCGCGGCGGTGCTGTGCGGAGAAGCGTGGGTTACGGCGTGCTTCCGACGCCTCGATCCGAATGCGAAGGTGAAGTGGCGCGCCCACGACGGCGACACGGTGACTGCGGACACCGTCGTGTGCGAGATCGAGGGCGACACGCGGGCGCTGCTCACCGGCGAGCGCACGGCGCTCAACTTCCTGCAGATGATGTCGGCGGTCGCGACGGCGACGCGCGCTTACGTGGAAGCGGTCAAAGGCACGCGCGCGGCGATCGTCGACACCCGCAAGACCCTGCCGGGCCTGCGGCTCGCGCAGAAGTACGCGGTCAAGACCGGCGGCGGGAAGAACCATCGCCTCGGTCTCTACGACGGCGTGCTCATCAAGGAGAACCACATCGCGGCGGCCGGCAGGGTGAGCCGGGCGCTGGAGGAAGCGCGAAAAGTCGCGCCGGAAGGCGTGTGGATACAGGTCGAAGTCGAAACCTTCGATCAGCTGCGCGAAGCCCTCGCCTGGGACGCGAAGATGATCCTGCTCGACAACATGACGACCGAGCAGATGGCCGAAGCGGTGAAGATCGCCGCCGGCCGCGCAGAGCTGGAAGCGTCCGGCGGCATCACGCTGTCGAACGTGCGCGAGATCGCGGAGACGGGCGTGGATCGGATCTCGATCGGCGGCCTGACCAAGGACGTGAAGGCCGTCGATCTCTCGATGCGTTTCGTTTGAACGTCAAAATGGATTCCCGATCGTTCCGCTACCGCGGGTCGGGAATGACGTCATTCCCGCGAAGGCGGGGATCCATTTTCGACCGCAATTAAGCCTTCGGGAGGTTCTCCCGAATGATCCCCTCGATCGCCGCCAGCTCCGCGTCCACCGTCAGCGGCTTCACGCATTGCGAGATCGCGGTGTCGGGGTCTTTCAGCCCATGCCCGGTGAGCGTGCAGACGATGGTCACGCCTTCGCGGATGCGTCCGGCTTCGAGGTCCTTCAATACGCCCGCGATCGAGATCGCCGATGCGGGCTCGCAGAAGACACCTTCGGTCTGGGCGAGGAGCTTTTGCGCGGCGAGGATCTCCTCGTCGGTGCACTCGGCGAACCAGCCGCCGGACTCGCGCTGCGCGTTGAGGGCGAGCTCCCACGACGCCGGATTGCCGATGCGGATCGCGGTGGCAACGGTCTCCGGATTCTCGACGATCTTGCCGCGCACGATGGGCGCCGAGCCCGCGGCCTGGTAGCCGACCATGATCGGTCGCTTCGTCGCTTTTTTCTCGCGGTGGAACGGGCACTTCCCTTCGCAGTACGCGCACGCCTTGGTCTGCTCGCACGCCATCTCGCTGTAGCCCGCCCAGTGCGCGCCGATGTTGCCGGCGTTACCGACCGGCAGCGCGTGGTAGTCGGGCGCGTCGCCGAGCGCTTCGACGACCTCGAAGGCGATCGTCTTCTGCCCTTGCGGCCGGAACGGGTTGATCGAGTTCACCAGCGCGACCCCGGTCGTCTCGGCGGCCTGCTGCACCAGGCGCATGCCGTCGTCGAAGTTGCCGCGAATCTGGATCACGACCGAGCCGTGCATCATCGCCTGCGACAGCTTGCCCAGCGCGATCTTGCCTTCGGGGATGAGCACGAAGCACGCGATGCCGGCGCGCGCCGCATACGCGGCCGCCGCGGCGGAGGTGTTGCCCGTCGATGCGCAGATGATCGCCCTGGCGCCCGCTTCGACCGCTTTGGTCACCGCCATGGTCATGCCGCGGTCCTTGAACGAGCCGGTCGGGTTGAGACCGTCGAACTTGGCGTAGATGCGGACGTTCCTGCCGATCTGTTTCGGCAGATTGGTCAGCTCGATGAGCGGCGTGTTGCCTTCGTTGAGCGAGATGACGGGGGTTTGGTCGTCGACCGGGAGGCGGTCGCGATACTGTTCGATGAGACCTTGGTAATGAGCCATCTTAATTGAGGTTTTCGAGCCGGATGCGCGTGACCTTGCCCGCGATCACCGGCAATTTTTCGATCTTCGCCAGCGCCGCATCGACGTTCTTCTCGATGGTCTGGTGGGTGAGCATGATGATGTCGACCTGGTCCTCGCCTTCGTGCGGTTCCTTCTGGACCATCGCGTCGATGGAGATGTCGAGGTCGGCGAGGATGCGCGTGATGTCGGCGAGCACGCCGGGCTTGTCGAACGCACGCATGCGGAAGTAGTACGACGTCTCCACCTCGCTCATCGGCAGGATGGGCGTGTCGCTGAGCTTGCCCGGCTGAAAAGCGAGGTGCGGCACGCGGTGCTCGGGGTCGGCGGTCATCATGCGCGCGACGTCGACGAGGTCGGCGACCACCGCCGAAGCCGTCGGCTCGGCGCCGGCCCCGGCCCCGTAGTACATCGTCTGGCCCACCGCATCGCCCTTCACGAGGATCGCGTTCATCACGCCTTCGACGTTGGCGATCAGGCGCTTTTCCGGGATGAGCGTGGGATGCACCCGCAGCTCGATGCCTTTCTCCTTGCGCTTGGCGATGCCGAGCAGCTTGATGCGATAGCCCAGCTCCTCCGCGTAGGCAATGTCCTCACGGGTGAGCTTCGAGATGCCTTCGATGTAGGCGGACTCGAACTGCATCGGGATGCCGAAGCCGATCGCGGCCATGATCGTCAGCTTGTGCGCGGCGTCGTGGCCCTCGATGTCGAACGTCGGATCGGCCTCTGCGTAGCCGAGGCGCTGCGCTTGCGCCAGCACGTCCGCGAACGACGCGCCTTTCTCGCGCATCTCCGACAGGATGAAGTTGCTGGTGCCGTTGATGATGCCGGCGATCCACTCGATGCGGTTGGCGGTGAGGCCTTCGCGCAGCGACTTGATGATGGGGATGCCGCCGGCGACCGCGCCTTCGAAGCCGACCATCACGCCGTGCTTCTGCGCGGCTTCGAAGATCTCGTTGCCGTGCTGGGCGAGCAGCGCCTTGTTGGCGGTGACGACGTGCTTGCCGTTGGCGATCGCCTTCAGCACGAGCTCGCGCGCGATGCCGGTGCCGCCGATCAGCTCGACGACGATGTCGATCTCCCTGTTGGACACGACCTCGTTGGCGTCGCCGGTGACGATCGCGCGCTCGCCGACGATGCCGCGCACCTTGTCGATGTCCTTGTCCGCGACCATCTTCATGGCGATGGTCGAGCCGGCGCGGCGGCCGATCTCTTCCTGGTTGCGGCGGAGCACGGTCCACGCGCCGCCGCCCACCGTGCCGATGCCGAGCAGGCCTACATTGATCGGTTTCACAGCAAACCGTCCTTCCTGAATGCGACGGTCTTCACAAAAGACCGTCTTTCCTGAACATTTCCTTGATGCCGCGCACCGCCTGGCGCGTGCGCGCCTCGTTTTCGATCATGGCGAAGCGCACGTGGCCGTCGCCGTAGTGGCCGAAACCGACGCCGGGCGCGACCGCGACCTTGGCTTCGACCAGGAGCTTCTTGGAGAACTCGAGCGAGCCCATCGCCTTGTACTGCTCCGGGATCGGCGCCCAGACGTACATCGTCGCCCTGGGCACCTCGACGTTCCAGCCGCATGCGTGCAGGCCGCTGCAGAGCACGTCGCGCCGGCGCTGGTAGCTCATGCGCACGTCCTCGACGCATTCCTGCGGCCCTTCGAGCGCGACGATCGAGGCGACCTGAATGGGCGTGAACGTGCCGTAGTCGTGATAGCTCTTCATGCGCGCGAGCGCGGTGACGAGCTCGCGGTTGCCGACCATGAAGCCCACGCGCCAGCCCGCCATGTTGTAGCTCTTTGACATCGTGAAGAACTCGACCGCGACGTCGCGCGCACCAGGCACCTGCAGGATCGAAGGCGCCTGGTAGCCGTCGAACACGATGTCGGCGTAAGCGAGGTCGTGCACCACGTAGATGTGGTGCTCGCGCGCGATCGCGATCAGGCGCTCGAAGAACGCGAGGTCGACGCACTGCGCCGTCGGATTGCTCGGGAAGTTCACGATGAGCATCTTGGGCTTGGGATACGTGTCGCGTATCGCCTGCTCGAGCTCTTCGAAGAAATCCACGCCAGAATGCATCGGAACGTGGTGGATGTCCGCGCCCGCGATCACCGGGCCGTATATATGGATGGGATAGCTCGGGTTCGGCACGAGCACGATGTCGCCGCGGTCGAGCGTCGCGAGCGCGAGGTGGGCGATGCCCTCCTTGGAGCCGATGGTGACGATCGCTTCGGAATCGGGATCGAGCTCGACCGCGTAGCGCTTCTGGTACCAGTTGCAGATCGCCTTGCGCAGCCGAGGTATTCCCTTGGATACCGAGTAGCCGTGGGTGTCGGGGCGCCTGACGGTCTCGATGAGCTTGTCGACGATGTGCTGCGGCGTCGGCCCGTCGGGGTTGCCCATCGAGAAATCGATCACGTCCTCGCCGTGACGCCGGGCCGAGAGCTTGAGCTCGCCGGTGACGTTGAAGACGTACGGCGGCAGGCGCTGAATGCGGGGGAATTCTTCCATGTGCGAAAGCGTGAAGGGCTCGGAGGTGGGACGCGAGCCCGCCGCGGAGGGTTCGCCGTGAAAAAGCGTATAATTCTATCGGATTATCCGCAGCAATTCAGCGGCTTGGCAGTTGCTTGGTCGCGAAAGGTCGCCGCGACCGCCCACCACTGCCGTCATGAAACTCCACCTCACCAAGGCCGCCGGCCGCAATCTCTTCACGGGGTACGGCGACGGCTACGTCTCCGTCAACGATCAGCGCTACACCCGCCCGGTCATCGTCGCGCCCGAAGGCGAGGTCGAGCCGTGGAACCCGCAGAGCTTCGAGGCGCTGACCGCGGATGATTTCGACGTGCTCACCGCGCGCTCGCCCGAGCTCGTCCTTCTCGGCACCGGCTCGGCGCTGCGGTTTCCCAAGCCGGACGTGATCCGTCCGCTCGTCACCGCAGGCGTCGGCTTCGAAGCGATGGATACCCGGGCGGCGTGCCGCACGTACAACATTCTGATGGCCGAAGGCCGCCAGGTGATCGCGGCGATCTTCGTATGAGGTATGGCAAACTCGGGAGCCCATGAGCGAGAGGATCGATAAGGTCGTCCGGCAGGTCGGCGGCGTCATACTCGGCAAGGAAATCCAGATTCGACTCGCGCTCGCGTGCCTGCTCGCGCGCGGTCACCTGCTGATCGAAGACATCCCCGGCGTCGGGAAAACGACCCTGGCCCACGCCCTCGCCACGTCGCTCGGACTGTCCTTTCAGCGCATCCAGTTCACGAGCGACCTGCTGCCTGCCGACATCCTCGGGGTGTCGATCTACAACCGCGACAGCGGCACGTTCCAGTTCCACCCGGGCCCGATCTTCACGCAGGTCGTATTGGCGGACGAAGTGAACCGTGCGACCCCGAAAGCGCAGAGCGCGCTGCTCGAGGCCATGGAGGAGCAGCAGGTCACCATCGACGGCGAGACGCGCACGCTGCCCGCGCCTTTCTTCGTCATCGCCACGCAGAATCCGTCGTACCAGGTCGGCACGTTCCCGCTGCCCGAGTCGCAACTCGACCGCTTCCTCATGCGCATCCAGCTCGGCTATCCGGGCGCGGACGCCGAGCGCGAGCTGCTGTCGGGTCAGGACCGGCGGGACCTCCTCGCCCAGCTCGGCGCGTGCCTGCGCTTCGATGAGCTCGCCGAGCTTCAGCAGCAGGCGCAGACGATCCACGTATCGAACGCGCTGCTCGATTACGTGCAGGCGCTCGTCAATCACACCCGCGCCTCGTCCGATTACGCCAACGGCCTCTCGCCCCGCGCCGCGCTCGCGCTGCTGCACGCGGCGCGGGCGTGGGCGCTCATGGAAAAGCGCGAGCACGTCGTTCCCGAAGACGTGCAGGCGGTGCTCCCCGGGGTGGTGAGCCACCGCCTGCTGTCGGCGACCGAAGGCCGGCGCATCAACGGATTCGACGTCGCCCGGCAACTGATGAAGCAGGTCGCGGTGCCCTAGCGGCTCGCCGATGCAGCTCCTCAGGCCTTTCACCACCTGGCTCTTCCGCCTGCACGGCCCGGAGCGCGGCGAGGTGGTGCTGGTGCAGCGGCGCATCTTCATCCTGCCCTCGAAGGCGGGGGTGATGTTCGCGGCGGTGCTGCTGCTCATGCTCACCGGCTCGATCAACTACGCGCTCTCGCTCGGCTTCATCCTCACCTTCCTGCTGGGCGGCCTCGCGGTCGTGGCGATGCTCCACACCTTCCGCAATCTCGCCGGCTTGCGCGTGACGGCGGGTAAGGCCGAGCCGGTGTTCGCCGGGGACGTCGCGCGCTTCCCGATCGCGCTGCGCAATCCGACGCGCACGCCGCGCTTCGGCCTCGTGGTCGCGCGCGACGAGACGGACCACGACATCGTCGACGTTCCGGCCGAAGGCGCGAGCGTCGCGACCGCGGCCGTCCCTGCGGAGCGCCGCGGGCTTCTCTACCCGGGCCGGCTCACGCTCTACACGCGCTATCCGGTCGCGCTCTATCGCGGCTGGTCGTACGTCGACCTCGACACGCATTGCGTCGTGTATCCGAGGCCGGCGCCTGCGGGCGTTCCGCTGCCGCCGCTCGCGGCCGGCGGCGCCGAAGGCTCGGGCCACGGCGAAGGCCACGACGATTTCTACGGTCTGCGCCAGTACCATCCGGGCGATTCGCCGCGTCACATCGCGTGGAAAGCCGCGGCGCGCGAGCAGGGGCTGCTCACCAAGCAGTTCACGGGCTACGCGCCGGCGGAGCTGCGTCTGTCGCTCGACAGCGCGCCCCCGCACCTCCCACTCGAGGACAAGATCTCGCGGTTGACGCGCTGGGTGCTCGACGCCGACGCGGCGGGCATCGCCTACGCCCTGAGCCTGCCGAACGCGAGCATCGACGCCGCCACCGGCGTCGCGCACCGCGAGCGCTGCCTGCACGCGCTCGCCCTCGTATGAGCGCGAACCTCGACCTGCGCCACACGCTGTGGCTGACCCTCGCGCTCGCGCTGGTGACCGCGCCGCACGTGGAGAGGCTGCCGTGGTGGCTGTCGGGGCTGGTCGCGATGCTCCTCCTGTGGCGCACCTATCTCGCCCGGGCCCGGCGCGACCTGCCGCCGCGCGCGCTGCTCATCGTGATCGTCGCGGGGGCGAGCGCGGGCGTCTACTTCCAGTACGGCACGCTCTTCGGCCGCGACGCCGGCGTCGCGCTGCTGGTCGTGATGCTGGGGCTGAAGCTGCTCGAGATGCACAACCGGCGCGACGCCCTGCTCCTCATCTTCCTGTCGTACTTCCTCGTCATCACCAACTTCCTGTACTCGCAGACCATCCCCACCGCGCTGTACATGCTGGCGTGCGTCTGGTTCATCACCGGGGGGATGATCGGCATCAACTACACGCGCTCGCCGCAGAGCGTGCTGCCGCAGTTGCGAACCTCGGCCCTGCTGCTCGGGCAGGCGGTGCCGCTCATGCTCGTGCTGTTCGTGCTGTTCCCGCGCGTGCAGGGGCCGCTGTGGGGCATGCCCGCCGATACGCAGCGCGCGTCGACGGGGCTGTCGGACACGATGTCGCCGGGCAGCGTGACCGACGTCGCGCTCTCCGACGCCGTGGCGTTTCGCGTCGAGTTCAAGACGCCCATTCCCGAGTCGAAGCGGATGTACTGGCGCGGGCCCGTACTGTGGGATTACGACGGCAGGACGTGGCGCGCGCCGCGGCGCATGTACGCGCGCATCAAGTACGACGCGCGAGACCAGCCGGTCGATTACAGCGTCACCCTCGAGCCGCACGGCAAGGCGTGGCTCTTCGCGCTCGATCTTCCGTCCACCGTGCCGCCGGGAACGCTGGTCACCAACGATTTCCAGCTCATCTCGCCGCGGCCGGTGACCGCGCGCATGCGCTACGACATGAGGTCGTATCTCGATTACACCTACGGCGCCGACGAGCCCCGGCCGAACCTGGACCGCGCGCTGGAGCTGCCGGCGGGCTTCAATCCGCGCACCCTCGAGCTCGCGCGCTCCTTGCGTGCGCGCCACAAGTCCGACGCGGCGATCGTCGAAGCGGCGTACGCGATGTTCGGCCGTGAGCGGTTCACCTACACGCTCGCGCCGCCGCCGCTCGGCGTGAACATGGTCGACGAGTTCCTGTTCGATTCGCGCGCCGGTTTCTGCGAGCACTACTCCTCCGCGTTCGCGGTGCTCATGCGCGCGGCCGGCATCCCCGCGCGCGTCGTGACCGGTTATCTGGGCGGCGAAGCGAATCCGATCGGCGATTACCTCATCGTGCGCCAGGCGGACGCGCACGCATGGACCGAAGTGTGGCTCGAAGGCCGCGGCTGGGTGCGCGTCGATCCGACCGCAGCGGTGTCGCCTGCGCGCATCGAGCGTGGGCTGGCTGCGGCGGATGTCGCGGGCGTGCCGCTCTTCATGCGTGGCGACAACGTGGTGATGCGGCGGCTGCGTCTGACGTGGGACTCGCTCGCGAACAGCTGGAACCAGTGGGTGCTCGGCTACACGCCCGAGCGCCAGCGCGCTCTGCTCACCCGCGTCGGGCTCGACGACGCGACATGGCGCACGCTCGCCGGGCTGCTCCTCGCGGCGACCGGGGCGGTGATCCTCGTCGTCGCCTTCTTCACGCTGCGCCGGCTCAGGGTGCGCGTCGACGACCCGGTCGTGCGCATCTATCTCGCGTTCTGCCGGAAGCTCGCGGCCAAAGGTCTCGCGCGCGACGCGGCCGAGGGACCGTTCGCCTATGCCGAACGCGTCAGCGCGTCGCGGCCCGACCTCGCTTCACGGGTGCGCGATTTCGTCGCGCTCTACGTGGGCCTGCGTTACGGCGGGATGGCGCGAGGCGCGAACGTGGCGCGGCTGAAGAAGCTCGCGCAGGAGCTGCGCGCCTAACCGGAAGGCAGGAGCTTCAGCGGATCGACCGGCTTGCCGAAGCGGCGGATCTCGAAGTGCAGCTTCACCTGGTCGGCGTCGGTGTTGCCCATCTCGGCGATCTTCTGGCCGCGTGCGACGGTCTGGCCTTCCTTCACGTTGAGCTCGCTGTTGTGGGCGTAGACGCTCAAATAGGTGTTGTTGTGCTTGATGACCACGAGCTTGCCGAAACCGCGGATGCCGGTGCCGCTGAAGATCACGCGTCCGGGCGCGCTCGCCAGCACCGGCTGGCCGAGCTTGCCGGCGATCGCGATGCCTTTGCTCGTGGAGTCGTTGAAGGTGCCGACGACCTTGCCTTTCACCGGCCACGCCCATTCGACGTCCTCGGGACCGCGCGCGGTCTCGCTGCTGTCGGCTTTGGGCTCGGGACGCGCATCGGCGCTCGTCGGCGCCGCGGGCGGCGCCGCCGGCGGCTTCGACAGCTGTGCGAGCGCCTGCTCGGAATACGGCAGCCGTACCGCCTTCGGCTCGGTGAGCACCGATCCGGGATTCGGCGTCGCCGGCGCGAGCGGTGTCGATGCGACCGCGGGCGGCGCTGCGGCGGGCGCAGTGCCCAACGGCCGGCTTTCGACGGCGCTCGTCGAGCCTTTCAAAGGCGAGACCACCACCGTCGGCGCACCGGCGGGCGGGTTCAATCGCAACTGCATGCCGACGCGGATCGCGCCCGGGTTGTCGAGGCCGTTCCACAGCGCGAGCTCGCGGTAGTCGAGTCCGTGCTCGAGCGCGATGCTGTACAGGGTGTCGCCGGGCTTCACCGTATAGGACTCGGGCCGCGTGTCGGCGCGCGAGGGCACCGGTTTGGGCCTGGGCGCCGTCGCCGGCGCGACGACCGGCGCCGGCGCGGCAGCGGTGCTCCGTGCGGGCACGTTGCGCTCGACCACCGGCGCGGGCGTGCTCGACACGCAGCCCGCCAGCGCGACCGGCACCAGCGCGAACGTCAGCCGCACGCTCACGCCACTCCCGGCAGCATCGGCACGAACTTCACCACGTCGAGCTTCTTCTCGACGAACCCGTGAGCCGAGCGCTCGATCACGCACAGACGCTGCTCGCCCCGCTTGTCACCCACCTGCGCCATCGGAAAGATCATGCGCGCGCCGACCGCGAGCTGGTCGAGGAGCTCGCGCGGGACGTGGGTGGCGGCGGCGGTCATGACGATCGCGTCGAACGGCGCGACCTCGGCCATGCCGATGTGGCCGTCGCCGTGACGCAGCCTCACGTTGAGCATGCGCAGCTCGCGGAAATGCTTGCGCGCCTTGGCGAGCAGGCCCGCGACGCGCTCGATCGAGTACACCTCTTTCGCGAGCCGCCCGAGGACCGCGGCCTGGTAGCCGCAGCCGGTGCCGATCTCGAGCACCTTGTTGATCGGGCCGCCGGCGCGCGCGAGCTCGGTCATGCGCGCGACGGTGTACGGGCTGGAGATCGTCTGCCCGAAGCCGAGCGGCAGCGAGATGTCCTCGTACGCGCGGCTCGCGAGCGCTTCGTCGACGAAGAGATGGCGCGGCACCTCGCCCATGACCGCGAGCACGACTTCGTCGCGTATGCCCTGCTCTCTCAGCCGCTCGACCATGCGCATGCGCGTGCGCTGCGAGGTCATGCCGATGCCGGTGTGCTGGCCCGTCACGCCGCCCCCATCCAGTCGGAGATCGCCTGCATCTGCGAATAGCGCGTGAGGTCGACCTGCAGCGGCGTGATCGAGACCATGCCGTTCGCGGCGGCATGGAAATCGGTGCCGGCACCGGCGTCCTGCGCGCCGCCCGCGGCGCCGACCCAGTACACGACTCCACCGCGCGGCGTGGTCGACTTCACGACCGGTTCGGCCTTGTGGCGTCTGCCGAGGCGCGTGACCGCGGTGCCGCGCACTTCGCCGGGCGCGACGTCGGGCACGTTCACGTTGAGCAGGACCGGCGGCGCGAGCGGGCGATCTGCGAAGCGTCGCACCAGGTCGCACGCGACGCGCGCAGCCGTCTCGAAGTGGCCGCCGCCTTCGGCGACCAGAGACACCGCGATCGACGGGATGCCGAGCAGAAAGCCTTCGGTCGCCGCGGCGACGGTGCCCGAGTAGATCGTGTCGTCGCCCATATTGGCGCCGTAATTGACGCCGGAGACCACGACGTCGGGCAGCGCTTCGAGCAGTCCGGTGACCGCGAGGTGCACGCAATCGGTCGGCGTGCCGTTCACGTAGAAGAAGCCGTTGGGCGCGCGCCGCACCGACAGCGGCCGGTCGAGCGTGAGCGAGTTGCTGGAGCCGCTGCGGTCGCGCTCGGGAGCGACGACGGTGACTTCGGCGCACTCCGAAAGCGCTTCGGCGAGCACGCTGATACCCGGCGCGAAGTAGCCGTCGTCGTTGCTCACGAGGATGCGCATGGTGAAGCGCGGCTTTGGTAAGTCCCTGAGGTTTTCGACTGTCGTTGTCGGTCAGGTCGCCGCATGTGTGAAGACAGGAGAAACACGGCCGATTGTAGCACGCGACAAACTGCGGCTCGGCCGGCGGCAGCCGCGCGAATTCGCGTGCGGCCGTGCGAAATGTCCTGCGGTCAGCGATGGGCGGCGAAGGCGAGCGCGCCGTGCGCCGGCACTCGCCAGACCGCCGCGCATTCGGGCGGCGGCGTGCCGTCGCCGCCGTAAGCGACGGCCTCCGACGACCAGAGGAGAGACCACGCCGCACCGGGCGGCGGCGCGAGCAGCGGCTCCGGCACCGGGCTCAGCGCGAGCTCGGCGCCGAAGTTGACGATGATGAGGCGGTCGCCCGTCTCACCGCCGAAGTAGCGCAGCGCGAACGCTTCGGAGGCGAGCACCGCGCCGTCGATCTCGAGTCGCGCCGCGGCGCTGAAGACCGCATCGCTCTTCCTCAACGCGATGAGGTCGCGGTGCAGCGCGTAAACCTCGGCGTGGGCCGCGCGTTCGGCAAGATCCAGCTTGCAGCGCTCGAAGGTTTCGCGCACCGCCGGGTCGGCGAGCAGCACGTGGCCCTCGGCCGCGGTGCTCTGGAACTGCCGGAGGAACTCGCCGCGCCCTGTGCGCACCATCCTCGCGTCGGCGGGCGCGTTGTCGGCGAAATACAGGAACGGCGCGGACGCGGCGAACTCCTGCCCCTGGAACAGCATCGGCGTCTGCGGCGCGAGCAGGAGCAGCGCGGTCGCGGCGCGCAGCCGCCCGGGGCTCGTCAGCGCGGCAAGGCGCAAGCCCCGCGCCGAGTTCGCCACCTGGTCGTGGTTCTGCAGAAAGGTCACGAAGCGCGCGGCGTCCAGGCCGCGCGTCGGCGAGCCGCGGTTCTGTTTCTGCCACGCATAGTGCTGGCCCTGGTACAGGAAGCCGCGTTTCGCGGCCGACACGAATTCCTGCGGCCTGCCGCGGTAATCGAGGTAATAGGCCTCGGTGCGCCCCGTGACCGCGACGCGTGCGCTGTGGTGGAAGTCGTCGTTCCACAACGCGTCCAGGCCGTGTCCTCCGTCATGGGCGTCGCGCAGCAGGTTCACGTCCTGAGGTTCGTTCTCGCCGACGAGATAGATACCGCGACCGCGCGCCGCCGTGCGCGAGCGCTCCGCCATCTGGGCCAGGATGTGCGTCGGGGAATCGTCGACGATCGATTGCGTCGCGTCGAAGCGAAAGCCGTCGAGATGGAACTCGCTCACCCAGTAATCGACGTTGGCGAGGAAGAACTCGCGCACCGCGCCGGCGCCTTCGCCGTCGAAGTTGAGCGAATGGCCCCAGTCGTTCTTGTGGCGCCGGCTGAAGTACTTCGGGGTGTAGTCCGGCAGAAAGCAGCCGATCGCGGCGCAGTGGTTGTAGACCACGTCGAGGATGACGCCCATCCCGAGCCGGTGCGCTTCGTCGACGAAAGCGCGCATGTCCTCCGGCGTCCCGTAGAGACGCGTCGGGGCGTAGTAGTGCACGACGTCGTAACCCCAGCCGAACTCACCGGGGAACTCGCCGACCGGCATGAGCTCGAGCGCGGTGATGCCGAGGTCGGCCAGCGCGGGAAGCTCGCGCGTCGCCGCGCGCCACGTGCCTTCGCGCGTGAACGTGCCGACGTGCATCTCGTACAGCACCTGACCTTCGCGCTCGAGGCCGCGCCACGCAGCATCACGCCAGCGATAGGCGTGCGGATCGACGAGCGCCGAAGGCCCGAGATGGCCCTGCGGCTGGAAGCGCGAAGCGGCGTCGGGGACGAGCTTCGCATCGTCGAGCCGGAGGCGGTAGAGCGTGCCCACCGGCGTCGCAGCGCGCATTCCCGAGAAGTAACCGTCGCCTTCCGCCTGCAGCTCGAAGTCGCCGCAGCCGTCGACGGCGACCGCGACGCGCGCGTGCCCCGGTGCCCACACCCTGAACGACGCCGCGCCGCCGACGGCTTCGGCGCCCACGGGGTAACGGCGAGGGACGGATTGCGGTGCGGTGTTCAATCTCGGGCGCAGCCAGGACGGTGCGGCGTCCGCCGCCGCTCAATGCCTGGAAATGCAAGACCCGTGCTTGTGCGAACTCGCGCGCGGGGCGCGGGCGGGACTACCGGGAAAGAACGGGCGACGCCCGGGCGCGGGCGGCGGGATTACGCGGCGAGCGCGTAGCGCCGGCGTTTGGCGAAGTGACGCTCGATGTCGGCGACCATCGGGCCGACCTGTCTCACGACGGCGCGGAGCGTGTCCGCGGTCACGCCGAAACGGTCGCTCCACCAGCGGCATTCCCACTCGTGGGCGAGGCACACGACGCTGCGGTCGCGCGGTTGCCTCGCCTCCTCGCGCGCGAGGTACTTGGGCGTTTCGCGACGGGCCGCTTCGAGCAGGATCCGCGAGCGCCGCGTCTCGTACGATCGATCCGGGATGGCGCGCTCGCTGCGCTTCGCGCGGCTCACGACACTGTGCGCGGCGACCAGACGCCAGACGCCATAGACGGCGAGCACGGCGGCGACGAAAGCGGCGGGATAGCGCCACAAGCCGATCGGCGCGCTGTAGCCCAGCGCGGCGAGAACCTGCAGAAGATTGCCCGAGAGGAGAACGATGAGGCCGAAGCGGCCGTCGTAGCGCTGAGCGCGGAGTGCTGCGAGAACCTTGGGATAACCTGCGACGATCCGGGTCGCCTTGCGGTATATGGCCCGGTGGGAGAGGAACATGATGAGCGCACCGATGAAAGCGTAAGCCAGGCCTGTGGCGAGCACCAGATTCATATTCATCGTAAGTTCTGTCCTCCCTAACGGCGCTGCTGCGGCCACCCGGTGTCCACACGTGACGCGAGGCTTGATGCATGCCGTTCTTACCGGGCGGCGTTATGTCATCGGTAACTTGGCCGCACTATACTCAGGGAGAGCTCGTTTCGCAACGATTTTTGCCGTAGTTCCTGGATTCACGCCCCCTCTCCGGCGCTGGCGTCGGGTATCGCGGCGTCATGGGCCTTGTCG
Organism: Burkholderiales bacterium; assembly: GCA_036262035.1. Classification (NCBI taxonomy): domain Bacteria; kingdom Pseudomonadati; phylum Pseudomonadota; class Betaproteobacteria; order Burkholderiales; species Burkholderiales bacterium. Next base: position 29,946 of record DATAJS010000028.1, on the reverse strand, counting down.
CTGCGAGAGCCGAGCTCGTGCGCGTAGACCCACGTGAACTCGGCGCCGATGAGAAAGATCTGCGCCGAGTAGTACACCCATACCATCAGCAGCACGAGCGAGCCGGCGGCGCCGAAACCGGACGCGATGCCGCTGCGCCCGAGGTACAGGCCGATCAGCACCTTGCCGATCGCGAACAGCATCGCGGTCACCGCAGCGCCCACCCATACGTCGTGCCAGCGGATATGGGCGCTCGGCACGATCTTGTAGATGATTGCGAAGAGCAGCGTCATGAAGCCGAAGCTCGCGAAGAGATCGATGACGTGCGCGAGAAGCTCCCAGCCGCCGAACCACGCGCCCCACCATTTGCCGATCGCCGAGATCGCCGCGCTGAAGACGAGCGACACGATGAGCAGGAAGGCGATGGTGAGGATGAGCGCGAGCGAGAGCAGGCGCGAGCGCGCGAAGCCGGCGAGGCCGGCGGATTTCTGCAGGGTCGGCACCCGCCAGATGCGGTCGAGGTCGTTCTGCAGCTCGTTCAGCACGGTGGTCGCGCCGAGCGCGAGGACGCCGAAGCTCACGAGCGCGGCGATCAATTCCTCCTCCGGCTTCGCCACGCTCTGCAGCATCTGCTCGACGGTGCGCGCGCCCTCGGCGCCGATCAAGCCGTTCAGCTGCACGAAGATCTCGCCGCGCACCGCCTCGTCACCGAAGAAGAACCCGGCGATGGCGATGACGATGACGAGCAGCGGCGTGATCGAGAACAGCGTGTAATACGAGATCGCGGCGCCCATGCTCGGCGCGTAGTCGTCGGACCACGCGGCGAGGGCTTTCTTCATGACCGTGACGAACTGCCGGGGTGTCATGCGCTCGTTTCTGCATTCGGGCGTTTGCCGGCACTCGGGCAAAGCCCGTACCGCCGCCCGGGACATCCCGCGGCGAAGCGGTGCGCGCAACCGTCGGGGCATGACGTTTGCAAGCAGCGCGTTCCCACACGTACGACGCCAGAACACGATGATCGATCACAAAGCGCGTCTCCTGGATAAAGCCCCGGCCCTGCGCGCCGGCGCTCTCGGCGTGCTGTGCGCCGCGCTCGTTTGCGGCTGCGCCGAATTCGGCACCGTTCCCGATGACACCGAGCCCGCATCGCTCGTGCAGGCCCGGGAAACCTACGTCCGCTGCGTCAGCGCGGAGGCGGAAAAAGACGCCTCGAATCCCGCGGGCGCAGAAGATATTGCAGTCGCCGCCCATGGCCGCTGCTGGACGAGCTGGGACGCTTACCGAAAGGCAGCCACCGACACCTTTGCGGCGGGCGCGCGCACGCGCGAAGAGCGCCAGCTCGCGCACGACAAGGCCGACGCCCACCTGCGGCAGCTCGAGATCGAGACCCGTCGGGGAGTCGTCGACGGCATCGTGCAGCGTGCGCTGACGCAGAAACGCTGACGTTCATGCCGCGGGCATTTCCATTGCTAATGCCTTTCCGTCCGCGGCCGCAGGGACGAGTCGCGGCAATCACCTTTTTTCGGGAGGTCGTGATGAGGAAGCTGATGTTGGCATTGGTCGCGGGATGCATGTCCGCCGCCGCCGCGGGCGCATATGCCGCGGCAGGGTCGCCCGCCGATTCGGACAAGGCGGGTCGTATGCCCCCGGGCACGTCCGCCGGACAAATGGGCGCGACCGATCCCACGCCGGGCAAAGCGGGCGCGTCCAAAGGCGGAGCCATGTCGAAAGGCGAAGCCAGCCCGGCAGGTTCCAGCGCGGCTGCGGGCGGCGCGTCGGCGACGACGAGCAGCAGCGGCAGCAGCGCGACGGCCGGCACGGGCGACGACACCGGCAAAGCCAAACGCTCCCGCCGTGCTGCGCGCGCTTCCAAAGGCTGAGCCTGCACTCCACACACGAAGGGCGCCGCACGGCGCCCTTTTTTTCGCACGACCCGCGCGGCTCTTGCCGCGCACGAAATGGGGCGCGCTGTTGCAAAAATCACACCGCGAAATTCGCGCACGCTTGCCGCTGCGTGCAGTCACGCGAAGAATTCTCTAGCACGTTCGCGGCGATTTCGCGCGCCTGAGGGCACGCGTGAGTCATCCGCGTTTTTTTCGGTATCATGCGTCGGACGTCCTGCTGCAAGTCCAGCGCGACTAGAAAACGGCGGCGCGAGGCGTAGCGCCACCAAGCCGTGATTCGCTCCCGTATTGCGGTCGGCACATGAAGGTGCGGTCCTTCAGCGCGCGGTGTTTGGCGCACTTGCCGGAACTCTCCCGCTTCGGGACAATGAGATCGAACGATCGTACGAAGGAGGCCCGAATGACGACGATCACCAAAGCTGACCTGGCTACCCTGCTGCACGAGAACCTCGGCGTGAACAAGCGGGAAGCCGCCGAGATCGTGATGGCCTTCTTCGAGGAGATCTCCACCGAGCTGGAGCGCGGCGAGACCGTGAAGCTCTCGGGCTTCGGCGTGTTCTGCCTGCGCAACAAGAACAGCCGGCCCGGCCGCAATCCCAAGACCGGCGAGATGATCCCGGTGTCGGCGCGCCGCGTCGTGATGTTCCACCCCTCGCACATCCTCAAGGCGCTGGTGCAGCGCGAGCGCCCCGTCGAGTCGAAGCCGAAGAGCGCCGCCGTCCCGGTGCAGGCGAAACCGCTGGAGCTCGAGGAATACCCGGTCCCGGGCTAGCGCTGCCTCATAGCGGCGGCGGTCCTCGCCGCCCGCTCACCAGTTGCAGGATGAGCACGACCACTGCGATCACGAGCAGGGCGTGTATCAGCCCGCCCAGGGTGTACGAGGTCAGGAGCCCGAGCAGCCACAGCACGAGCAGCACGACGATGAGCGTGTAGAGCATCGCGTTTCTCCGGTTTGCGATGCCGCTTTCACTGCAACACGCGCGCCCGCACGTGCCGCTTCAGCGCTCGCGCGCGGCCTCCTGCGCGACCTTCTGAACCGGGGACAGCAGATACTCGAGCACGGTGCGCTTGCCGATGTGCACTTCGGCGGTGACGTGCATGCCGGCGACGAGCGGCAATCGCGGCGGCTCGCTATCGCCGAGCGCGATCAGCGCGCGGTAGGCGAGCGGCGGCGCGCCTTTCTGCGGGTCCTGCGCGGCGCTCTTGTCCTGCGCATCGGCGCTCACCTGCCGCACCGTGCCTTCGAGCGTGCCGTATTTCTGGAAGGGATAAGCCGCCACCTTGATCTTCGCGCTCTGTCCGGCGCGCACGAAACCCGCGTCGGCGTTGTTCACCCACACTTCGCCGATCAGCGGCTCGCCTTGCGGCACGAGCGTCAGCACGATCGCGCCGGGTGCGAGCACCGTCCCCGGCGTGTGCGTCGCAAGATCCTTGACGATGCCCGCCTGCGGCGCGCGCAATTCGAGCAAGGCATGCCGGTGCTGCTGCTTGTCGCTGTCCTGCTTGAGACGGTCATACTGCGCTTCGGCTTCGGCGCGCTCGTTGTGGAGCTCGCGGCGGTAGTTCGACTCGATCTGGGCGATGCGCTTGCCCGCCTGCGCGATCGTCGCTTTCAGCCCTTCCACGTTGCGGCTTTGCGCCTTGAGCTCCTGCTCGGCTTCGATGCGGTTCTTCTGGCGATCGAGCGCGAGCAGCCGGCCCGCATAACCTTCGCGCGCAAGCTGGTTCCACGCGCTCTCCTGCTCGCGCAATATCGGCGTGGTCTGCATGAGCTTCGCTTCGATCTCGCTCGCGCTCGCGAGATCGTGCCGCGCCTTCGCGAGCACCGCCTGCTCGGCGCCCAGCGCATCGAGATACGCCTGGCGCCGCGCTTCGAGCTGTGCGGCGACCTGCGACGCGAGCTCGGGCGGATCGTCGCGCGCACGGCCGAGGCGTCCGCCCTTGAGCTCGGCGTCGATGCGGCGCAGCTGCAAGCGTCTGCGCGCGAGCTCGGCCTTGAGCGTCTGCACGTCGAGCTCGGAGAGGCGGCTGTCCATGCGGACCAGCACGTCGCCCTCCGCGACGCGCGCGCCCTCGGCCACCAGGATCTCGCGCACGATGCCGGCTTCGGCCGGCTGGACGATCTTGATGAACGTCTGCGGCACGAGCTTGCCTTCGCTCACCGCGACGATGTCGAGCTTCCCGAACACCGCCCATGCCAGCATCGCCGCGAGCAAGCTCAGCACGGCATACAGCACCGTGCGCGGCAGCGGCGACGGCGCGGCGCGCTCGATGCGCGCGAGATCGGGCGCGAACGCGAGCGCGGGCTCGGAAAGGTCCGCCGCGGCTCTCATGCGACTTTCTCCGCGTCACAGGACGGCTCGAGCCGGATGACGTCGTCGACGCGCAGGGCGGACGGCAGGTCGTGCGCGATGAAGAGCATCGTCACCTTGCCCTTCAGGCGGCTGATCGTCGCCGCCAAACGCTCGGCGGTGTCGCGGTCGAGATTGCTCGTCGCCTCGTCGAAGATGAGCACCTGCGGGCGCTTCAAGAGCGCGCGTGCGATCGCGATCCGCTGCTTCTGCCCGCCCGAGAGTCCGACGCCGCGCTCGCCGACGACGGTCTGGTATCCGCGCGGGAGCCGCTCGATCGTCTCGTGGATCTCGGCGAGCGCGCACGCGGCGACGATCTCGTCGAAGCTCGCGTGCGGATTCGCCACCGCGAGATTGTCGTAGACCGTACCGCTGAAGAGCGTGGTCTCCTGCGGCACGACGCCGAACGCGAGCCGCAGCTCGTTCGCCGCGAGATGGCGCGTGTTGCGCCCGCCGATGCGGATCTCGCCGCGGGTCGGCGGATAGAAGCCCTGCAGGAGCTTGGCGAGCGTGCTCTTGCCGCTGCCCGACGGGCCGACGAGCGCCACGCAGGTCCCTGCCGCGACGCGCAGCGTGAGGTGCTCGTACAGCCACGGGCTGTCGGCATCGTAGCGGAACGCAAGGTCGATCACATCGAGCGAGCCCGCGGAGGCGGCGGGGCGCGCGGGCACCACGCTGTAAGGCTCGGCCGGCGCGTCCATGATGTCGCCGAGGCGTTTCACCGCGACGGCGGCCTGCTGGAATTCCTGCCACAACCCGACGAGCCGCAGCATGGGCTGCGACACGCGGCTCGCGAACATCTGGTAAGCGACGAGCATCCCGACGGTGAAGCCCGCGTTCTGCATGACCAGCCAGGCGCCGACGCACAGGATCGAGAACGTCAGCACCTGCTCGAGCGCGTGCGCCGCGACGCCGTAGGTGTTGGAGAGCTGGCGCGTGGCGAACGTGGCGTCGAGATACGTGCCGAGATTCTGTGCGTAGCGCGCACGCAGCTGAGGCTCCATCTGCAGCGATTTCACCGTCTCCATGCCGGCGACGTACTCGGTGACGAACGCGGTATTGCGCGCGCCCAGCAGGAACTGGCGGTCGAGCCGCGCGCGTATGGCGGGCACGATGGCCGCACTCATCACGACGATCACCGACAACACGCCGAGCGTGATCAGGGTCAGGAGCACGTTGTAATAGAACATGATCCCGAGAAACACGAAGAGGAACGGCAGGTCGAGCACGAGCGAAGCCGCGGCGCCGCTCACGAACTCGCGGATGGTCTCCACGCCGTGCAGCCGTGCGACGAGCACGCCGGTGGGCCGGTGCTCGAAGTAGCCGAGCGGCAATGCGAAGAGGTGCTCGAACGTGCGCGCGCCGAGCACCGCGTCGACGCGGTTGCCGGTGTGCAGCACCAGGTACTGCCGCACCCAGCCCATCGCCGCGTTGAACACCACGAAGATGCCCAGCGCGATCGCGATCACCGACAGCGTCGAGAGCGTCTGGTGCACGATCACCTTGTCGATGACCACCTGGGTGCAGAGCGGCGCGACGAGCGCGACGAGCTGTATCGCGAGCGAGGCGAGCAGCACGTCGCGCCAGATCGCGCGATGCTTCATGAGCTCGGGGACGAACCAGCGGAAACCGAAGGCGGCCGGCGCTTGCGCGGCGAGCTCGGAAGACGGCGCGACGCTCTTCGCCGCGCACAGCAGAACGACGCCGGCATAATCGCGCCCGAACTCGGCGAGCGGATGGACGGCGGGGTTGGCGCTCTCCTCGGTCAGGTACAGGACGTTCTGCGCGTCGCACTGGAGCACCAGCGCGAGACGGCACGGCGATGTGCGATCGTCGCCGTCGGCCGGAGCGGGCTTGAGTATCGCGAGAAACGGAGCGGGCAGCACGAACAGCGCGGCGGGCTCGACACGGCGCAACCCCGCCTTGAGCTCGAGCGCCGCGGCGGCTTTCTCGAGCGCCGCCGCGCCGTACGGCGGCGCGAACTGCTGCAGCACGAGATCCGGCGCGAACGGACGCCGATGGAGCTGGCAGATCGCGGCGAGCCCCCATACGAACGTGTGAGTGGCGAACAACGGCGCGTCGTTCATCCCTCCCTCCCGGCGACAGCGCTCGACGTCCCGAACGCGAGCGCACGGCTACGACAGGCGACGCGGCTTTATGGGTTGAACGTATCGGCGGGCCCGGGACATTCGATCGTATGCGCCGGGTTGGTGAAAGGCAAACCGGAAATTGCTGCCACGGAGGTCCGGCGGCGGGGTCGGGAAAAGCCTTACGGGGACGCCGCCGGGGCGAGGCGGCTCGTACTACGTCAGGCCTAGGTCAGCGCACCGCCCCGCGCTGATCCATCGACGCGCGGTCGAGGACGATGATCTTGCGCTTGTCGCGGCGGATGAGGCCGCTGTCGCGCATGTCCTTCAACACCCGGCTCACCATCTCGCGCGACGCGCCGACCATGCGCGCCATCTCTTCCGACCCGGTGTCGACGATCCAGTTGCCGTTGTTCTCCTTCGCGAGGTCCATGATGAGACGCGCGACCCGGCCGTGCACGTCCATGAGCGCGAGGCTCGCGATCTTGCGATCGGCTTCGCGCAGCCGTCCGACCACGCTCTTCAGGATCAGCATCGCCGCGTCGAAGTTGTCCTTGAGGCACGACATGAACGCCGGCTTGGAGATGTACAGCACCTCGCACGGTTCCAGCGCTTCGACGCTCGCCGAGCGCGGCTTCTCGTCGATCAGGCTCATCTCGCCGAAGAACTCGCTCGGCCCGATCGTGGTGAGCGTCACCTCACGCCCTTCGCCGTCGTCGATCACGATCTTGGCGCGGCCGGAGAGGATGATGTAGAGGGCGTCCGACTTTTCGCCCGCGCGGAGCATGAAGGAGTGGCGCGGGTAGCTGCGGTGCTGGATCGCGGGGAAGAGCGCCGCCAGCTGGTGATCCGAGAACAGGGAAAAAAGCGGGACCGTCTTTAGTATCGTTGGATTGACCGCCAGGTTCGTCATGCTGGTCGTCTGCGCCCCGGAAAGTATTGCCGGCAAGTATATGCCTGCCGTGTCCAATCTGCACGGCTGGCCGCTGCGCGGCGGCGCAGCGCCGCTATATGGTATCGCCGGGCTCGGCGGCGTCGCCTGAGGCAGGCTGGCTGCGGCGCACCACGCGGCGGATCGCCTCGCGCAGCAGCGCCTCGTCCCGGCCTTTGACGAAGTACTTGTGCACTGCCCCCTCGTTGATCGCCGCGGCCATGGTCTGCGGGTCGTCGACGCCCGACAGCATGATGCGCACCACATCGGCGTGAGAGCGCTTGACCCGGCTGAAGAACTCGACGCCGGTGGTGCCGGGCATGTGATGGTCGGAGATCACCACGACGACGTTGTGCGAAGCGAGCACGTCGAGCGCGTCCTTCACGGTCGTGGCGATCAGCACCTGGTAGCCGTCGCGCTGCAGGAGCTGCTGCACCAGGATGAGGTCGTCGATGCTGTCGTCGAGCACGAGCACGCACGGCGCCTGCCCCACGGCCACCCGCGCGGTGCGCTGGTACATCGGCTCGTCGCGCGCGAGCAGCGCGGTGGTCGCCTCGCCGGCCAGCGCCGGCGCAAAAAGGAAACCCTGGGCGTTGTCACAGCGGTGGGCCAGAAGGAAGCCGAGCTGCTCTTCGGTCTCCACGCCTTCGGCGACGACCTCGAGCGACAGGCTGTGCGCGAGCGCGATGATCGTGCGCGCGATCATCGCGTCGTCCGGATCGCCCGGGATGTCGCGAACGAAGGAGCGGTCGATCTTGAGGGTGTCGAACGGAAAGCGCTTCAGATACGCGAGACTCGAATAGCCGGTGCCGAAATCGTCGATCGCGAGCGTGGTGCCGAGCGCCTTGAGCTGCTCGAGCACCACGTGCGCCTCCTCCGGATTCTCCATCAGCGAGCTCTCGGTGATCTCGACTTCGAGCAGGCTCGCTTCGATCCCGTGCTCGGCGAGCACGCGCGCGACGAGATCGGCAAAGCCCCGGCGGCGCAGTTGCCGCGCCGAGAGATTGATCGCGACCGGCACCGGAGTCAGGCCCGCAGCGCGCCACGCGCGGATCTGGCGGCACGCCGCGCCGACGACCCACTCGCCGACGGCGGAGATGAGCCCGGTCTCCTCGAGGACCGGGATGAACTCGGCGGGCGAGACCAGCCGTTCGCCCAGGGGCGCCCAGCGCAGCAGCGCCTCGAAACCGCAGACGCGCCCCGATTCCAGCCGGAGCTTGGGCTGGAAGTGCAGCACGAACTCGTCGCGCTCGAGCGCGCCGCGCAGCCGCGCTTCGAGCTGCATGCGCGCGAGCGCGCGTGCGTTGAGCTCGGCGGTGTAGAACTGGTAGTTGTCGCGCCCCCTGCTCTTCGCGTTGTACATCGCGACGTCGGCGTTGCGCATGAGCACGTCCGCGTTCCCGGCGTCGCCGGGAAAGAGCGTGATGCCGATGCTCGCGGAGACGACGACCTCGGTGCCGTTGATCTCGAAAGGCTGGCGCAGCCGCTGCAGCACTTTCTCCGCGACGAGCCCCGCGTCGCCGGCGTCGGCGAGCCTCGCGAGCACGATCGCGAACTCGTCGCCCGAGAGCCGGCTCACCGTGTCCTCGCCGCGCACGCAATCGGTGAGACGCGCGGCGATCTGACGCAGGAGCGCGTCGCCGATGCTGTGTCCCATCGTGTCGTTCACCGTCTTGAAGCGGTCGAGATCGATGAACATCACGCCGACCGTCCACTGGTGTCGCGCCGCCTGCGCGAGGCCGTGGGTGAGGCGCTCGTAGAACACGCCGCGGTTCGGAAGATTGGTGAGCTGGTCGTAATGCGCGAGATGCGCGAGGCGCTCCTGCGCCTGCCGCGATTCGGTGATGTCGGACGCGATGCCCGCGATCCTCACCACTTCGCCGTTCGCGCCGCGGATCGGGAACGCACGGTCGCTCACCCAGCGCGAAGCCCCGCCCGGATCGACGATGCGGTATTCGACGTCGTAGCTGCCCAGCGCCGCGGCGTCGCGCCGCGCCTGAAGCACGCGCTCGCGGTCGTCGACGTGGATCGCCGCGATCCATGCGTCGTAGCGCTGCTGGGCGGTCTCGCCGGTCCTGCCGGTCAGGATCTCGCTGGCCGGGCTCACGTACAGCGCGTGCTCGAGCGTGGGGTCGGTCAGCCAGAAGATCTGCGGGATGTTCTCCGCGAGCTGCCTGAAGCGCTCCTCGCTCTCCTGCAGCGCTTCGAGCGCGCGCTGGTGTGCTCCCTCCAGCTCCAGGCGCTCGAGCGCGTACGAGAGCTCGCTCACCATCTCGCGCAGGAGCTGCGTCATGTCCTCGTCGAAATAGCCCGGCACCGACGATTCGAGGTTGAAGATGCCGATGACCCGGCCCGAGAGCATCAGAGGCAGCGCGGCGAGCGAGCACGTGCCGTAGCGCTCGTAATGCGAGCGGCCGCGCGCGAATTCCGGATCGCCGCGGATGTCGTCACAGATGACGATGCGCGCTTCGCGCATCGCGCTGCTGCGCGGCCCCTGCCCTTCGGGCACGTCGGCGCGTATCGACACCGGCGGCAGCGCGAGCGGCTCGTCCTCGTCGTGCGCGGCGAGCTCGAGCGTGCCGGTGCGCTCGTCGAGCAGCCCGACCCACGGCGCGATGAAGCCGTGCTCGCGTGCGATGCGGCAGATCCCGTGCAGCAGCGTCGCACGGTCGGTGGCGCGCACGATGAGCGCGCTGGTGTGCGAGAGCGTGCGGTAGAGGCGGTTCACGCGCAGGATGCGCGCTTCGGAAGCTTTTCGCTCGCTGATGTCGCGCAGGAATCCGGTGAAGAGCGGCGGATCGGTATCGGTGATCCGCTGCATCATGAGCTCGATCGGTATCGTCGCGCCGTCGCCGCGCAGCGCGATGGTTTCGATGCGGCGGTTGAGCATCGACTCCTCGCCGTCGCCCAGGAGCCGGCGCATCGACAGCTCGTGCCGGCGCCTCAGGTGCGGCGGCACCAGCACGTCCGCGAGCTTGCGCCCCAGCACCTGTTCGCGCGCGTACAGGAAGACGCGCTCGGCCATCGGATTGAACTCGACGATGCGCCCGTCGGCGTCGGTGGTGACGATGCAATCGAGCGCGGACTCGAGCGTGCGCCGGAAGCGCAGGTCCTTCAGGCGCTGCTCTTCCTCGGCGCGCTTTCGCGCGGTGACGTTCTCTGCGAAATGGATGAGGTAGGGATCGCCCAGCGCGTCGGTCGCCACGACGACCGTGCGCTGGAGCCACACGCTCGCGCCGTCGGCGCCGCGATATTCCTCGCGCACCGAAGGCGCCGCGGCATCGCGCGCGACGAGGCGCTGCGGCGGCGCATCGGCGTCCTCCGGCCTGAAGCGCAGGGACGAGAGCCTTCGCAGGAGCAGTTCCCCGCGCTCGTAACCGAGCATGAGGCAAAAGGCAGGATTGACGTCGAGGATTGCGCCGTCGGGGGCGGTGTGAACGATACCGATCGCTGCTTGCTGGAAGGTGGCCCGATAGCGGGCTTCGTCGTCGCGATATTCGATGACCGGACCCTCGACGGGGCGGCCGTGTTTACTCATTCAATTCGTACACACGAGAGAACAAGGACTTATCCTCAAATAACACGAGGCGATCGAGGGTGTATGTAGGGAAATACCTGATCTGTCCGCGCGGGCGCGATCTTCGCAGCGTGCGCGGTCAGTCCTTCTTACCTGCCGGGCTCAGAAGCGGTCGCGCTGGACCGCGTTCTCGAAACGCGTGAACTTGCCGAGGAAGGTGAGATCGATCTTGCCGACCGGGCCGTTACGCTGCTTGGCGATGATGAGCTCGGCGAGGCCTTTCGCCTCGGGCGACGGGTTGTACACCTCGTCGCGGTAGATGAACATGATGACGTCGGCGTCCTGCTCGATGGCGCCCGATTCGCGCAGGTCCGACATCATCGGACGCTTGTCCTGACGCGCGTCGACGCTGCGGTTGAGCTGCGACAGCGCGATCACCGGCACCTTGAGCTCTTTCGCGAGGCTCTTCAGCGAGCGCGAGATCTCCGCGATCTCGGTCGCGCGGTTCTCGCCCGCGGTATTGCTCGTGCCCGACATGAGCTGCAGGTAATCGATGATGATCATCGAGAGACCGCCGCACTGACGGTGCAGGCGCCGCGCGCGCGATCTCACCTCGAGCACGTTCAGGCCCGCGGTGTCGTCGATGTACATCTGCGATTCGTTGAGCTTGCCGACCGCGTCGACGAGCTTGGTCCAGTCGTCTTCCTTGAAGGTGCCGGTGCGAAGCTCGTGCTGGTCGACGCGGCCGACCGAGCCGATCATGCGCATCGCGAGCTGCGGCCCCGACATCTCCATGCTGAACACCGCGACGGCTTTCTTCTCGAACAGCGCGACGTGCTCGGCCATGTTCATGACGATCGTGGTCTTGCCCATCGACGGGCGGCCCGCAACGATGATGAGCTCGCCCGCCTGCAGTCCCGACGTCATGCGGTCGAGGTCGACGAAGCCGGTCGGCACCCCGATCACGTCCTGCTTGTTCTCGCGGCTGTAGAGCATGTCGATGCGCTCTACGGTCTCGGTCAGGATCGGGTCGATCTTGATGAAACCCTGGTGCGCCTTGCTGCGGACCTCGGCGATCCTGAAGATCTTCGCCTCGGCCTCGTCGATGAGCACGCTCGCGTCGCGCCCGAGGGGCGAATAGGCGGAGTCGGCGATCTCGGTGCCGATCGAGGCGAGATTGCGCATGATGGAACGCTCGCGGACGATCTCGGCGTAGCGGCGGATGTTCGCCGCGCTCGGGGTATTGATCGCGAGCGTGCCGATATAGGCCTGGCCGCCCACTTCGGCGAGCTTGCCGCCGAGCTCCAGGCTCTCCGCGACGGTGAGCGCATCGGCCGGTTTGTTCTCTTCGATGAGCCGGGCGATGTGATTGAAGATCGCACGATGGTCGCTGCGGTAGAAATCGGCCTCGCCGACGACGTCGGCGATGCGATCCCACGCGCTGTTGTCGAGCAGCAGCCCTCCGAGCACCGACTGCTCGGCTTCGATCGACTGCGGCGGTATACGAGCCGCATCCAGTTGGGCATCACGAACGATCGAAGTAACAGCCTGTGCCATGCTCGACAAGATTCCGGAAGATTGCGCGAAGTCGCATTCGAGTTTATAGAAAAGATCGCAAAACAAAAGGGCTGCAAGCAGCCCTTTTTGCTCTCTGTCGCGCTCGAAAAACTACGTCGTCGTTAAGCCTTGGTTAATCAGCGAAAGTTTTGCCACGCAGCGCGTTACGCCTGCTCCGGCACGACGGTCACGTTCACCGTGACGACGACGTCGGTGTGCAGCGCGACCTTCAGCGGATGCTCGCCGATGTTCTTCAGCGGCCCCTGCGGCATGCGCACCGCGGACTTCTGCACCTCGAAGCCCTGCGCCTTCAGCGCTTCCGCGACGTCGGCGTTGGTGACCGAGCCGAAGAGCTTGCCGTCGACGCCGGCTTTCTGCGTGATCTGCACCGCGAGGCCTTCGAGCTTCTCGGCCTTGCCCTGCGCGTCGGCGAGCAGCAAAGCCTGCGCTTTCTCCAGCTCGGCACGGCGCTGCTCGAACTCGGCGAGGTTGTCCTTCGTGGCGCGCTTCGCCTTTCCTTGCGGGATCAGGAAGTTGCGCGCGTAGCCGTCGCGCACTTTGACGACGTCACCGAGGCCGCCGAGATTGACGACTTTTTCCAGCAAAATGATCTGCATCTCGCAAGCTCCTTAGTGCGTATCGGTGTACGGCAGCAGCGCGAGGAAGCGCGCGCGCTTGATCGCCACCCCGAGCTGTCGCTGGTAGCGCGCCTTGGTGCCGGTGATGCGCGCCGGGATGATCTTGCCGTTCTCGTTGATGAAATCCTTGAGGATCCCGATGTCCTTGTAATCGACCTGCTTGATGTTCTCCGCGGTGAAGCGGCAGAACTTGCGGCGGCGGAACAGCGCGCCGCCGCGCTTGTCGCGGCCCTTGCCCTTCAGCTTCGCTTTCGCCTTCGCCCTCGCGCGGGCGGCTCGACTCATCATCGCCATGTTCGTGTCCTTACAATAATTCGGTTCTGGTTGCGTGCAGTATGAGCTGCGCGCTCATGCGGTTCTTGCGGTTCAGGAATCCGGTAACGCTGACCCCGGTGCCGGCGCTCATTTTCGCGAGCTCGTTCGCGAGCTCGCCGAGCGCCACGCAGTTCATCTCGCATTCCACCTGCCGTTTGAAACCGGCTTCGATCTGCATCGACTTGTGGGCGAGCGTGAATTGCAGCAGCGGCAGTCCGGCGGGCGTATGGCGCAGCGGTTCGACGTGGGCGAGCGTGCCCGCGAGCGTGACCGCGTTGTCCATGCGCTCCTCGCGCGGCGTTACGCCTGCGCGGGCTGCTGCGCTGCTGCCGGAGCAGCCGCGGGGGCCGCGGGGGCCGCGCTCTCGCGTGCCGCGCCCTTGTCTTCCGAGGTCGTCGGCATGGAGCGCGACTTCTCTTCCTTCATCATCGCCGAAGGCGTGGTGACGGCCTCGGTCATGACGACGGTGAGATGGCGCAGGACCGCGTCGTTGAACTTGAAGGCGTGCTCGAGCTCGGTCAGGGTCTCGTTGTCGCACTCGATGTTCATGAGAACGTAGTGCGCCTTGTGGACCTTCTCGATCGGGTAGGCGAGCTGCCGGCGGCCCCAGTCTTCGAGGCGATGGATGTTGCCTTTGCGGCCGGTGACCATCTGGCGATAGCGCTCGACCATCGCCGGAACCTGCTCGCTCTGGTCCGGGTGGACGATGAAAACGATTTCGTAATGTCGCATCGGGCTTGGAGCTCCTTGTGGGTAAGCCGCCCGCTGGTGCGATAGCGGTGCGGCAAGGAAAAGTCCGCCTGAGACGCCGCGGACTTAAGGTCTGGCCGGAATGGACCCCAGCCTAGGGAAGGGCGGGATTATACGTAAGTGCTTGAGAAAAAACAAACCCTTACGGCTTGATGCCGCGCTGGCGGCGCGTCTCCGCGAGGCAGATGCCCGCCGACACCGACACGTTCAGGCTCTCCACCGTCCCCAGCATCGGGATCCGTACGAGCTCGTCGCAGTTTTCCCGGGTGAGGCGGCGCATCCCCTCGCCTTCGGCGCCCATGACCCAGGCCAGCGGCCCGGCGAGCCTGGCTTCGTACAGGGTCTGCCCGGCGCGCTCGTCGGTGCCCAGCAGCCACACGCCCCGGTCCTTGAGCTCGCGCATCGCGCGGGCGAGATTGGTCACCGGGATGTACGGGACCGTCTCGGCTGCCCCGCTCGCCACTTTCGACACCGTCGCGTTGATCCCGACCGCGCGGTCCTTGGGCGCGAGCAGCGCATGCACGCCCATCGCGTCCCCCACCCGCAGGCAGGCGCCGAGGTTGTGCGGATCGGTGATCCCGTCGAGGATGAGCAGCAGCGGCGGCTCGTCGAGCGCATCGAGCACGTCATCGACGTGCGTCGGCAGCTTCGCGACCTCGATGCGCGCGGCGACGCCCTGGTGCCGCGCGTGCTGGCTCATGCCGTCGAGCCTTTTGGCGTCCACGCGCATGACGCGGATGCCGCGCTCCTCCGCCGCTTTCGCGAGATCGAGCGAGCGCCGGTCCTCGCGCGCCGCGTCGAGATAGAGCTCTTTCACGCTCGCCGCGCTGCTGCGGATGCGGCTCGTGACCGCGTGAAAGCCGTAGATGGTGCGCGTCTCGGCCATCACGCGAGCACGAAATCGATGCGCGTCGTATCGAGCGCGACGCGCACGAGCTTCACGCGGATGCGGTCGCCGAGGCGGTAGCGCTGCTTGGTGCGCTCGCCGACGAGCTGGTGCTTGATCGCTTCGAAATGGTAGTAGTCCTTGCCGAGCTCCGAGACGTGCACCAGCCCCTCCACGTACAGCTCGTCGAGCGCGACGAACGCCCCGAACGCGGCGACCCCGCTGATCGTTCCCATGAACGTCTCGCCGACACGGTCCTTCATGTAGTACGACTTCAGCCAGTTGGTGACGTCGCGAGTCGCCTCGTCGGCGCGGCGCTCGGTCCCCGAGCAGTGGTCGCCGAGCTTGTGCCAGTCGCCGGGGTTATAACGCTTGCGCTTGAGCGCCGCCTTGATCGCGCGGTGCACGAGCAGATCGGGATAGCGCCGGATCGGCGAGGTGAAGTGAGTGTACGACTCGTACGCGAGACCGAAGTGGCCGACGTTGTCGGGCGTGTACACCGCCTGCTGCAGCGAACGCAGCATCACGGTCTGCAGGAGCTGCGCGTCGGGCCGGTTCTTGATCTTTTCCAGCAGCTTCGCGTAGTCCTTCGCCGTCGGCTCGTCGCCGCCCGACAGCGACAGCCCGAACCCTTTCAGGAATTCACGCAGCGCGGACAGCTTCTCCGGCGTCGGTCCTTCGTGCACGCGATAGAGCATCGGCTGCTTCTTCTTGCCGAGGAAGTCGGACGCGCAGACGTTCGCCGCGAGCATGCACTCCTCGATGACGCGATGGGCGTCGTTCCGGCGCACCGGAACGATGCGCTCGATCTTGCCCTGGTCGTCGAAGATGATCTGGGTCTCGATCGTCTCGAAGTCGATCGCGCCGCGCGCCTGCCGCGCCTTCACCAGCAGCTTGAAGAGCTTGTAGAGGTTCTGGATATGCGGCACCAGCTGCGCGTTGGCGTGCGCCGCATCGCCGCCCGGTTTCTCGATGATCTCGCCGACCAGCGTATAGGTGAGCCGCGCGTGCGAGAGCATCACCGCGGGATAGAACTTGTAGCTCTTGAACTCGCCGTCGCTCGTGAACTCCATGTCGCAGATCACGCACAGCCGCTCGACGTGCGGGTTGAGCGAGCAGAGGTCGTTCGAGAGCCGCTCCGGCAGCATCGGGATGACCCGCCGCGGGAAGTACACCGAGTTGCCGCGCGACTGCGCTTCGCGGTCGAGCGCGTCGCCGTGGGTGACGTAGTGCGAGACGTCGGCGATCGCGACGACGAGGCGATAACCGCCCTTGCCCTTGCCGCGGGTCGCTTTCAGGGGCTCGCAGTACACCGCGTCGTCGAAGTCCTTGGCGGTCTCGCCGTCGATCGTCACCAGCGGCAGGTCGCGCACGTCGACGCGGCCTTCGCGGTCGGCCTCCGTCACCCCTTTCGGGAAGAGCGCCGCGAGGCGTTCGACCTCGCGCGAGAAGACGTACGGGAGATCGTGCTTGCGCAGCGCGATCTCGATCTCCATGCCGGGATCGGCGTAGTTGCCGAGCACTTCCACCACGCGCGCGACCGGCTGCACCTGGCGCGAAGGCTGCACGACGATCTCGATCGTCACCACCTGCCCCGCCTTCGCCCCGGAGCTCTCGTCGTGCGGGATGAGGAAATCGCGATTGATGCGCTTGTCCTCGGGCGACACGAAGAGCAGCCCGTGCTCGTTCCTCAAGCGGCCGACGAGCTTTCTTTGCGCGCGCTCGATCACTTCGACGATCTTGCCTTCCGGACGTCCCCGGCGGTCGGTGCCGGAGATGCGCGCCATCACGCGGTCGCCGTGCAGCGCCTTCTGCATCTCGTGGAAGCCGAGGAAGAGATCCGGACCGCCTTCGTCGCGGATGACGAAGCCGAAACCGTCGGGATGACCGTGCACGCGGCCGCGCACCAGGTCGAGCTTGGCGACCACGCACACGTCGCCGGCGCGGTTGCGCATGATCTCGCCGTCGCGCTCCATCGCCGCGACGCGCCGCTGGAACGCGCTGCGCTCGTCGCGCTTGATCTCGAGCAGCACTGCGAGCTCGTCCTCGGGTACCGGCACACCCTGCTCGTGCAGGGTCTCCAGGATGTACTCGCGGCTCGGCAGCGGCTCGTCGTAGCGGCTCTTCTCGCGCTCGTAATAGGGATCGCGCGAGCGGCGGCCCGTCTTGGTCGCGGTGCGTCGCACGCGCCGTTCGGGAATACGCGACGTGCGCGCATTGGGCCTCGTGCGCTTGGTGGCCTGCCTCTTCATTTGTGTCCGTTCAAGCGTTCGGTTAGAATTCGCCACCACGCCGAGGTGGCGGAATTGGTAGACGCACTAGGTTCAGGTCCTAGCGGTGGCAACACCGTGGGGGTTCGAGTCCCTTCCTCGGCACCACACTCGAAACGCGGAACGAATGTTCCGCGTTTTTTTTTTGCGCGCGCTCAGGCGAACGGGTGACGCCGCACGATCGTCTGGTCGCGGTCGGGTCCGGTCGAGATGAGATCGACGGGCACCCCGCAGACCGCCTGCATGCGGTCGAGGTACGCCTGCGCGGCCTTCGGTAGAGCGTCGAAGGTCGTCACGCCGACCGTGCTCTCCGACCATCCCGGGAGCGATTCGTACACCGGCTCGCATTCCTCCAGCATCTCCGCGCCGAACGGCAGGATGTCGCTCTCCTTGCCGCTCGCGCAGCGGTAGCCGACGCCGAGCCGCACTTCCTCCATGCCGTCGAGCACGTCGAGCTTGGTGACGCATAGTCCCGAGACGCCGTTGATCTGTATCGAGCGCTTCAGCGCGGCGGCGTCGAACCACCCGCAGCGCCGCGGGCGTCCGGTGGTCGCGCCGACTTCGTTACCGCGGCTTGCAAGCTGTCTGCCCACGTCGTCGTCGAGCTCGGTCGGAAACGGTCCCGAGCCCACGCGCGTGGTGTAGGCCTTGGTGATGCCGAGCACGTAGTGCAGGCCGCTCGGGCCCACGCCCGCCCCGGCCGCAGCCGCGCCCGCGACGCAGTTGCTCGAGGTGACGTACGGATACGTGCCGTGGTCGACGTCGAGCAGCGTGCCCTGCGCGCCTTCGAACAGGAGGTTGTTGCCCGCGGTCTGCGCTTCGTACAGCAGCCGCGGCACGTCGCCGACCATCGGCGCGATGCGCTCGGCGAGCGCCAGCGTCTCGTCCAGCGTCTGGTTGAAGTCGACCGTCGGCGCCTTGTAATAGTTCTTCAGCATGAAGTTGTGATAGTCGAGGACTTCCCCCAATTTGGCCGCGAAGCGCTTGCGGTGGAAGAGGTCCTGCAGGCGGATCGCGCGCCGCGCGACCTTGTCCTCGTATGCGGGCCCGATGCCGCGCCCGGTCGTGCCGATCTTGGCCTCGCCTTTCGCGGCCTCGCGCGCGCGGTCGACCGCGCCGTGGTACGGCAGGATGAGCGGGCACGCCTCGGAGATCTTCAGCCGCGAGGTGACGTCCACGCCTGCGGCGTGCAGCGTGTCCACCTCCTCGAGCAGCGCCTGCGGCGAGAGCACCACGCCGTTGCCGATGTAGCACGCGACCTTGTCGCGCAGGATGCCCGACGGGATGAGGTGCAGCACGGTCTTCTCGCCGCCGATGACCAGCGTGTGACCGGCGTTGTGACCGCCCTGGAAACGCACCACGCCCTGCGCGCGATCGGTCAGCCAGTCGACGATCTTTCCCTTGCCTTCGTCGCCCCACTGGGTGCCGACGACCACCACGTTCTTAGCCATCTCTAGATTCTCTCCAAGTGCCACTTGCCCTGGCGCTGCACGAGCCGACGGTCGCACGAGGTGTCGCCGTCCACGTGACCCGGCAGCTCGACCACCACCGCGGTGCCTCGCGCGCGCAGCAGCGCGATGCGTCGCTGCAGCGCCGCGTCGCCGGGTTTGTAAGGCGCGAGCACGCCTGCGCGCGCGTGGTTTCCCGGCGACAGCGCCGCGAGCTCGCGTAAATCCATGCTGAAGCCGGTCGCCGGACGCGCGCGTCCGAACGCCTGGCCGACCTCGTCGTAGCGACCGCCGAGCCCGATCGCCGACGACTGTCCCTGCGCGTACGCGGCGAACACCACGCCGCTGTGATACGCGTAACCGCGCAGCTCGGCGAGGTCGAAGCAGCGGATCGGCGCGGTATCGGAGAGACGCTGCGACAGCGCCTGCAGGTCCTGCAACGCCGAGGCGATCTCCGGATGCGAGGGCAGCGTGCGTTTCGCTTTCTTCAGCACCTCCGGCCCGCCGTAGAGCTCGGGCAGCGCCGCGAACGCGTCCGCCGCCGCGCGCGGCAGCTTCTTCGTGAGCTCGCGCACCGCCGGCGCGTCCTTCACCTGCATGGCCCTGAAGAGCTCCTCCTCCGCCTCGCGCGCAAGTCGCGCGCGCGCAACCAAGGCGCGAAAGATGCCGACGTGGCCGATGTCGAGGTGCGCATCGGCGATGCCGGCGGCCTCGAGCGCGCGCAGCAGGAGCTGCTGGATCTCGAGGTCGGCTTCGATGCCTTTGTGGCCGTAGATCTCGGCGCCGATCTGCAGCGGCTCGCGCGTGCGGTTCATGCCCTTGGGCAGGGTGTGCAGCACGCTGCCCGCGTAGCAGAGGCGCGTGACGCCGCTGCGATTCAGAAGGTGCGCATCGATGCGCGCCACCTGCGGCGCGATGTCGGCCCGCAAGCCCAGCATCCGCCCCGAGAGCTGGTCGACCAGCTTGAACGTCTGCAGGTCGAGGTCGTGGCCGGTGCCGGTGAGCAGCGAATCGACGTGCTCGAGGAGCGGCGGCATGACGAGCTCGTAGCCCGAGAGCGTGAAGAGGTCGAGGATGTCGCGCCGCAGCCGCTCGATGCGCGCGGCCTCCCGGGGCAGGATGTCCTCGATGTACTCCGGGAGGAGCCAGGCGCGCATAGACGTACGTTGCAAGGTCAAAACCGCGGAATTATAGGTCAAATGAGGGGCTTACTGGCGTACCACGTAGAGCAGCAGCAGCCCGGCGAGCATCGAGGTGAGCCCGATGAAGCGAATCTGGCCGTCGCTCATCTCGGTCAGCTTGCGAAAGGTCTCGCGCCACATCCCGGGCACGAGGAAAGGGAGCACCCCTTCGATGACCAGCATCAGCGCGAGCGCGGTCAGCAGCGTATTGCTCATCGGCGCTCCGAACAGAGCGAAACTATTTGCCGCCGGCTTTGCCGCCCGATCTCAGGTAGCGGAAGAACTCCGAATTGGGCTCGAGGACCAGCACGTCGTTCTTGCTCTTGAAGCTCTGCCGGTACGCCTCGAGGCTGCGATAGAACGTATAGAACTCCTGATTGGCCTGCGTCGCGCCGGCGAAGATCGCGGTCGCCTTGGCGTCGCCGTCACCCTTGATCTTCTGGGCGTCGCGATACGCCTGGGCGAGGATGACTTCGCGCTGGCGGTCGGCGTCCGCACGGATCTTTTCCGATTCCGCCGAGCCGGTGGAGCGCAGCTCGTTCGCCACGCGCTTCCTTTCAGCTTCCATGCGCTTGTACACCGACTCGCTCACCTCGGTCGGCAGGTCGACACGCTTCATGCGCACGTCGAGCACCTGCACGCCGATCTTGGAGGCGTCCTCGTTCGCGCGCTGGCGCATGAGCTCCATGATCTTGTCGCGCTCGCCCGACACGACCTCGTGCACCGTGCGGTTGCCGAACTCGGCGCGCAGGCTGTCGTTGATCGTCTGCAGCAGGCGCGTCCTCGCGCGCGCTTCGTCGCCGCCGACCGAGACGTAGTAATTGCGCACGTCGATGATGCGCCATTTCACGAACAGGTCGACGAGCACGTTCTTCTTTTCCGACGTGAGGAAGCGCTCCGGCTCGGCGCTGTCGATCGTCAGTATTCGCGTATCGAAGTAGCGGACGTTGTCGAAGAGCGGCAGCTTCACGTACAGCCCCGGGTCCTTCTTCACGTTCACCACTTCGCCCAGGCGGAAGACGATCGCGTTCTGGCGCTGGTCGACGACGAAGAGCGACAGCGCCGCGACCACGAGCATGAGGACGGCGACGACCGCGATCACACCGGCGTAGCGTCTCATCAGCGCGACTCCCTTTCCCGGCTGCGGAACGCTTCGCGCGAACGGGCCGTCGCGGGTTCCTGCTGCTGCGGCGCTTCGGCGGCCTTGTGCGGCTCGGCGGCCGCCGGGGCGGCCATCTGCATCAGCTTGTCGAGCGGCAGGTAGAGGAGGTTGCCGCCGCCTTTCTGGTCGATCAGGACCTTGCTCGTGTTCGCGAGGATCTGCTGCATCGCTTCGATGTAGAGGCGGTCGCGCGTCACCTGCGGCGCCTTGTTGTATTCGGCGACGACCTGGCGGAAGCGCGCCGCGTCGCCTTCGGCCTGCTCGATCACGCGCTGGCGATAGCCTTCGGCTTCCTCGCCGAGTCGCGCGGCCATGCCTCGCGCTTTCGGAATGACGTCGTTGGCATAGGCCTGCCCTTCGTTCTTCTGGCGCTCGCGGTCCTGGCTCGCGCGCACTGCGTCGTCGAAGGCGGCCTGCACTTCCTGCGGCGGCTGCGCGTTCTGCATCGTCACTTTCGAAATATTGATGCCGGTGCCGTAACGGTCGAGGATCTCCTGCATGAGCTTGTGCGAGCGCTGCGCCACCTCGGCGCGGCCTTCGTACAGCACGAAATCCATGCTGCTCTTGCCGACGACCTCGCGAACCGCGGTCTCGGCCGCCTGCAGCACCGTCTCGTCGGGCTCGCGGCTGTTGAAGAGGTAGTCGTTCGGGCTCTTGAGCACGTATTGCACGGCGAACTGGACGTCGACGATGTTCTCGTCGTCGGTGAGCATCAGAGATTCCTTCAGGACCTTGTTCTTGACCGTATTGCGGTAGCCGACCTCGACCGTGCGCACGCCGAGCAGGTTGACGACCTCGGCCGATTCGACCGGATACGGCAGGTGCCAGCGGGGTCCGGGCATCGTGGTCTCGACGAATTTGCCGAAACGCAGCACCACGCCGCGCTGACCTTCCGGGACGATGTAGAAGCCGCTCGCGAGCCAGACGATCACGACGAGACCGATGAGCAGCCCGACGCCGCCCCCCATGCGCCGGGGGACGCGCGGACCGCCGCCGCCGGTATCGCCGCCGCGGCCGCCGAACAGGCCCTGCAGCTTGCGGTTGAAGTTGCGCCAGAGCTCTTCGAGATCGGGAGGTCCCTGGTTGCCGCCGCTGGGACGCCGGCCCCAGTTCGGATCGTTGAGCGACATCAGCGCGCCCAGCACGGTGGCGACGCGCCGCCTGAGATAGTCGCGAGCCGACCTTAACGTCGCTGTCATGAAAGCCCTGAGGACGGGTTGATTATGTAGAGGATACCGCGACTGCAGATATTCATGCCGCGGCTGGGCGTTGATCCCGCACGGGAAGCACGCCGGTGGCATGTTCTTCCAGTGCCCGGCGCACCGAATCGAGCCCCGACCCGGACGAGGCTGAGATCCAAACTCGCGCGATCTTACCATACTCGTCGCGCTCGACATGGGGCGCGAATTGCGTGAGATCGATCTTGTTCAGCACGATCACCTGCGGGATCGCGTCGGCCCCGATCTCTTTCAGCACGTCGTTCACCGCTTCGATCTGCGCTTCGCGATCGGCGCTGCTGGCGTCGACGACGTGCAGCAACAGATCGGCGTGCACCGTCTCTTCCAGGGTGGCGCGAAACGCCGCGACCAGCGTGTGGGGCAGATGACGGATGAATCCCACGGTGTCGGACACGACGATCGACGCCCCGCTGTCGCTGCGGATGCGCCGCGTCGTCGTATCGAGGGTCGCGAAGAGCTGATCGGCGGCATACGCGCCGGCGCGGGTGAGCCGGTTGAAGAGCGTCGACTTGCCGGCGTTGGTGTAACCGACGAGCGAGACCGAGAACACGTTCGCGCGCTCGCGCGCCCGCCGCTGCACCGCGCGCTGCGCCTGCATGCGGGCGAGCTTTTCCTTGAGGGTCTTCACGCGCTTGCCGAGGAGACGCCGGTCGGTCTCGAGCTGGGTCTCGCCCGGGCCGCGCAGGCCGATACCGCCTTTCTGCCGTTCGAGGTGGGTCCAGCCCCGGATGAGCCGGGTGGACAGGTGCTCGAGCTGCGCGAGCTCGACCTGCACCTTGCCTTCGTGGCTCCTTGCGCGCTGCGCGAAGATGTCGAGGATGAGGCTGGTGCGGTCGATGACGCGGCACTGCAGCCGCTGCTCGAGGTTGCGCTCCTGGACGGGCGAGAGCTCGTGGTTGAAGATCGTGAGCGGCGACTGCGTCTCGGCCACGGTCTGGGCGATCTGCTCGACCTTGCCCTTGCCGGCGAAGAGCGCCGGATCGGGCCGCTCGCGGCGCCCTTTCACGACGGTGAGCGCGGACAGGCCGGCGCTCGACGCGAGCTGCTTCGCTTCTTCGAGGCTTTCGGCGTAATCGGTCTTGCCGAAATCGAGACCGACCAGGACCGCCTGCCCGCTGCTGCCTGGGCGTTCGGACATCAATTACCCGGAAGGACGGACATCACTCCTGCGCTTGATCCGCCTGGAAATTCACCGGACGCGCGGGCACCACGGTCGAGATCGCGTGCTTGTACACCATCTGGGTGACGGTGTTCTTCAGCAGCACGACGTACTGGTCGAACGAATCGATCTGGCCCTGCAGCTTGATGCCGTTGACGAGGTAAATCGAGACGGGGATGTGTTCCTTACGCAGCGTGTTCAGGAACGGGTCTTGTAATAACTGCCCCTTGTTGCTCATGGTACCCTCGCCGTTTGTAGTTCTCGGATTGACACTCTATATGAATTTTTTTCGTAGCGCCATTGAGTTAGCCGCGCTACTCGGTGTTTGACGCAGCTCACGCGTAAGGGTTCCGCCCCGTCTTCAGCTCCACCTTGAGCGGCGTGCCTTGCAATTTAAAAGCCTCCCTGAAATAGCGCTCCAGGTAACGCCGGTAGCTGTCGGGCACGTGCTCGAGCTGGGTGCCGTGGACGATGATCCGCGGCGGGTTCGACCCGCCCTGGTGGGCGTAGCGCAGCTTGGGCCTGCCGTAGCCGGCGCGCGGCGGCTGCTGCTGGCTGACCGCGGCGATCAGCGCCCGGGTCAGCCGGGGCGTCGGGAGCTTGGCCATCGCGGCGGCATAGGCGGCGTCGACCGACTTCATGAGCCCGCCGATCCCGTGCCGCTCGAGGGCCGAGATGAAGTGCAGCCGCGCGAAGCCCAGGAAGTTGAGCTTGCGCGAGACGGTGCGCTTGGCCATGTCGCGCTCGCCTTCATCGAGCGCTTCCCACTTGTTGACCGCCAGCACCAGCGCCCTGCCCGCCTCCAGGATGAAACCGGCGATGTGCGCGTCCTGCTCCGAGATCTCCTGCTTGGCGTCGAGCACCAGCACCGCCACGTTGGCGTCGGCGATCGCCTGCATCGTCTTCACCACCGAGAACTTCTCGGCGGCTTCGTTGATGCGGCCGCGCTTGCGCACGCCCGCCGTGTCGATCAGCGTATACGGCTTGCCGTGCCACTCGAAATCCATGTAGATCGAGTCGCGCGTGGTGCCCGGCTGGTCGAACACGATCACGCGCTCTTCCCCGAGCAGCGCATTGACCAGCGTCGACTTGCCGACGTTGGGACGCCCCACGATCGCGATGCGCGGGTGCTTCTCGTCGCTGTCCGAGCGTTCCTCGGCCTCTGGAAAGTCGGCGAGGACGATGTCCATGAGCTCGGTGACGTTCTCGCCGTGCGCCGCGGCGATCGTCAGCGGGTCGCCCAGCGCGAGCTCGTGGAATTCCAGCGCGGCCCGCTCGGGCTGCAGGCCCTCGGCCTTGTTGACCACCACGTGCACCCGCCGCCCGCTCTTGCGCAGCTCCTCGGCGATGATGCGATCGTGGGCGGTCAGCCCGACGCGCGCGTCGACGGTGAAGAGCACGACGTCGGCCTCGTCGACCGCCTGCCGCGTCTGCCGCGCCATCTCGTGGTAGATGCCTTCGGTCGCGACCGGCTCGAAGCCCCCGGTGTCGACGGCCAGGTAAGACTTGCGTCCCACGCGGCCCCGACCGTAATGGCGGTCGCGGGTGATGCCCGGCTCGTCGTGGACGATCGCGTCCCGCGTTCGCGTCAGGCGATTGAACAGCGTGGACTTGCCGACGTTGGGGCGGCCGACGATGACGACGATGGGCAACATTCGTTGCTAGCGTTAAGTATTGAGTATTAAGTGTTTAGTTGAGCAGTGGCCGGCTTGAGCATCGCGTGCTGGCGGCACGGGTTTTCACTCAACACCAAACACTTAACACTAAACACTGTCCTTGCTATTGCACGGTAATGGCAAATACCCCGCCGTTCTTGGTCTGAACGAGCACGGTGTCGGCGTCGAGCGCGACCGGCGCTGCGCCGATGGCGCTGCCGTCGGTCGCGACGCGGCCCACGAACGAGCCGTCCTCGCGCGACAGCAGGTGCACGTAGCCCTCGAAATCGCCGACGATCACGTAGCGTCCGAACGCGAGCGGCGCGGTGACGAAGCGGCCCGCGAGCTTGTCCTGCTTCCACAGGCTGCCGCCGTTCGCCTTGTCGAGCGCGATGACCGCGTTCTTCTCGTCGGTGATGTAGGCGCCGCGGTGGTCGGCATCCATGCCGGCGTAGCTCGACATGTCGCGCGCCCAGATCGTGGTGCCGCTCTGGGTGTCGAAGCACGCGACGCGGCCCTGGTAGGCCACGGCGCACACGCGGTCGCCGTCGACGACCGGCAGGCCCATCACGTCGGCGACGCGCTCGAGCTCGGTCGTGCCGCGCGGCAGCGCCACCACGCTGTCCCAGCCGACCGCGCCGTTCTGCGCGTTGAGCGCGACGAGGCGGCCGCCGGGAAAGCCGGCGAAGATCGCGCCGCGCTCGAGCACGACACCGCTGTAGCTGCGCAGCGAGAGCGCGGGGGTCGTGCGCTGATAGACCCAGCGCTGCTTGCCGGTGACCGCGTCGAGCCCGTAGATGCGCCCGTCGCCCGCGCGCACCGCGACCAGCGTGCCCTCGACCGCGGGCGGCGCGAGCAC
Source organism: Burkholderiales bacterium (assembly GCA_036262035.1). NCBI lineage: Bacteria > Pseudomonadati > Pseudomonadota > Betaproteobacteria > Burkholderiales > Burkholderiales bacterium. The sequence continues at coordinate 4,059 of DATAJS010000028.1, read as the reverse complement.
TTCACCCGCGAGCTGCACTTTCCAGAGCTGCTTGCCCGACGCGTCGAAAGCCACCACCTCGCCTTTCGTGGTGCCGGCGAGCACCAGCGAGCCGCTCGCCGCGACGCCGCCCGAAAGCTTCGCGCCGGGGGTGATGCGATGCAGCGGATGGCCGTTCTTCGCTTCGAACCCGACGATCTGCCCCGACTCGCCCGCGGCGTACACCACGTTGCCGGTCACGGCCGGGAAGAAGATCGTGCGTTCCGCAGGACCGACCGCGCCTTTCCAGGCGATCTTCGCGTTCGCTGTGGCGTTGAGCGGCGGCAGCGGCGCGGGTTTCACCTTGGGTGCGGCGCCGAACCAGCGGTCGTAGGTGTTGCTGATCGTCGTGCCCATGCCGCACGCGGCGAGCATGGCCGCAAGGGCGGCCGCGGCGAGCGTGCGCCACAAGCTCATTTCGCTTCGCCCAGCGCGTCCATCTTGAGCTCGACCAGACGCCGGTAATTGCTGCCGGGATCGCTCTTGTCGAGCGCCTGCTGATAGGCCGCGCGCGCTTCGGCGGCCTTGCCCTGCGCCGACAGCACGTCACCCTTCAGGTCGGCGTAGAACACCGCGAAAGCGTCCCCGGTCTTGGCCGAGAGGAGCTTCAGCGCTTCGTCGTATTTCTTCTCGTCGAGGAGCACGCCGGCGAGGCGCAGCCGCGCGATGTCGCGCATCTCCTCTTCTTTGGCGTTGTCGGCCGCCCATTGCAGGCGCTTCTTGGCGTCGTCCATCTCGCCGGTGGACACGCCCGCTTTCGCCGCCGCCAGCGCGGCCATGCCGGCGTACTGGCTCGAGCCGTAACGATCGATGATCTGCGCCGCGATGTCGCGCACGCGCTTCGAATCGTTGCTGCGCTCGGCCTCGCTGAGCTGGGCGTACAGCAGCGACGCCTTCTCGGCCTGCTGGGCGCGGTAATAACGCCAGCCCTGGAAGGCCGCGATCGCGACGAGCGCGCTGATGACGACGAGCATCACGAGCTTGCCGTTGTCCACCCACCAGCCTTTGAGCGCGTCTATCTGTTCCTGTTCTTCGAGGTCGTAAGCCATGAGGTGCTTTCCTGGGATTTAAGTGGACGCGACGCGCGCGAGCGCTTCGGCGAGCGGCAGCTTCGCCTGCTCGGCCTCGACGCGCAGTGCTTTCAGCGTGAGGGTGCCGGCGCTCGCCTCGTCGTCACCGATGATGGCCGCATAGCGCGCGCCGCTGGCGTCGGCTCTCTTCATCTGCGACTTGAAGCTGCCGCCGCCGCAGTGGAGCACGACTCTGAGCCCGGCGTCGCGCATCTTCTCGGCGATGTCTTGCGCGTAGCGCGCCGCCGCCTCGCCCTGCCGCACCACGTAGATGTCGGGCGCGACCGCCGCGCGCGCCGGCCCTTCCTGCATGAGCGCGATCAGACGCTCGACGCCCATCGCGTAGCCGCACGCCGGCGCGGGTTTGCCGCCGATCTGCTCGACGAGGCCGTCATAACGCCCGCCCGCGCAGACCGTACCCTGCGCGCCTAGGCGCGTGGTCGTCCACTCGAACACGGTGCGGTTGTAGTAGTCGAGGCCGCGCACCAGGCGCGTGTTGATGCGGTATTCGACCCCGGCCGCGCGAAGGCCCGCCTGCACCGCTTCGAAATGCGCAGCGGACTCGGCGTCGAGATCGTCGATGAGCTTCGGCGCGTCCTCGATCAGCGACTGCATCGCGGGGGTCTTGCTGTCCAGAACGCGGAGCGGGTTGCTCGTGAGACGGCGCTGCGAATCGGCATCGAGCGCCTCGCGGTGCCGCTCGAGATATGCGACGAGCCGCTCGCGGTAACGCGCGCGCGCCTCCGCGCTTCCGAGCGAATTGAGCTCGAGCGCGATGTCGGCGAGGCCCAGCAGCCGCCACAGCCGCGCGCACATCACGATGTGCTCGATGTCGATGTCGGGCCCGGCGAACCCGAGCGCTTCGACGCCGAATTGGTGAAACTGGCGGTAGCGGCCCTTCTGCGGGCGCTCGTGCCTGAACATCGGCCCGGCGTACCACAGGCGCTGAGGCGAGCCGTAGAGCAGGTTGTGCTCGATCGCGGCACGTACGCACGACGCCGTGCCTTCGGGGCGCAGCGTCAGGCTTTCGCCGTTCAGCTCGTCGACGAAGGTGTACATCTCCTTCTCGACGATGTCGGTCACTTCGCCGATCGAACGCACGAAGAGCTCGGTGCGCTCGAGGATCGGCATGCGGATCTCGCGATAGCCGTACGCGCGCAGCCATTCGCGCACGGTGTGCTCGAAAAACTGCCACAGGTGGCTGTCGTCCGGCAGGACGTCGTTCATCCCGCGGACACCTTGTATCGTTTTGTTCATCGGATCTGGAACGAAACCGCGCCTAGCCGGCCGCGGATACGGCGTCTTTCTCCACCGCCGCCGCCGGCGACGGATACTTGTCCTGGACGTAGCGCTCGACGATGCGCTGGAACTCGCCCGCGATGTCGTCGCCCTTCAACGTGACGGTCTTCACGCCGTCGACGAACACCGGCGCCACCGGGTTCTCACCCGAGCCCGGCAGGCTGATGCCGATGTTGGCGTGCTTGCTCTCGCCCGGACCGTTCACCACGCAGCCCATCACCGCGACATGCATGTTCTCGACGCCCGGATGCGCGAGGCGCCATACCGGCATCTGGTCGCGCAGGTATTGCTGGATCTCGCCGGCGAGCGTCTGGAAGAAGGTGCTCGTCGTACGGCCGCAGCCCGGGCACGCGATCACCATCGGGGCGAACGAGCGCAAGCCCATCGTCTGCAGGATCTCCTGCGCGACGATCACTTCCTTCGTCCGATCGCCGCCGGGCTCGGGCGTGAGCGACACGCGGATCGTGTCGCCGATGCCTTCCTGCAGCAGCACCGCCATCGCCGCGGTCGAAGCGACGATGCCTTTGGACCCCATGCCGGCCTCGGTCAGGCCGAGGTGCAGCGCGTAATCGCACTTCGAGGCGAGGTCGCGATAGACCGCGATGAGATCCTGCACGCCGGAGACCTTGCACGAGAGCAGGATGCGGTCGTGCGCGAGGCCCCATTGTTCCGCCTGTCGCGCGCTGTCGAGCGCCGAGGCGACGAGCGCGCGGCGCGTGATCACCGCGGCGTCTTCGGGCTCGGGCAGCTTTGCGTTCTCGTCCATCATGCGCACGACGAGCTCTTGATCGAGGCTGCCCCAGTTGACGCCGATGCGCACCGGCTTGCCGTACCGACACGCGAACTCGATCATCGTGCCGAACTGATCGTCACGCTTGGAGCCGCGGCCGACGTTGCCCGGATTGATCCTGAGCTTCGCGAGCGCTTCGGCGCACGCCGGATGCTGCGTGAGCAGACGGTGGCCGTTGAAATGGAAATCGCCGACGAGCGGGACATCCACGCCCATCTTGTCCAGTGCGTCGCGAATGTGCGGGACCGCGGCCGCCGCTTCGGCGGTGTTCACGGTGACGCGCACGATCTCCGAGCCTGCGCGCGCGAGTGCCGCGGTCTGCTCGACCGTCGCCTGCACGTCCGCGGTATCGGTATTGGTCATCGACTGCACGACGATGGGCGCATCGCCGCCGACCTTGACGTGGCCGATGCGAACCTGGGCGCTCGCCCTGCGCGAGGCGGGACCGTATTCGGGAAGACAGCTCATTGGAGAGTGAGTCGGGCGACCGTGACACCGATGTGCGGCGCGAGGTCGACCGGCTTGTCGTCGTAGGACAGATGCACGCCGCGGGCGTTACCGACGACGAGCTTGAAAGGCGGCATGCCGTTGACGCGCTCTTCGGCGCCGGCCTTGTTCAGTTTGGAGAAGATCACCTTGTCGTTCCTGTCGCGTATCTCGACCCACGATTCGGTGTCGAACTTGAACGCGAGCGTGCGCGAGCCGGGGGGCTTGGCGGCGTCCGGGGCGGACGGAGCCGTGGCCGTGAGCTCGCCGGGCCGCGCCGGCGGCACGACCGCGGGTGCGACGCCGGGCGCGGGCGCCGCGCCGGGCGCTGCGGCGATGCCGGGCGCCGGCGCGCCGGGGATCGCGGCCGCCGGCGGCGATGCTCCGGGCCGCGGC
>DATAJS010000027.1 GCA_036262035.1 Burkholderiales bacterium | reverse complement strand
GGTGGTCGAGCCGCCGTACTGCGCGCCGTAGTAGATGCCCGCGAGCATGATGAGCGCGGAGACCGGCGGCACGTTGAAGGTGATCGGCAGCAGCATCGCGATGGTCGCGAGCGGTCCGATGCCGGGCAGCACGCCGATCAGCGTTCCGAGGAAGCAGCCCACGAAGCAGAACCACAGGTTCTGCAGCGAGAACGCGACGGTAAACCCGAGATAGAGGTTGCTGAATAGTTCCATGGCTTAGTACCCCACGAACAACGGATACGGGAGGCCGAGGCCCCAGATGAAGAGCGCCCACGACGCGATGGTGAGGCCGACCGCGAGGATGAGCACCTCGACGAACTTGAACTCCTTGCCGGCGTACGCCGACACCAGCACGAGCGCGATCAGCGCCGGGACGAATCCCGCGTGCTCCATCAGCAGGCCGAAGATGATCGTGGCGATCGGCAGGATGGTGAGCGCGCGCACCGACCAGTTGCCGGGCAGCGGTTCGGGTTTGAGAAGGCCCTGGATCAGGCAGTAGATGCCGAACAGGATGATCATGCTCGACAGCACGATGGGGAAATAACCCGGCCCCATGCGCAGCGCGGTTCCCATCGGATAGTCCTGCGCCATGAACAGGCCGAGTGCGCCGGTGCCTATGAAGAACAGGCCCGACATGAAGTTCTTGTTGTCATGTAGCGCGACCTTCGTCCGCGCTTCCGCATGACTGGACATGAGTACCCTCCACTTGTGTGAAATAGTGACGCCGCTGAGCGACGGAACGCGATATTAGGTGGCCCGTCGGTCGAACGGCCATTAGGAAAAACCCTGTACAAGGGATAAAACTCCACGGTGCGGCGCAGCGGAAAAGTCCACCCCGCTCCTTCGCGGCGCCGCAGCATGCTGCGGCCGGGCCAGGGGCGCAAAGGCGCGCTTAGGCGCCTGCCGGCGCTACGTGTAATCGGTTAGATCGCCTTGGATTCGAGGCGCTTAGGCGCGGGACTTCGCGTCGAGCGTCGCTTTCACCAGCTCCGCGACGCTGCTGACTTCCATCTTCTCCATGGCCCGCGCGCGGTGCGCTTCGACGGTCTTGACGCTGATGCGGAGCTGTTCGGCGATCTGCTTGTTTTTCAAGCCTCCGACGACCAGATCCATGACCTCGCGCTCGCGCTGGGTCAGCGTCGACAGCCGTGCTGCGGCGCAACGGCCGCGGACGCCGGCGGTCGCAGCGGGTTCGCGCATCACGGCCGCCTGCTCGATCAGTCCGAGCAGCTGCTCGTCCTTGAACGGCTTTTCGAGGAAGTGGAAGGCGCCGTTCTTCACCGCGCTCACCGCCATCGGCACGTCGCCGTGGCCGGTGATGAAGATGATCGGCAAGGGCTCGCCGCGGCGGTTGAGCTCCTGCTGGAGCTCGAGTCCCGACAGTCCCGGCATGCGCACGTCGAGCACCACGCACGCCGCCATGCCCGGCTTGTATGCCGAGAGGAAGCGTTCGGCGGTCGAGTACGCGCTCACGCGATAGCCGGTCGATTCGAGCAGCCAGCGAAGCGAATCACGCATCGCTTCGTCATCGTCGACGACATACACCAGAGTGGCGGGAGCGGGCGCGTTCATGCGTACACCGATTTGAGAGAGAAGTGGAAAGTGACGCCGGGATCGCGGCCGTTGTGCGTGACCCACACATGGCCGCCGTGCGCTTCGACGATCGAGCGGCAGATGTGCAGGCCGAGACCGGTGCCCTGCGGTTTGGTCGAGAAGAACGGAGTGAAGAGATTCGCTTCCTGCTGCGGGTCGATGCCGCGGCCGCGATCGACGATCTCGATCTCGACCGTCTCGTCTTCGTACGCGCGCGTGCGTATCGTGAGCCGGCGCTCCTCCGACGGGTTGTCGTCCATCGCTTCGATTCCGTTGCGCGCGAGGTTGAGGATCACCTGCTCCATCAGCACCGGGTCGGCGTGCACGTACGGAATCACGTCGGAGAGATCGAGCGAGACCGTCGCGAAGAGTTGGCGCGCCTCCACCGACAGCATCGACGCGACGCCGGAGATCACCTCGTTGATGTCGCACGGCACGAGGTTCGGCGCGCGGCGCGCGACGAACGAGCGCACGCGCTGGATGACCTTGCTCGCGCGCTCGGCCTGCGCCGCGCCCTTCTCCATCGCTTCGAGGATCTCGGCTTCCTGCCAGTTGCCCGAGCGCAAGCGGCGCACGCAGCCCATGCTGTAGTTGGTGATCGCCGCCAGCGGCTGGTTGAGCTCGTGCGCGAGCGTCGTCGCCATCTCGCCGACGGTCACCAGCCGCGCGGTCATCTGCATCTTCTCCTGCTGCTGGCGGAACAGCGCTTCGCCGCGGCGGCGCTCGGTGATGTCGGTGGCGAGCTGCAATCGCACCATGCGCCCGTCGATCCAGCGCAATGGACGCGAGTGCACCAGATACCACTTGCCGCGCGCGGGGTCGTGGAACTCGCCCTGGTTCACGTCGCGCGGGATCGCGGGCACGTTGCTCGCGGGCGGGAACGCGCGGCGGAACTGCTCGTTCGCATAGACGACTTCGCCGGTCTCGAGGTCGGACACGTAGACCGCCGCGTCCAGGCCTTCGAGCACCGTGGCGAACCGCTCGTCGGCGTGGCCGAGCGCGGCTTTGAGCTTCGCGATCACGACGCCGAAGATGACGAACATCGCGAACTGGATCCCGCCGTCCCAGATGTGCAGCCACGGCTGGGAGTAGTTGTAGTGCATGTGCAGGATCGACAGGTACCACGCGGTGGTCGCGATGATCGACATCACGATCGCGGCGTGCGTGCCGAGCGCCCACGCGGTGATGAAGATCGGCGCGAGATAGACCATCGCGAAGTTCATCTCGTAGCCGGTGAAGAAATCGACCACGCCGATGATGCTCACCAGCAGCAGGCACGCGGCGAGCAGCCGCGAAGGCGGCACGGTCGAGAGATAGGCGTCTATACGGTTCACTGCGTGAACGAGTGTTGAGTGTTAAGTGTTGAGTGTTGAGTGAAAAGCGTGGGTGCCTGCCGCCACCAACTCAACACTAAACACTTAACACTGCTCGTTCTCGATCAGCGTAAGCGTCGATCGAGAAAGAGCTTGATCGTGCGAACGAGCTCGGCTTCGTGTCCGCCGAAGAAATGGTCCGCGCCGGCGACTTCGACCTGCGCCGAACCCTTCACGCGCGCGAGGACGGCGGCGCGCTCCCGCGCATTATCGCGCACCGCGGGGTAATCGCGCTCGCCGTACACGTCCAGGACCGGCACTTTGAAGCGCTCGCCGCCGCTGTAGGGCGCGGTGATCCCGATCGCGACCCAGGCGTCCAGGCCGTCGCCGCGCTCGACGTAGTGGTTCGCCATCCGAGCTCCGAGGCTGTGCGCCACGGCGGCGACCTTCGGATGGCCTTTCGCGCGCAGGAAGCGCACCGCCGCAGCGATGCGCTGGGCGGCTTCCGGAAAGACCGGCGGGTACTGATCCGCCTTGGCGTCGGCCGCCAGCACCGGCATCTGGATCGACAGCGTCGCGTAGCCTTCGTCCGAGAGCCGGCTGCGCAGCGCGTTGATCAGGTTCCAGTCGGGATGCACGCCCAGCCCGTGAATGACGATGACACCGGGGGCAGCCGGCTTGGACGGCGCGTAGATGCCGAGAAACTTGCGGCCCGACGGGAGCTCGAGCTGCACCGGATCCCCGACGATGATGGCCGGCGTGATCTCGTCGGCCCAGCGCTTCTCGCGCGCGTAGTCGGCCTGGGCGTAGGCGGTCGAGGCCGCCAAAAGCAACATCAAAAGCTTGAACACGGAGGACACGGAGGAAGGCACGGAGGACACGGAGGTTTTATGCGGCGTGGCGCCTTGCATGCGGCGAAAGGCAACGTTCGGAATTGTAGGTATTTGTTTTCCTCCGTGTCCTCCGTGGAGCTCCGTGCCCTCCGTGTCGATGCTTTTTATTTGCCTTTGAACGCAGGCGTGCGCTTGGCGAGGAACGCCGCGACGCCTTCGCGGTAGTCCTCGGTGTCGAAGCACGCGTAGCCTTCGTTCCACTCTTCCGGGGGAATGTCGACGCGGGGGAAGAGGCGCTCGACGAACTGCTTGTGCCAGCGCGCGACCAGCGGCGCGCCGGCGGCGATGCGCCCGGCGGTCGCGTACGCTTCGCGCTCGACGTCGGCGTCTTCGACGACGCGGTTCACGAGCCCCTTGCGGAACGCTTCGTCCGCGCCGAACACACGGCCTTCGAGCAGGATCTCGAGCGCGACGGCGCGGCCGACGAGCGAGAGCAGGCCCTCGAGCTCGCCGTAACCCATGGTGAGGCCGAGGCGCGCGATCGGCACGCCGAAGCGGCTCGATCGACCGCAGATGCGAAGGTCGCACATCGCCGCGATCTCGAGCCCGCCCCCAATGCACGCGCCTTCGATCAGCGCGACCGTCGGGTGCCGGCAATGCCCGACCGACTGCATCGCTTCGTGGATCAGCTCGCCGTAACCGCTCGCCTGCCGCGCGTTCGCGCGCTCGGTCGCGAATTCGGCGATGTCGGCGCCCGCGGCGAACGCCTTGCCGCCCGCGCCGCGCAGCACGATGCAGCGCAGGCCGTCTTCGGCGGACAGCGCGCGCATCGTGTCGCGAAGCGCTTGCCACATGCCGCGGTCGAGCGCGTTGAGCCGATCGGGCTTGTTCAGGGTCACGGTCGCGATCGCACCGTCGCGCGAGAGGAGCAGGGAGTTGTTCGTCACCGCCTTAGCCGTCACTTCTATTCCGCCTTGGCACCCGTCGCCTTCACGACCTTCGCCCATTTCGCCGTCTCGGATTTCAGATACGCCGAAAACTCGGCGGGCGTATTCCACAGCGCATCGACGCCCTGCGCTTCGAACTTCTGTTTCAGGTCGTCGCGCGCGAGAACCTGCTTCGCCACGGCGTTGAGCTTCTGCACGGTGTCCTTGCGCACGCCGGCCGGCGCGAGCAGCCCGTACCACGTGCTGTATTCGAATCCCGCCACACCCGATTCGATCAGCGTCGGCACCTCGGGCGCGGCATTGGAGCGCTTCGCCGTCGTCACCGCGAGCGCGCGCAGCCGCCCGCTCTTCGCGTGCGGCAGGGCGGAGGCGAACGTCGAGACCATCATGTGCACCTGGCCGCCGATCAGATCGTTGAGCGCCGGGCCGGTGCCTTTGTAGGGCACGTGCACGAGGTCGGTCTTCGTCAGCATCTTCAGTAGCTCCGCCGCGAGGTGCGTGCCGGAGCCGACACCCGCCGATGCATAGGTGTACTTGCCCGGGTTCGCGCGCGCGACCGCCACGAAATCCTTGAACGTCTTCGCCGGCACCGACGGATGGATCACCAGGATGTTCGGCTGCACCGCGACCAGCGTCACCGGCGCGAGATCGCGCAGCGCGTCGTACGAGAGCTTTTGATAGAGCGTCGCGTTGAACGCGAGGCTGATGTTGCCCAGGAGCAGCGTATAACCGTCCGCCGGCGCCTTTGCGACGATCTCGGTGCCGAGCGTGCTGCCCGCACCGCCGCGGTTGTCGGCGACGACGGGCTGGCCGAGCGCTTCGCCGAGCTGCTGCGAGATGAGGCGCGCGATGATGTCGGTGCCGCCGCCGGGGGCGAACGGCACGACGAGCCGGATCGGCTTGACCGGATAGCTCTGCGACTGCGCGGCCGTAGGGAGCGCGAACAGCGCCCCGATCACCCACAGCGTGCGGATCACGCGGCCTGTCTCTGCTCGGCCTGGCTGGCGCCGCTGAGATAGTCCATCGCCGCGGCCGCGCCGCCTTTGCGATGCGGCACGCCCGCGAGCTCGAGGCCCATCTCGACCCCGCACAGCGTGCCCATCAGCATGAGATCGTTGAAGTCGCCGAGATGGCCGATCCGGAAGACCTTGTCGGCGATCTTGCCGAGGCCGCTGCCGAGCGACATGTCGAAGCGGTCGAGCACGACCTTGCGGAAAGCGATCTCGCTGTGGCCGGCGGGCATCAACACCGCGGTGAGAGAGCTCGAATACTCTTCCGGGTTCTGGCACAGGATCTCGAGACCCCATGCGCGCACCGCGCGCCGCGTCGCTTCGGCGTGGCGGTCGTGCCGCTTGAACACGTTCGCGAGACCCTCTTCCTCGACCAGCATCTTCAGCGCTTCGCGCAGCCCGTAGAGCAGGTTGGTCGAAGGTGTGTACGGGAAGAAGCCGTTCTTGTTCGGTCCGAGCATCTCTTCCCACGACCAGTACGAGCGCGGGAGCTGCGCGGTCCTGCCCGCGGCGAGCGCTTTGTCGCTCACGGCATTGAACGAGAGTCCGGGCGGCAGCATGAGGCCTTTCTGCGAGCCGGCGACGGTCACGTCCACGCCCCATTCGTCGTGGCGGTAGTCGATGGAAGCGAGCGACGAGATCGTATCGACCATGAAGAGCGCGGGATGGCCGGCGCGGTCGATCGCCTTGCGCACTTCGCCGATGCGGCTGGTGGCGCCGGTCGACGTCTCGTTGTGCACCACGCAGACCGCTTTGATGGTGTGCGACTTGTCTTCCGCCAGGCGAGCTTCGATCGCCGCGGCATCGGCGCCGTGCCGCCAGTCGCCGGCGATGAACTCGGGAACGATGCCCAGACGCTTCGCCATGCCGTTCCAGAGCGTCGCGAAGTGGCCGGTCTCGTACATGAGCACGCGGTCGCCGGGGGAGAGCGTATTCACCAGCGCGGCTTCCCACGCCCCGGTGCCGGAAGCGGGGAAGATGACGACCGGGCTCTTCGTTTTGAAGACCGCTTTCAGGCCTTCGAGCACTTCCTGGCCGAGCTTCTGGAACTCGGGCCCGCGGTGATCGATCGTGGTGTGGTCGATCGCACGCAGGATGCGGTCCGGAACGTTGGTGGGTCCCGGAATCTGCAGGAAGTGGCGGCCGGCGTTGTGGCCCATGGCGGAGGTCCTCGCGGGGTGAGAGTGGCGGTCATGTTAACGCCGTACGAAGAGCGGCCGCAAGCCAATTTTGTATGCAAAGAAAGGTGTGAGCACACGCTCACATTCCTGCAGCACAGCAAGCTCAGGGCGTTACACCGGTTTGCGGCAGGCGTCGCGAGCGACTATTATGCATACAAAACTGCCATGACACCCGACCTCCACACGTCCTCCGCAACCGGTGCCGCGACCGAGCCCGCGCCGCGCCTGCTGCACGAAACGGTGCTCGACCGCCTGCGCGACATGATCGTGCACGGTGCGCTCGAAGCCGGCACCAAGCTGAACGAGCGCGTGCTGACCGAGACGCTCGGCACTTCGCGCACACCGCTGCGCGAGGCGCTCAAGTACCTTGCGTCCGAAGGCCTGGTGCGGCTGCTGCCCAATCGCGGCGCGATCGTCGCGCCGCTCGAACCCGAGCGCGTGAAACAGACCTTCGCGGTGATGGGCGCGCTCGAGGCGCTCGCCGGCGAGCTCGCGTGCCGCAACGCCACCGACGACGAGATCAACGAGATCCGCGCGCTGCACTACCAGATGCTCGCGCACCACGCGCGCGGCGAGCTCGCCGAGTACTTCCGCTGCAACCAGGACATCCACATGAAGCTGGTGGAGGCGAGCGGCAACGCGCCGCTGGCCGAGGTCTATCGCAGCCTCAACGCCAACGTGCGCCGCGCGCGCTACATCGCCAACTACTCGCGCGAGCGCTGGGACGAGGCGGTGGCCGAGCACGAAGAGATGCTGCGCGCGCTGGTCGCGCGCGACGGGATCGCGCTCCAGCGCATACTGCGAGAGCATCTCGCGAACAAGCTGGTGCTCGTCATGGAATCGCTCGAAGGGAGCAGGCAATGAACGACGCCGTGATACCGATCCGTCCGGTCAGGGCTACGCCCGATCGCACCGCGCTCGCTTCGAAGCTGAAGCGCGAGATCAGGGGCGAGGTCCTGTTCGACGCCGGCTCGCGCGGGCGCTATTCCACCGACGCCTCGATCTACCAGATCGAGCCGGTCGGCGTGGTGGTGCCGGTGAGCGACGAAGACGCCCTGACCGCGTTCCGCATCGCCATCGACGCCGGCGTGCCGGTGCTGCCGCGCGGCGGCGGCACCTCGCAGTGCGGCCAGACCGTCGGCGAAGCGCTGGTCATCGACGTCTCCCGGCACCTCAACAAGGTCGTGTCGTTCGACAAGGCCGCGCGGACCGTCACGGTGCAGCCCGGGATCGTGCTCGACCACCTCAACGCGTATCTCAAGCCGCACGGTCTGTGGTACCCGGTGGACGTGTCGACGAGCGCGCAGGCGACGATCGGCGGCATGGCGGGCAACAACTCGTGCGGCTCGCGCTCGATCCGCTACGGCAACATGGTGCACAACGTGCGCGCGGTCGAAGCGGTGATGGCCGACGGCGCGGCGTATCGCTTCGGTCACGTGCCCGAGGACCTGTCGAAGCTCGAAGGGGCGCAAGGCTATCGCGACCTCGTGCGCAAGATCCGCGACATCGCGATCCGCGAGTCCGAGGAGATCGAGCACCGCTATCCGAAGCTCCTGCGGCGCGTCGGCGGCTACAACCTCGACATGATGCTGCCGTCGTCGGCAGAAGCGCGGCGGGCAAGTTACTTGCCCCCCGCGCTAAATATGGCGCACCTGCTGGTCGGCTCCGAAGGGACGCTCGCCTATTCGCGCGCGCTGGAGCTCGATCTGTCGCCGCTCCCGAAACACAAGACGCTCGGGGTGTGCCACTTCCCGTCGTTCTACAAAGCGATGGAAGCCCCGAAGCACATCGTCAAGCTCGGTCCGGTCGCGGTCGAGCTCGTCGACCGCACGATGATCGGCCTCGCCCGCGACAACGCCGCGTTCCGGCCGATCGTCGAGCAGTTCATCCTTGGAGAGCCCGACGCGATCCTGCTGGTCGAGTTCGCAGGAGACGACCGCGACGAACAGTCGAGGAAGCTCAAACAGCTCGTCGAGCTGATGGGCGATCTCGGTTTCCCCGGCGGCGTCGTCGAGATCACCGACGCCAATCTCCAGCGCGACGTGTGGGAAGTGCGCAAGGCGGGTCTCAACATCATGATGTCGATGAAAGGCGACGGCAAACCGGTCTCGTTCATCGAGGACTGCGCGGTGCCGCTCGAGCACCTCGCCGAATACACCGACCGGCTCACCCAGGTCTTTCACAAGCACGGCACCGAAGGCACGTGGTACGCGCACGCCTCGGTCGGCACGCTGCACGTGCGGCCCATCCTCGACATGCGGCGCGACGGCGCGCACAAGATGCGCGCGATCGCGGAGGAAGCCGCCGAGCTCGTGAAGCAATACAAAGGCTCGTATTCGGGCGAGCACGGCGACGGTCTCGTGCGCTCGGAGTGGATCGAGCCGTTCTTCGGGCCGAAGCTCACCCGCACCTTCGAAGAGATCAAAGGCCTGTTCGATCCGAAAGGCTTGCTGAATCCCGGCAAGATCGTGAAGCCTTCGAAGCAGGACGACCGCACGCTGTTCCGCTTCAAGCCCGGCTACAAGGCCCGGCCGCCGCGCACCGTGCTCGACTGGAGCGAGTGGGGCGGTTTCGACAAGGCCGTCGAGATGTGCAACAACAACGGCCACTGCCGCAAGTTCGACGCCGGGACGATGTGCCCGTCGTACCGCGCGACGCTCGACGAGCAGCACCTCACGCGCGGCCGCGCGAACACGCTGCGGCTCGCGCTCTCGGGCCAGCTCGGTCCGGACGCGCTCACCTCGCAGGAAGTCTTCGACACGCTCGACCTGTGCGTCTCGTGCAAAGGCTGCCGCCGCGAATGTCCCACCGGCGTCGACATGGCGAAGATGAAAGTCGAGTTCCTGCACCACTACCATCAGCGCCACGGGCTTACGTTCAAGGACCGGCTGGTCGCCTACATGCCGCGCTACGCGCCGTGGGCGGCGAAGCTCGCGCCGCTGACCAATGCGCTGTCGGCCGTCGCGAAGAGCTTCGTCGGTTTCGCGCCGCAGCGCGCGCTGCCGAAGTGGCGGGGCGACCGTTTCAAAGACCGGCCGGCGCAGACGGGAACGCAGGAAGTGGTCCTCTTCGTCGATACGTTCAACCGCTACTTCGAGCCCGGGAACGCGCGCGCGGCCATCAAAGTGCTGGAAGCGGCCGGCTACACGGTCCACACGCCTGCGCCGAAAGACGGTTCGCGCCCGCTCTGCTGCGGCCGCACTTTCCTCGCATCCGGCCTCGTGACCGAAGCGCAACGCGAAGCGCAGCGCATGCTGGAGACGCTCAAACCCTATGTCGATCGCGGCGTCGCGGTGGTCGGGCTCGAGCCTTCGTGCCTCTTCGGGCTGCGCGACGAGTTCCTCTACATGCATCCGGACGGCGAGATGGCCGAGCTCGCGCTGAACGCCTATCTCTTCGAAGAGTTCGTCGCGCGCGAGATCGACGCGGGGCGCTTCACGCTCGATCTCAAGGCGGTTCCGCAGAAGAAAGCGCTGCTGCACGGCCACTGCCACCAGAAATCGTTCGGCGCGATGGGTGCGGTCGAGCGCGTGCTGAAGCTCGTGCCGGGTCTGCAAGTGGAAACGGTGCAGTCGAGCTGCTGCGGCATGGCGGGCAGCTTCGGCTACGACGCGAAGCACTACGACGTGTCGATGAAGATGGGCGAGCTCGCGCTCCTGCCCGCGGTGCGCAAGGCCGACGCCGACACGCTCGTCGTCGCCGACGGCACGAGCTGCCGGCACCAGATCCACGACGGGGCGCAACGCGAAGCGCTGCACGTGGCGCGCGTGCTGGAGGCGGCGCTGCCTTGACGTCATTCCCGACCGCGCGCGAGCGCGAAATGATCGGGAATCCATTTTGAATTTCAACGTCAAAATGGGTCCCCGCCTTCGCGGGGATGACGCTTACCGCGTCACCTTCGCGGGAATGACGATCCACTAGATGCCGCCGCTCCTCGAAGTCCAGGATCTCGACGTGCGCTTCGTCACCTCGCGCGGCGTGGTGCGCGCAGTCGAAGGCATCTCCTACGACGTCAACCCCGGCGAGATCGTCGCGCTGGTCGGCGAGTCGGGCTGCGGCAAGTCGGTCTCTTCGCTCGCGATCATGCGCCTGCTCGCGCCGACCGCGCGGGTGAGCGGCCGCGTGCTGTTCGAAGGCCGCGATCTCCTCGAGCTTCCGCAGGAAGCCATGCGAGCGATCCGCGGCCGCGAGATCGCGATGATCTTCCAGGAGCCGATGACCTCGCTCAATCCGGTGCTGACGGTCGGCTTCCAGCTCATGGAGCCGCTGCGCCTGCATCTGAAGATGGACGAGGCCGCCGCGCGTGCGCGCGCGGCCGAGCTCCTGAGGATGGTCGGCATCCCCGACGTCGAGCGCCGCCTCGACCAGTATCCGCACCAGTTCTCGGGCGGGATGCGCCAGCGCGCGATGATCGCGATCGCGCTCGCCTGCAATCCGAAGCTCGTCATCGCCGACGAGCCGACGACCGCGCTCGATGTGACGATACAGGCGCAGATCCTGCGGCTGATGAAAGACCTCTCGCGCGATCTCGGTGTCGCGCTCGTCGTCATTACGCACAACCTCGGCATCGTCGCGCGTTACGCCGATCGCGTGAACGTGATGTACGCGGCGAAGCTCTCGGAGCGGGCGGACGCGCGCGCGCTCTTCGCGAAGCCGCTGCATCCGTATACCGCCGGCCTGCTGCGCTCGGTGCCGCGGCTGGACCGGCCGCGCGGGCTCAAGCTCGAGACGATCGAAGGCATGCCGCCGAATCTTCTCGACCCGCCGCAGGGCTGTCGCTTCGCGCCGCGCTGCGCCGCGCAGGTGCCCGAGTCGCTGTGCGCGCAGCCGCCGCTCGTCGAAGCGGAGCCCGCGCACTGGTCGGCCTGCGTGCGCGCGCTGGAGATGGCGCAGGTCGGCGCCGAAGGGCTCGGCCTCGTGCAGCGTTCTTCAGCGGCCGCCGGGACCAAGACGATCGACCGGGGCGCACCGCTGCTCTCGGTTCGAAATCTCAAGACGCACTTCGAAGTGGCGACGGGACTGAAAGCGCTGTCCGGCGGCAAGACCGTCGTGCGCGCGGTCGACGGCCTCTCGTTCGACGTGTTCCGCGGCGAGACGCTCGGCCTCGTCGGCGAATCGGGCTGCGGCAAGACCACGGTCGGGCGCACGCTGCTCAGGCTCGACGATCCGACCGCGGGCGAGATGCGGTACGCCGGCGAGGACGTCACGCGCGCGCATGGCGCCGCGCTGAGACGCTACCGCCGGCAGATCCAGGTCATCTTCCAGGACCCTTATTCGTCGCTCAACCCGCGCATGACGATCGGCGACATCGTCGCCGAGCCCCTGCTCGTGTACAAGCTGCAGCCCGATCGCGAAGCCGCGCGGCGTCGAGTGACCGAGCTCCTGACTCAGGTGGGGCTCTTCGAATACATGGCGCAGCGCTATCCGCACGAGCTTTCGGGCGGGCAGCGCCAGCGCGTCGGCATCGCCCGCGCGCTCGCGATGGAGCCTTCGTTCATCGTGTGCGACGAGCCGGTCTCGGCGCTCGACGTGTCGATACAGGCGCAGATCATCAACCTGCTCGAAGACCTGCAGAAACGGCTCGGGCTCACGTATCTTTTCATCGCGCACGATCTGGCGGTAGTGCGCCACATCTCCGACCGCATCGTGGTGATGTACCTCGGCCGCGCGATGGAAATCGCCGACCGCGACGCGCTGTACGAGAACCCGCTGCATCCGTATACCAGGGCGCTGCTCGACGCGGTGCCGATCCCCGATCCGGCGGTCGAAGCGACGCGCGAGCATCGCGTCCTGGGCGGAGAAGTGCCGAGCCCGTTGAATCCGCCGCAGGGCTGCGTGTTCCACACGCGCTGTCCCCTCGCGAGCGAAGAATGCAAACAGGTCGTACCCGAGCTGCGTGAGGCGCAGCCGGGACACTACGTCGCCTGCATCAAAGTTTAAGGGCGTTATTTACCGCAGAGGACGCAGAGGACGCAGAGGAAGACCGGCGGTCACTTTCGACGAAGACGTCTTGCTCAAGAATGGTTTTGGTTTTCCTCCGCGTCCTCTGCGTCCTCTGCGGTTCATTTTTCAGCGCAGAGCGAACCGGCGCACCCGATCTACGTCGACTTCGATCCCGAGCCCCACGCCCGACGGTACGATCGCGTGACCGCGCTCGAACGTGAGCGGCTTCGCGAGCACGTCTTCGGCGAGATACGGGCTGGTCGGGCTCACCGCCCAGTCGACCGACGGAACTGCTGCGGCGATGTGCAGCACCGCGGCGGTGGCGATGCCCGACTCCGACATCTTGCCCGCGAGGTTCACTTTCATGCCGAGCTCGTGCATGAGCGCCGCCGCGCGGCAGACTTGGCGCATGCCGCCGAGCTTGATGGTCTTGAGGCTCGCGCCCGCGCCGGCGTGTGCCGAGTGATGCCGCTTCACGTCCGCGAGGCCGTGCAGCCCTTCGTCGAAGCCGATCGCGATCTTCGTCGCAGCCGCGATGCGCGCCATGCCTTCGATGTCGTGGCCCATGATCGGCTGCTCGAAGAAGTCGAGGCCGGCGCCTTCGAGCGCACGCACGTACTCCAGCGCTTCTTCGACCGACCAGCCCTGGTTCGCGTCCGAGCACACGAGCACGTCGCGCCCGAGCGCTTCGCGGACGAGCCGGGTGCGCTCGGCGTCGCGTGACGGCGCGCCGGTGCCGACTTTCACCTTGAACGCGACGTAGCCTTCGGCCTTGCAGCGCTTCGCTTCCTCGACATCGGCCTTGGGATCGCTCGCCGCGATCATGCGCAGCATCGGCACGCGCTCGCGGCGCTTGCCGCCGAGGAGCTCGTATGCAGGCTTGGCCGAAGCTTTGCCGAGGGCGTCCATCAGCGCGATCTCGACCGCCGATTTCGCCGCCTTGTTGCCGTAGAGCGCGCGGTCGACGCGCTCGTCGATGCCGTCGAGGTCGGCGAGCTCCGACCCTTCGACGTAGGGCGCGAGGTAACGGATCGCCGCGACCATGCTCTCCACCGTCTCGCCGGTCATGCTCGGCGCCGACGCGGCTTCGCCCCAGCCGACGATCCCGCCGTCGGTCGTGAGCTTCACGAGCACGTTCTCGGCCGAGGTGAGCACCACGCCCGCCATCTTGATCGGGTTGGCCAGCGGCAGGCTGACCGCGATCGGTTCGACGCTTTTAATCTTCATTTTTTCTCTTCTTTCGCGAGCTTCTCGACCGACGGCCCGAGACGCTTGTAATCGGCCTGGAAGAACTTCATGAAGTCGGGCGTGTCGCGGTAATCCACTTCGACGCTGGCTTTCTCCATCGCCTGCCTGTACAGCGGATCGGTCATGGTGCGGCGGATCAGGTCGCGCATCGCTTTCAGCGTCGGCTCGGGCACGCCGGCGGTCGTGAAGAGACCGACCCACAGGTACGCCTCGAGGTCGTAGCCGAGCTCCTTGAACGTGGCGACGTCGGGGAGGCTCGAATGGCGCTTCGCGCCCCAGGACGCGAGCGCACGCAGCTTGCCGCCCTTGATGTGCGGCGCGACCGCGGCGAGCCCTTGTCCGGTCGCCTGCACATGGCCGCCGAGGAGCTGCGTCACCGCCGGGCCGCCGCCCGTGGTCGGGACATGCCGCATGCGCAAGCCCGCGAGATCGAGGAACTGCGCGAAAGGCACGTGGGTGACCCCGTACGGACCCGAGCTCGAGAACGCGAGCTGGCCGTCCTTCGCCTTGGCTTCGGCGATGAACTCCTTCGCCGTCTTCCACGGGCTCTCGGTCTGCACCGTGAGGACCAGCGGATCGGCGCTGGTGAGCGCGAGCGGCTGGATCTGCTCGAGCTTGTAGGGCGCGTCGACGTGCTGCGCCTTGTTCTTCTCGACGACGAGATAGATGTTCGGCGTCGTCACGAGGATGGTGTAGCCGTCGGGCTTTTGCTGCGCGACGTAAGCGGTGCCGACCGCGGCGGTGGCGCCGGGTTTGTTCACGACCGGCGCGGGCTGCTTGGTGAGCTTCTCGATGACCGCCGACATCGGCTGCGCGGTGATCTGGTTCATGCCGCCCGGCGGGTTGGGCACGATGATCGTGATCGCGCGCGAAGGGTAGCTTTCCTGGCCGAAGGCGGCGGTGACTGCAAGGCCGAGCGCGACAGCAGACAGCAGGCGAATCATGTTTCCTCCAGTGTGTGATTGGACCGGCGATCGAGCGCCGCCGCCACGGCTTTGTTATGCGTGAACGCTAGCGTCCGCCCCGATGCGTGTCAACGCACCGTGGGCTAGAATCCAAAGCCTTTCCCGCCATGCCCGAAATCCTCGTCTCGCGCGACGGCGCCATCGCGACCGTAGCGCTGCACAACCCGGCCAGGCTCAACGCGCTGACCGTGGACATGTGGCGCGCGCTGAAGGTCGAGGTCGACAAGCTCTCGGCGGACGAGAGCTTGCGCTGCATCGTGATCCGCGGCAGCGGGCGCGACGCGTTCGCCGCGGGCGCGGACATCGCGGAGTTCGCGACCGCGCGCGACAACGAAGCGCAGGGCCGCGTGTATCACGAGGAATACGTCTACGGCGCGCTCAACGCGGTCGGGGAATGCAGGCATCCGACGATTGCGATGATCCACGGTCCGTGCGTCGGCGGCGGCCTCGAGATCGCTTCGCAGTGCGACTTGCGTATTTCGGGAGAATCGGGCCGCTTCGGGGTGCCGATCAACCGCCTCGGTTTCGCGATCGCGTACAGCGAGCTGCAGGCGATCCTGCCGGTGACGGGCCGCGCCGCCGCGCTCGAGATCCTCGTCGAAGGCCGCGTGTGGAATGCCGACGAAGCGCTCGCGAAAGGATTGCTCACGCGCGTCGTGTCCGACGACAGGCTGGAGGAAGAAACGCACGCGAGCGCAAAACGCATCGCCGAAGGCGCGCCGCTCGTCGCGCGCTGGCACAAGCAGTTCGTGCGCCGTCTTACGCCTCGGGCGGCACCGCTCGGCGAGGACGAGCGCCGCGAGAACTTCGCTTATTTCAGGACCGAGGACTATCGCATCGGCTACGATGCCTTTCTCGCTAAACGTAAACCTAAGTTCGTAGGACGTTAAGTTCAAAAGCTTCGACACGGAGGACACGGAGGTTCACGGAGGACACGGAGGAAAACAACGCGGGTGCGAGTGTCCTGACCCATCACGCGATACGACCTGATTGTTTTTTCTCCGTGCCCTCCGTGCCCTCCGTGCCTTCCTCCGTGTCCTCCGTGTTAACGCTTTAATCTAGGACCAGACCCATGCCCGGACCTCTCTCGCATATCCGTGTGCTCGACCTCTCGCGCGTGCTCGCCGCGCCGTGGACCGGGCAGAACCTTGCCGATCTCGGCGCCGAAGTGATCAAGGTCGAGCGCCCGGTGAAGGGCGACGACTCGCGCGCGTTCGCGCCGCCTTATCTCAAGGACGCGAGCGGCAAGGACACCAAGGAATCGGCGTACTTCTGTGCCGCCAATCGCGGCAAGAAGTCGATCACGCTCGACCTCACCAAGCCCGAAGCCCAGCAGATCGTGCGCGATCTCGCCGCCAAGTGCGACGTGCTGCTCGAGAACTACAAGGTCGGCGACCTCGCGCGCTACGGCCTGGGCTACGAGGATCTGAAGAAGATCAATCCGCGCATCATCTACTGCTCGGTCACGGGCTTCGGCCAGACCGGGCCGTACAAGGACCGCCCCGGCTACGACTTCATGGCGCAGGGCATGGGCGGCATCATGAGCATCACCGGCGAGCGCGACGATCTGCCCGGCGGCGGGCCGCAGCGGGTCGGTATTCCTATCGTCGACATCATGACCGGCATGTATGCGTCGATCGCGGTGTGCGCGGCGATCGCGCATCGTGCCGAGACGGGTATCGGGCAGTACATCGATATGGCGCTGCTCGACACGCAGGTCGCCATCCTCGCCAACCAGGCGATGAACTATCTCGCGACCGGCGAGGTGCCGGGGCGCATCGGCAACGCGCACCCGAACATCGTTCCCTATCAGACCTTCAAGACGAGCGACGGCGACATCATCCTCGCGTGCGGCAACGACAACCTGTTCAACAAGTTCTGCGATACGGCAGGTTGCCAGGACCTTGCGAAAGACCCGCGCTTTTCGACCAACGCGAAACGCGTGGAGAACCGCGAGGAGATCACGAAGCTCCTCAACGAAGTCTTCAGTAAGCGCACGACCAAAGACTGGGTCAATGCGCTGGAAGAGGCCGGCGTCGCGAACGGCCCGATCAACAACATCAAGCAGGTGTTCGAGGAGCCGCAGGTGATCGCGCGCGGCATGCGCATCGACCTGCCGCACCCGACCGCGGGCACCGTGCCGCTGGTGGCGAGCCCGATGAAGTTCTCGGCGACCCCGATCGAGCCCAAGCTGCCGCCGCCGACGCTCGGCCAGCACACCGACGAGATCCTGCGCGAGTTCCTCGGGATGGACGAGGCGAAGATCGCGAAGCTGCGCGAATCGAAGGTGGTGTAAGGCGGCCGTATCTCCGCCGCGTGGATCTCAACCGACTCACCGCTACCGAAGCTGCGCGGCTGATCGCCGCGCGCCGCATCAGCGCCGAAGAGCTCGTCGTTGCGTGTCTCGCGCGAATCGAGGAGCGGGAACCGGTCGTCCGCGCATGGGCGTTCATCGACGCGGACCGGGCCGTGCGGGAGGCGCGGCGCCTCGACAGGCTGAAGCGGCCGCGCGGGCCGCTCCACGGCATTCCCGTGGGCTTGAAGGACATCATCGATACGCGCGGCATGCCGACCGAGTACAACTCGCCGATCTACCGCGATCACCGGCCGCGGCGCGACGCGGAAGTCGTTTCGCGTCTTCGTGCGGCGGGCGCCGTGATATTCGGCAAGACGAAGACGAGCGAGTTCGCCTATCTCGAGCCCGCGAATACCCGAAACCCGCACAATCCGCGGCACACGCCGGGTGGGTCCTCGAGCGGCTCGGTAGCCGGCGTCGCCGATTTCATGATGCCGCTGGCCCTCGGCACGCAGACGGGCGGTTCGACGATCAGACCGGCGTCTTATTGCGGCGTGTTTGCGTTCAAGCCCACTTACCAGCGCGTGCCGGTCACAGGTATCAAGGCGCTGGCGCCCACGTTCGACACCGTCGGCGAGATCGCGCGATCGGTCGAAGATCTGGCGCTCCTCGACTCGGTGCTGTGCGCCCGCGCTGAACCGCGCAACACAACCCGGCGCGGCATCCGCATCGGCTTCTGCCGCACGCCTTTCTGGACACAGACCGAGCGCTCGACGCGAAACGTGCTCGCGAAAACCGCGCGCGCGCTCGCCGCTGCCGGATTCGACATTCAGGATGTCGCTCTGCCGCCCGAGGTCGAGCTCGTGAGCGACGGATTCTATGTCGTCACCGGTGCGGAGGCCGCGTGGGCGCTCGCCCGCGAATTCCGCGACCACCGCGAGCAGCTGAGCCCCGTCGCACGCAGGTTGATCGAGCACGGAGGCAGACTCGACGCCGACGAGGTGCAGCGCGTCCGCGCCGCGACCATGCATTGCGCCCTCGCGGTCGACCGGCTCTTCGACGGCTACGACGCGCTGCTCACACCGGCTGCGCCGGGCGAAGCGGAAAAGGGCAACGCCCTCGGCAACAATGTCTTCAACCGCCTGTGGACCGCGATGCACCTGCCGTGTCTCACGATCCCTGCCGGAACCGGCCCCGCCGGGTTGCCCGTGGGCATCCAGCTCGTCGCGCGCCGCGGCGCCGATCGCACGCTCCTCGGGCTCGGGCAGCGCGTCGCAGCGCTTATTTCGGAACGAGCTTCGGCGGGTCGGCCCCGAACAGCAGATCGGGCAGATAGGTGATGAGCGGCGGAAAGATCGCGCAGATGACGAGGACGAGCACGAGCGCCCCGACCATCGGCCAGATGAAGCGGTTCACCGAAGAGAGCGAGGTCTGTGCGATGCCCAGCGTCACGTAGAGCGTCACGCCGACCGGCGGCGTCACCGCACCGATCGCCATCGTCATCATGATGAGCACGGCGAAATAGGTCGAATCGAAGCCGAAGTGGTTCGCAATCGGGTACAGCACCGGGATCATGATGATGCCCGCCGCGACAATCTCCATCACGCAACCGATCAATAGCATGAGCGCGAGGATCAGGAAGAGGATCACGTGCGGGTTGTCGCTGACGCCGAGCAGGAACTCCCGCGTGAGCTGCGGCACGTTCTCGTTCGCGAGCAGCCAGCTGAAAACGCCGGCCGCGGCGATGACGAGCATCACCATCGCGGTCGTGAGCGCCGAATCGAGCAGCGCCTTGCCGAGCTGACGAAACGAGAGCTCGCGGTAGATGAACATCGAGACGATCAGCGCGTACACGATCGCGATCGCACCCGACTCGGTCGCCGTGAAAACGCCGCTGATGATGCCGCCGAGGATGATGACGGGCGCCATGAGCGCCCACGAGGCTTCGCGAACGGCAATCCAGGTTTCCTTCAGCGTGGCTTTCTTCTCGACCGGAAAGCCATACTTGATCGCGTAGAAGTGCGACATGATGATCAGCGAAATGCCGATCATCACACCCGGCACGATTCCGCCGACGAAGAGCTTTCCGATGGAAACGTTGGCGATGACCGCATAGATGATCGCGAGGTTGCTCGGCGGAATCATCGGGCCCATCGTCGCGGCGGCCGCCTGTATGGATGCCGCGAACGGCTTGCCGTAGCCGCGCGCGATCATCGCCGGGATCAGGATGGCGCCGATCGCCGACGCGTCCGCCGCCGAGGCGCCGGACACGCCCGAGATGATCATGCTGCTCAGCACGCATGCCATCGCGAGGCCGCCGCGGTAATGGCCTACGAGACAGTTCGCGAACGCGACGAGCCGCGAGGAAATGCCGCCGAGCTCCATGATCGTCCCGGCGAAGATGAACAGCGGCACGGCGAGCAGCGTGAAGCTGTCGACCTGCGCCACCATGCGCTGCGCGACCAGCATGAGCGGGAGGTCGCTCGCGAACGTGAGAGCGAGAATGCTCGAGCCCGCGAGCGCGAACAGCACCGGCATCCCAACCAGCAGGAAGACGACGAAGCTGGCGACGGCGATCGTCAGCAGCATCAGGCGGGTTTCCGTTCGACGAGCGTCCGCACGTGCCGCGCGAGGTTCAGCAGCACGTTGGCCAGCATGACGACGCCGCCCGCCGGCACCGCCATGTACACGTGCCCCATCTTGATCGGAAGCAGCAAGGCGTCCGATCTCATGCCGAACATCATGAACTGCCACCCGACCCAGATCAGGACCCCCGTGAACACGACGATCAGGAGCTCCACGGCGATCTGCACGACGAGCTTCGGCCGGGCCGGCAGGAGCTCGACGAGCGAATCCACGCCGACGTGGATGTTGGTGCCTACGCCGAGTCCTCCGCCCAGGAACGAGATCCAGACGAAGAGATAGCGCGAGAGCTCCTCGGCCCACACGATCGAGTCGTTCAGGACGTAGCGCCAGAAGACCGCCGCCGCGACGACGGCCACGAGCACGGCGAATTGCGCGATCACCACGTATTGCACGAGGAGATTGACGCGTCGAACGAGGCGTTCTGCGGTGGGCATCGTGACGCTCGTGTTCTTATGGACGTAACACGGCCGCGGCCTGCGGGCGCCGCGGCTCACAACCGGTGTCGGGAGCTACAGCTTGCCGGCGGCTTCGATCAACTGCATGCCGCCGATCGTCTTGGCGTAGTCCTGATAAACGGGCATGACGGCCTTCTGCATCGGACCGGTGTCGACCTTCTGCACCTTGACGCCGGCCTTCTGCAGCGATTCGATCATCTCGTTCTGCGCCTTGGCCGTGTACGCGCGCTGCCATGCAGTCGCCTCGCGGCCGGCCTCCAGGAGCGCCGCGCGCTCCTTCTCGTTCAGCCGCTGCCAGGCCTTATCGCTGATCAGCATGAACTGGCCGGTGTACATGTGATTCGTGAGCGACATCACCTTCGCGATCTCGAAGAGCTTGATGTCGTTCAGCGCCGCGGGAGGCGCCTCGCCGGCGTCGACCACGCGCGTCTGGAGCGCGGTATAGAGCTCACCCCAGGGAATCGGCGTCGGATTCGCGCCGAGCGACTTGAAGGTCGAGATCATCACCGGCGACTCCGGCACCCGGATCTTGAGCCCTTTGAAATCCGCGATCGTGGCGATCGGCTTGCTGGCCGTCGCGACCACCCGAATGCCGGTCGTGCTGTAACCGATCACTCGCGCGCCGGTCTTCGACAGCAGGCGTTTCTCGATTTCCTTGCCGACGGCGCCGTCCTCGATCCTGAACGCGTGGTCGAAGTCGCGCACGAGATACGGCAGCGCGGTGATCCCCGCGGAGGGCTCGAATGACTGGCACACGTTGGCGGTGCAGTTGCCCATGTCGACCGTGCCGACCATCATCTGTTCCATGATCTGGCGTTCGCTGCCGAGCTGTCCGCTCGGCAGGATGCGGATCTCGACCGATCCGCCCGTGCGCTTCTTGACGCCGTCCGCAATCAGCTGCGCGGCCTTGTGGACCGAAAATTCCTGGCTGTAGATGTGCGCGAAGCGCAGCACCTTCGTCTGCTCCGCGGCGTGCGTCGCGGGTACCGAAACCGGCAGCACGAGCGCAAAAGCAGCCGCGAGCCGCAGCCAACGAGTTCCTCCCGTCGTTCTCATAACGAAGCTCCTCCTTCGTGCAACAGTCATTCGATCTGGGACGTGCCTCCTCGACAACTTCTCGTTACGGTGATGATAAGGCGTTCTCGGGAACGTTACAGCCTAGACGAACTTCACGACCATCCCGGTGGCCAGCGCGAGCAGGAAGACCGCGAAGATCTTCCGCAGCGTCGCCCCCGGCAGGCGGTGCGCGACCGCCGCGCCGAGCGGCGCGGTCGCCACGCTGGCGGTCACGACGAAAAACAGACCGGGCAGGTACACGTAGCCCACGCTGTACGGCGGCAAGCCCGGCGCGCCCCATCCGCTGATCGCGTAACCGACCGCACCGGCCGCCGCGATTACCCCGCCGACCGCCGCGGCCGAGCCGATGCCTTCGTGGATCGGCACGCGGCGCTTCGCCAGGAACGGCACGACGATCGCCGCACCCCCGGTCGCGGACAGGCTCGATATGAATCCCACGACTGCGCCGAACGCAGACATCGCGGTGGCTGAAGGTAGCTCGCCGGTCGGCTGCGGCACGTGCGGCCTGATCATCTGGGTCGCGGCGTAGACGATGACCGCGGTGAACGCGATGCTCAGGAGCCGAGCATTGAGCGCTCCCGCGACGAACGCGCCCGCAAGAGTGCCGATCAGCACGCCGGTCACCATGAAGCGCACCACGCGCCAGTTCACCGAGTGGCGCAGATGGTGGCTGCGCACGCTCGACGCGGCGCTGAAGAGCATCGCGGCGACCGCGGTGCCGAGCGCCATATGAACCACGTGACCGGCCGGAAAACCCTTGGCCGCGAAGATGAACGCGAGCACCGGGACGGTGGCCGAGCCGCCGCCGATGCCGAGCAGCCCGCTGAAAAAGCCGACGAACGCGCCGACGCCGAGATAAGCCCACCACCAGTCGAACATTGTTTTGAAAGGCTTTGAAAAGCGATTGAACCGCAAAGGACGCAAAGGACGCCAAGGAAAAGCAAACCAAAATGGATTCCCGCTTTCGAGGGAATGACGGGCGTTATCGACCCGATTCGGCCTTCCTTGGCGTCCTTTGCGTCCTTGGCGGTAAATCACGCCTTCGAACCTGCGGAGCGCTCGCGTTGGCTTAAACTTGGCTCCTCCGAAGTGTACCCGTGAAGCAGGGCGAGGAATGAGATTAGGTGTGCTGTTGCCGCATCGCGCGGTGGTGATCCAGTCGACGCGGCGGCCGCCGCTGGAGGAGTGCTGGACCGTCGCGCGCGCGTGCGACGACGCGGGCATGGACATCTGGGTCGGCGACAGCATCGTCGCCAAGCCGCGCGTCGAGCCGCTGACCACGCTCGCGTACTGCGCGGCGATCACCAAGCGCGCGCGGCTCGGCACCGCGATCCTGCTGCCGGCGCTGCGACAGCCGACGGTGCTCGCGCACGCGCTGGCGAGCCTCGACCAGCTCTCCGGCGGCCGTCTCGTGCTGGGGCTCGGCGCGGGCTGGGGACTGCCCGAGATCGTGCGCGAATGGGAAGCCTGCGGCCGCACCCACAAGCGGCGCGGCAAGGACCTCGAAGAGCACGTCGCGACGTGGCGCAAGCTGTGGAGCGGGAAGCCGGTGAGCTACGAAGGCAGCGATTTCAGATTGACCGGGCACACCATCGGCCCGCTGCCGTGGACCGAAGCCGGCCCGCCGGTCCTGATCACCGCGGGCAACCGCGGCGAGATCATCCCGGCGCAGATCGACCGCGTCGGCCGTCTCGGCGACGGCGTGATCACCACCTATTGCACCGACGACGACGTGAGGAAGCTGCGCGAGTCGTGTAACGCCGCGTTCGAAAAGCACGGCCGGCCGCGTCCCGGGTTTCCGCTGTGCGTATACACGACGGTGCGCATCGAAAAGGATGTGGCGAAAGCCGAGGAAGTCACCGCCGACTTCCTGAAGAAATACTACGGCGGCGGCGTCAACTTCCGCGGCCTGATGGGGCTCGGCGCCCCAGCCGCGGTGATCGACACGCTGAAGCGTTACGAAGCCGCCGGCGTCACCGATCTCTGCATCCGCTTCGCCGGCACCGATCAGCTCGACCAGCTCGAGAAGTTCGCGCGCGATGTCCTGCCTGCCTTCGCCTGAGCTCCTGAGCCTGGCGGTCGCCGAGCTGACGCCGGAAGCGGCGCGCCTGCGCGATTCCGCGCACGGCGACGTCGTGAGCTATTCGCGCAAGGTCTTCATCCCGCTGACCAAGCTCTGCCGCGACGTGTGCAGCTACTGCACGTTCGCCGAGCGTCCGCGCGCGGGCCGCGGCGCGTATCTCACGCCGGACGAAGTGCTCGCGATCGCGCGCGCGGGCCGTGACGCAGGCTGCACCGAAGCGCTTTTCACGCTGGGCGACAAGCCCGAGCTGCGTTACAAGGCTGCGCGCGACGCGCTGAAGGCGCTGGGCGCGGAGAGCACGATCGACTATCTCGCGCGCATGTGTGAGCTCGTGCTGAAAGAGACGGGCCTGCTGCCGCACGCCAATCCGGGTGTGCTCGACCGTGAAGACCTCGTGCGCTTGCGCGAAGTCAGCGCATCGCAGGGGTTAATGCTCGAGAGCGCGTCCGAGCGCTTGTGCGAGCGCGGCGGTCCGCACTTCGGCTCGCCGGACAAGCATCCGCGTGCGCGCCTTGAAACGATCGCTCTGGCCGGCGAGCTCGCGATTCCTTACACGACGGGCATCCTCATCGGCATCGGCGAGACGCGCGCGGAGCGCATCGAGTCGTTGCTCGCCATTCGCGACCTGCACCAGCGTTACGGCCATATCCAGGAAGTCATCGTCCAGAACTTCCGCGCCAAGCCGGACACGCGCATGGCGGACGCCGCGCACGCGCCGCACGAAGAGCTGCTGTGGACGATCGCGGCGGCGCGCCTCGTCCTCGGCGCGGATATGAACATACAGGCGCCGCCGAATCTCTCGGCCGACGCATGCGGCGACCTCATCGACGCCGGCATCAACGACTGGGGCGGCGTGTCGCCGGTGACGCCGGACCACGTGAATCCCGAAGCGCCGTGGCCCGAGCTGGCACGGCTGCGTGCGGTGACGCAGGCCAAAGGCAAAGTGCTCGTCGAGCGCCTGCCGAGCTATCCGACGTACGTGCACGACGCCGCGCGCTGGCACGCGACCAGAATCGCCACCGCGGTGGTGCGTGCGGGCGATTCCGAAGGTTACGCGCGCATGGACGCATGGTCGCCGGGACTCTCCGGCATCGCGCCGGTCGCGCCGCGTCGAAGCCCGAAGCCTTCCATAGGACGCGGGCTCGAAACGATCGTGGCGAGCGCGCGCGAAGGCCGCGCGCTCGATGAAGACTCGATCGTCCGTCTCTTTGCGGCGCGCGACGACGAATTCCATTACGTCTGCGAGCATGCCGACGCGCTGCGCCGCGAGGCGGTGGGTGACATCGTGCGTTACGTCGTCAACCGCAACATCAACTACACCAACATCTGCGCTTACAGGTGCACTTTCTGCGCGTTCTCCAAAGGCCGGCGCGCGCATTCGCTGCGCGGCGATCCGTACGACCTGCCGCTGGAAGAGATCGAGCGTCGCGTGGCCGAAGCGTGGCAGCGCGGCGCGACCGAAGTGTGCATGCAGGGCGGCATCCATCCGCATTACGACGGCCGCACGTACCTCTCGATACTCGCAGCGGTGAAGCGCGCGGCGCCCGCCATCCACGTGCACGCGTTCACGCCGCTCGAAGTGACTCATGGGGCGTCGACGCTCGGCATGAGCATCCGCGATTTCCTCGGGGAATTAATCGGGGCGGGCCTCAACACGCTGCCCGGCACCGCCGCGGAGATCCTCGACGACGAAGTGCGCGCGCGGATCTGCCCCGACAAGGTGAACACCGCCGAGTGGCTCGGCGTGATGGAGACCGCGCACGCGCTCGGCCTGCGATCGACCGCGACGATCATGTTCGGCCACGTCGAGACGCCGCGGCACTGGGCGCGGCACCTGATACGCGTGCGCGAGCTGCAAAGCCGCACCGGCGGCTTCACCGAGTTCATCCCGTTGCCGTTCGTGCACATGTCGTCGCCGGTCTATCTCAAGGGCGAAGCGCGTAAAGGGCCGACGTTCCGCGAAGCGGTGCTGATGCACGCGGTCGCGCGTCTCGCGCTGCATCCGGCGATATCGAACGTGCAGGTGTCGTGGGTGAAGATGGGCGAGGAGGGCGTGCGCGCGTGTCTCGCGGCCGGTGCGAACGATCTCGGCGGCACGCTGATGAACGAGAGCATCTCGCGCGCGGCCGGCACCGAGCACGGCCAGGAAGCGACGCCCGAACGAATGGAAGGCATGATCCGCGCAGCCGGCCGGCAGCCGGAGCAGCGCACGACGCTCTATGGAACGCCGGCTGCCACTCAGGCGCAGCGTTCGTACGGCGCGGCCGCGCTCGAGCCGGTGCGCTTCACGGTGGGCGCATGAGCGGGAAAGCGACGATCGCGGTGCTCGGCGGCACCGGCGCCGAAGGCAGCGGTCTCGCGTTTCGGTGGGCTCTCGCCGGGCACGAGGTCATCGTCGGCTCGCGCAGCGCGGAGAAAGCGTCAGCCGCTGCAGCGGAGCTCAACACGCTGCTGGCGGGCAAAGGCGGGGTGCGCGGTGCGACGAATACAGACGCTGCGCGTGCGGCGCAAATCGTCGTGCTTACAGTACCGTATGCCGCTCAGCGGGCAACGGCCATCGAAGTCCGCGCCGAGCTCGAAGGCAAGATCCTCGTCGACGTCACGGTGCCGCTCGCGCCGCCGGTCGACCGCGTGCAGCTCCCGAACGGCGAATCGGCGGTGCTCGCGCTCCAGCGCGAGCTCGGCCCAGACGTCCAAGTCGTCTCCGCTTTCCAGAACGTCTCCGCGACCCATCTCAAGGACCCGGCGCATGAGATCGACTGCGACGTGCTCGTCTGCGGGGACGATCGCGACGCACGCGAGCGCGTGGTGGTGCTGGCGCAGGACGCGGGCCTGCGCGCGGTGCACGCGGGGGCGCTGGCGAACTCCGCCGCGGTCGAAGCGATGACCTCGGTCCTGATCGCGATCAACAAGCACTACAAGGTGCGGGCGTCGGGGATCCGCGTGACGGGCGTGCCGGCGGAGAAGCTGGCGCGTTCGTGAAGCGTGGAACGGGAAACGTGAAACGTAACCTGTCGCTCTTCGGCCTGGACGCTATTCCGGAAATCGAACGCGGCGCGCCGCTCGCGCGGCTGCTCCTCGACGCGATCGTGCGAGCGGAGCTGCGGCTCGAAACCGGCGACGTGCTGGTCGTCGCGCAGAAGATCGTCTCCAAGGCCGAAGGCCGCACCGTGAGCCTGTCTTCGGTCACGCCGTCGACGCAGGCGCTGGAGCTCGCGGCGACCACTCACAAGGACCCGCGCCTGGTCGAGCTCATGCTGCGCGAATCGCGCGAGGTGCTGCGCGCCAAGCCCAACGTGATGATCGTCGAGCACAAGCTCGGCTTCGTGATGGCGAGCGCGGGCATCGATCAGTCGAACGTGCCCGGCGCCGAAGATCGCGCGCTGCTGCTGCCCGAAGACCCCGATGCCTCCGCGCAGCGCCTGCGCACCGAGCTTATAGAGAGCGCCGGCGTCGATTGCGGCGTGGTCATCAACGACAGCTTCGGCCGCGCGTGGCGCAACGGTGTCGCGGGAATCGCGATCGGCGTCGCCGGCATACCTGCGCTCGTCGATATGCGCGGGCAGCCCGACCGAGAAGGCCGCGCGATGCAGGTGACGCAGATCGCGGTCGCCGACGAGATCGCGGCCGCCGCTTCGCTCGTGATGGGGCAGGCGCGCGAAGGCGTGCCCGCGGTGCTCGTGCGCGGCTTTCCGTACGCGAAGCGCGAAGGCAGCGTGCGCGAGCTGATCCGTCCGCGCGCCGAGGACCTGTTCCGATGATCGTCGCGCTCGCGGGCGGCGTCGGCGGCGCGCGCCTCGCGGTCGGCCTCGCGGCCGTTCTGCCGCCCGAGCGACTGACGATCGTCGTCAACACCGGCGACGACTTCGAGCACCTCGGCTTCACCATCTGTCCCGACCTCGACACGGTCACCTATACGCTCGCCGGCCTCAACAATCGCGAGCTCGGCTGGGGCCGCGCCGACGAGACGTGGAGCTTCATGGAGACCCTGGGCGCGCTCGGCGGGGAGACGTGGTTCAGGCTCGGCGACCGCGATCTGGCGCTGCACGTCGCGCGCACCCGGGCGCTCGGCGCCGGCGCGACGCTGTCGCAGGTCACGCTCGAAGTCGCAGGGCGGCTGGGCGTGCGTCACGCCGTCACGCCGATGAGCGACGACCCGGTGCGCACGAGGGTCTCGACCGACGCCGGCGAGCTTTCGTTCCAGGATTACTTCGTGAAGCGCCGCTGCGAGCCTCGAGTCACCGGCTTTCGCTTCGCGGGCGCGGAAGACGCGAGACCGTCGCCCGGCGTGCGCGCGCTGTTCGACGCCGACATCGCAGCGCTGATCGTCTGTCCGTCGAACCCGTTCGTGAGCATCGCGCCGATGCTGGCGATCCCGTCGATCTGCGAATGGATCGGGCGCCGGCGATTCCCGGTAATCGCGGTTTCGCCCATCGTCGGCGGCGACGCGGTCAAAGGACCTGCTGCGAAGATGATGCGCGAGCTCGGTCTCGCCGTCAGCGCGAGCGCGGTCGCGAAGCACTACGGGGCGCTCGTCGACGGATGGATCGTCGACGAGCGCGATGCCTCCGAAGCGCGCACGATCGAAGCCGCAGGCAAGCGCGTGTGCGTGACCGACACGATGATGACCGACGTCGCCAGGAGTGCGGCGCTCGCCCGCGCCGCGACCGATTTCGCCGGCACGCTGCGCCGATGAACACTTGCGTGGTCGTGCCGGTGCGCGGCATCGCCACCGGCAAGTCGCGGCTCGCCGGCGTGCTCGACGCTTCGGCGCGCGCGCAGTTCACGACCTGGCTGCTCGAGCACACGCTCGGCGCGATCGGCGCGTGGCGCGGCACGCTCGCGTCGTGCATCGTGGTGAGCACGTGCGCGCGCGTGGCCGAGCTATGCCGCATGCGCGGCACGAGGGTGCTGGACGAGGAGGGCGCCGGCGGCCTCAATGCCGCGGCGGCGCTGGGCGTGCGGCGCGCGTGCGCGCTCGACGCGTCGTCGGTGCTGGTGCTCGCGTGCGATCTCCCGCTGCTCGACGCGGCTGCGCTCGAGCGCTTTGCGGCCGCCGCGGCCGGCAGCGACATCGCGATCGCACCGGACCGCACCGGCCGCGGCACCAACGCGATCATGGTCCGATGCGGCGCGTCGTTCGATTTCCAATTCGGCGAGGACAGCTTCGCGCGCCATTCCGAGGCCGCGGCGGCGCGCAACCTCGCGCTGGCGGTGCATCGCGACGAGGCGCTCGCTTTCGACGTCGATACGCCCGACGACTACGCGCGCTGGCTCGACCTCGACGGACATGGGCCGAGGAGGCCGATGGTATAGTTCGCCACCTTCGGGCGGGCCCACAATAAACGAGGAGACATCATGAAGATCATGCCCATGGCCGTCTGCGCGATCGCGCTCGCGGCATCCGGCGCCGCGGCGCTCGCGCAGGACGCCAACTACCCGACGCGACCGATCCGCATGATCGCGCCTTCGTCCGCGGGCGGTCCGGTCGACGTCATCGCGCGGCTGGTCTCCGGAGGGCTTACCGAAGTGCTGGGCCAGCAGGTGGTGGTGGACAACCGCGCCGGCGCGGCGGGACTGATCGGCGCCGAAACCGTCGCGAATGCATCACCCGACGGCTACACCCTGCTGTTCGGTTTCTCCGGGCCGCTCGTCATCGTTCCCAACCTCGGGACCAAGACGCCGTACGACACGCTCAAGGACTTCGCGCCGGTGACGCTCGCGGCGCAGGCGCCTTACGTGCTGGTCGTGCACCCGTCGCTGCCGGTCTCCAATGTGAAGGAGCTGATCGCGCTCGCGAAGTCGCGCCCGGGCAAGCTCAACTTCGGCTCGGGCGGCAACGGCACCGGCATCCATCTCGCGGGCGAGCTGCTCAAGCTCACCGCCGGCATCAACATCGTCCACGTGCCTTACAAAGGCGCGGGGCCGGCGCAGACCGCGCTGCTCGCGCACGAGGTCGACATGCTGTTCAACGGCGCCGCGCCGGCGCTGCCTCACATCAAGGCGGGCAGGTTGAAGGCGCTCGCGGTCGGCGGGTCGAAGCGCACGCCGCTGCTGCCGGAGGTGCCGACGATCGCCGAGAGCGGGCTCGATTTCAACACGAGCGGCTGGTACGGCATCCTTGCGCCGCGGGGGACACCGCGGGCGATCGTCAACAAGGTCCAGGCCGCGACGGCCAAGGCGATCAGCACGCCGGCGCTCAGGGAGCAGCTCACCAAGCAGGCGTTCGAAGGCGTCGCCTCCTCGCCGGACGAGTTCAGCAAGATGATCCGCGCAGAGTGGACGAAGTGGGAGCGCGTGATCAAGGCGGCGGGACTGAAAGGACATCAGGGTTGAAATTCGAGACCGTCGAGGTTCCGATGCGCGGCGGCGGCGCGATGGGCGCCTACGTCGCGATTCCCGACAGCACTCCGGCGGGCGCGATCATCGCGATCATGGAGATCTGGGGCGTGAACGACACCATGCGTGAGCACGCGCGCGAGTTTGCCGAAGCGGGCTTTGTCACGCTGGTCCCCGATCTCTTCTGGCGCCAGGAGCCGGGGGTCGAGCTCTCCGACAAGAACCCCGAGCACGTGAGGAAGGCGTTCGACCTGTACTATGACTTCGACTACGACCTCGGAGTGCAGGACATGGTCGACACGTGGCAGTATCTCGAGAAGCGCCCCGAGTGCAACGGCAAGGTCGGCGCGGTGGGCTACTGCCTCGGCGGCAAGCTCTGCTATCTCATGTGCTGCCGCACCGACATCGACTGCGCGGTGGCCTATTACGGCACCTACATCGAGCACAACATCCGCGAGGTCGGTAACCTGCACCGGCCTTTCATGCTGCACATGGCGATGAAGGACCGCTGGGTGCAGGCGGAAGTGAACGACCTGCTCGAGCGCAGGCTGTCGCCGAACCCGCTGGTGACGATCCACAAGTATCCCGGCGCCGACCACGCGTTCGCGCGGCACGGCGGCAGGACTTACAGCAAGCCCGAAGCGGACCGCGCGCTCGGGCTTTCGATCGACTTCTTCAAGCAGCACCTGGGATAGAACGATGCGCTACTGGCTCATCAAGTCCGAACCGACGACCTACGGCATCGACCACATGCAGAAGGACAAGAAGACGTCGTGGACCGGGATCCGCAACTACCAGGCGCGCAACTTCATGCGCGACCAGATGAAGGTCGGCGACCAGGCGTTCTTCTATCACTCCAACACCGAAGAGCCCGGCATCGTCGGCATCGTCGAAGTGAGCGCGCCCGCGCATCCCGACGAGACCCAGTTCGACAGGAAGAGTCATTACTACGACCCGGCGTCGAAGCGCGAAGAGCCGCGCTGGCTCAACGTTCAATTCAAGTTCGTGAAGAAGACGCCGCTCGTCACGCTCGACGAGATGAAGAAGCACAAGAAGCTGGAGAAGATGCGGGTGCTGCAGAAGGGCAATCGATTGTCGATCACGCCGGTGGATCCGGACGAGTGGGAATACATCACCAAGAAACTGATGTAAGGCGACAAAGGGAAGGGAGGTTCACGGAGGGAAACCGCAGGTTTCCCTCCGTGTCGTTTACCGCCGCGTAGCGGGGGGCCCGTTTAGATGGGCCAAACAAAAAAGCGGCTCACGCCGCTTTTTTGGCCCATCTAAACGGGCCCCCCGCCTGTGCCGTCAGGTCTGGACTCTTGAACCAGGGGTCCAAGATGGTCGCCTTCCGAGCCCTTCAGGCGCTTCCCAGTAGGACGCGCACACCAGGCAACTGTAGTCGGCAACGCGAATTACCGCTATTGGTTCAGAGAATTTAGACCTATTACGAACACCGCAGGGGAAACTTGCGAGCGTCGAGCTTCAGAAGATGCCGAGGAAAACTAGAAGAGCTTCGTCTGATCGGACATCGCCTGATCGATCACCGCTTCCATGCGATTCATTCTACGCTTGATCTCACCCATGTCAAAACCGCCGCCGACCTTCGTCGTAAGCAGTTCATGTGCGATGTTGAGCGCAGCCATGATCGCGATGCGCTCGAGCCCGATGACTTTGCCGGCATCGCGGATCTCGAGCATCTTGCGATTGAGATAGTCGACGGCTTCGAGCAGACCGGCCTGCTCTTCTTCGGGACACGCGACACGAAACTCGCGGCCCATGATGGTGACCTGCAGGCTCTTGCTTTCGCTCACGCGTCGTCCTGGGCGGGGATTTGCGCGAGCAGCGATTCGAGACGCGCGGTGGCGGTGTTCACTTTCTCTTCGAGGCGTTTCACCTGATTCGAAGCGGAGGCGAGCTGCTGGCGCAGCTGCTGGTTGTCGGCGCGCAGTCGCTGGCACAGCTCGACGAACTGCGCAATCTTGCCCTCCAGCGATTTGAGGTCCGCATCCACCCTCGCACTATAGTTTCAAAAATTCATTACGGTCAACTGTTAACGCCCGAGTTTGAAAGTTGTTTGGAGCATTGTTACCTGGACGTGGGTGGGTGCTCACGTAGAGACGTTCGGTGGTACCATCGCGACGCTGCCGGCGCGGCTTTCCGCGAGATCGACGCCGGCGCACCGAGCCGGGTGCTCGCGTCGCAGCCAGCGACGCGGTTAAACGGGAAACAGGTGTAACGCCTGTGCTGCCCCCGCAACGGTAAGCGAGCGGCGGTCTTCGACCGCCAGGACGTGCGCATATGCCACTGGATTGCCGTGCAATCCGGGAAGGCGCGCCGCCCCGCCTCGCGAGCCCGTATACCGGCCCGCTCGGAACGTGGTGATGGGCCGCGGGTGGCTGGCCTCGATGCTTCGACCTTGCGGTCCCATCGCCTTGATCCGGACGGCGCGCGGCGGGCGCGCCACAGGCGAAGGACCTTTCATGACATACCGAACTGCGGCCCTGTCTGCGCTGGGCGCGCTCGCATGCGCCGCTCATTCAGCTGACCTGCCGCCCACGCTGCTCGAACCCGTCGTCGTCACCGACACCCGATTCGAGACGCGCGCGGTCGACCGGCCGGTCAACGTGACCGTCATCACCGAGGACGCGATACGCCAGAGCACCGCGCGCACGGTTCCCGATCTGCTCGCCGAGCAGGCGGGCATCATCGTTCGCGACCTCTTCGGCAACAACGCGGCGAACGCCACGGTCGACCTGCGCGGCTTCGGCGTCACCGGCGGCCAGAACACGCTGATCCTCGTCGACGGCCGGCGTGTCACCGATATCGATCTTTCGGGCGTGCAGTGGTCCGCGGTGCCGCTGCCCGCGATCGAGCGCATCGAGATCGTGCGCGGCGGCGCGAGCGTGCTGTACGGCGACGGCGCGACCGCCGGCGTGATCAACATCATCACCAAGTCTCCGATCGGGCGCGCCGACTCGCTGGCGCTGCGCGGCGCGGCCGGCTCGTACCAGACGCGCGAGGGCGTGATCGAAGGCAACTTCGCGCGCGGCTCATTCGGCATGAACGTGATCGGCACGCAATTCGAATCGGACGGCTATCGCCGCAACAACCAGCAGCGGCAGACGAACGCGATGGCCGACTTGCGCTGGTCGGGCGCATCGGACGATCTCTCGCTGAAGCTCGCCACCGACAATCAGGGGCTGCGCCTGCCCGGCGCGCGTACGGTCCAGCCGAGCATCGGCCAGAACCAGCTCGAAACCGACCGTCGCGGCACCAACACGCCGTTGGACTGGGGCCAGCGCGAAGGCAATCGCGCGAGCCTGGACTGGCGCAGGACGTTCGGTTTCGGCGAGCTCGATATCGGGGCGGGCTATCGCGACAAGGCGCAGCGCGCGTTCTTCGATTTCGGCGGTTTTCCCGATTACCGCGCCACGCGCCTCGACGTGTGGTCGCTCACGCCGCGCGTGAGGATCGACACGCCGCTCTTCGGCCGCGCCAACTCGCTGATCGTCGGCTTCGACTGGTATCGCTGGGACTACGAGCAGCGCCGCTCGAACTCGACCCTCAACATCGTTCAGCCGGTCAATGCGGTCGACGCGAAGCAGGACAATACCGCGGTGTACGTGCTCAACACGACGAGCGTCACCGACGCGCTCGCCGTGAGAGCGGGCGCACGCCGCGAGCGCCTGCGCATACGAGCGACCGACCGGTTCGATCCGTCGGCGCCGTGCAATTTCCCGGGCTTTTGCGGCTCCGGCGCGTCTCCCGGCTCGCGGCGCCTTTATCAGACCGCGTACGAGCTCGGCGCGCGCTACCAGGTCGTCCCTGCCGCCGCGCTGATCGCGAAGACCGCGCGCAGCTATCGCTTCGCGAACATCGACGAGCTCTACGAGACCTCGACCGCGTTCACCAACGAGTTCCAGTTCCTCCAGCCGCAGACCGTGCGCTCGCACGAAGCCGGCATCGAGCTTCGCCGCGGAACGACGACCGGGCGCGCGACGGTCTTCGTGATGGACGTGTCGAACGAGATCCACCTCGATCCTTTCACCACCGGCGTGGGCAACCGCAATCTGCCGCCTTCGCGCCGCCGCGGGATCGAGCTCGAGGCCGGCGCGCGGCCGCTGCCCGCGCTGGGCATTACCGCCAACTACATGTACATCGACGCGGAATTCCGCGAGGGTGTGCTCGCCGGCGGCTTCTTCACCCTGCAGAACGTGGCGATCGCCGGCAAGACGGTACCGCTGGTGCCGCGGCACAAGGCGAACGTCAGGGCGTCGTGGGATTTCACGTCCGCGACGCGGCTGAATGCGCTCGTCACGTATGTGTCCGATCAATTCATGGACAACGACGAGCCGAACAGCCTCGGGGCCAGGATCCCTTCGTATACCCTGGTCGACCTGAAGCTCGTCCATCAGCGCGGGCCGTGGACCATCACCGCCGGCGTGAACAACCTGTTCGACCGCAAGTACTACAACTATGCGGTGCGCAGCCAGTTCGTGCTCGACCGCTACAACGCCTACCCGCTGCCGCAGCGTAACGGCATGGTGAGCGTCGAGTACCGGTTGTAGCTTCGAAAAAAACCGGGGTCAGACCCCAAAAAGGCCGGGGTCAGACCCCGAAGTTTGCGAGGTGCGACCCCGAAGAGGCCGGGGTCGCACCTCGAACAAGTACAATGCTCGACGTGCAGACGATCACCAGCACCCAGCTCTATCTCCGCCTCATCGGCTACGTCAAACCGTATCGCGGAGTCTTCGCGCTGGCGATCCTCGGCATGATGCTCGTCGCCGCGACCGAGGCGGCGCTGCCCGCGGTGTTGAAGCCGCTGCTCGACGGCACGTTCGTCGACAAGGACCCGACGGTGATGCACCTGATGCCGTTCGTGGTCGTCGCGATCATCGTGGCTCGCGGCATCTCGGAGTTCATCGCGCAGTACTCGATCAACTGGGTCGGCAGCCGCGTCGTCATGGACCTGCGCGAAGCGATGTTCGCCAAGCTCGTCCAGCTCCCGACGCCCTATTACGACAACAACGCCGCGGGCAACCTGATCTCGAAAGTCACGTTCGACGTGACCCAGGTGACGAACGCGGCGACCAGCGTGCTGACGGCGATCTTCAAGGACGGCCTGTCGGCGATCGCGCTGGTGGGGTGGATGCTCTGGCTCAACTGGAAGCTCACGCTGCTCTCGCTCGTGCTGTCGCCGCTCATCGTGGTGGTCGTGAAGCTGATCAGCGTGCGCCTGCGCCGTTCGAGCCGCGACGTTCAGCGCTCGATGGGCGAGCTCACGCAGGTGCTGCAGGAGGCGATCGAAGGCCACAAGGTCGTCAAGCTCCACGGCGGCGCGTCGTACGAGACGTCGCGCTTCAGGGACGAGGCGAACCGCGTGCGCCGCTTCCTCATGAAGCAGTCGAGCGCGTCGGCGGTCAGCGTGCCGATCGTGCAGCTCATCGTCGCGATCGCGCTGGCGCTGATCGTCTCGCTCGCGACGATGCAGTCGAGCGCCGACCAGATTACCGTCGGGGGCTTCGCTTCGTTCGTGACGGCGATGCTGATGCTCAACGCGCCGCTGAAGCGCGTCACCAGCCTCAACGAGCCGCTGCAGCGCGGCCTCGCTGCGGCGGAGAGCGTCTTCGCGCTGGTCGACGAGGCCGGCGAGCCCGATAGCGGCACGATCGAGATCGCGCGCGCGAAAGGCGCGATCGCCTTCGAGCACGTGAGCTTCGCGTACCCGACCACCGAGCGCAGCGCGCTGCACGACATCGACCTCAGGATACGCGCGGGCGAGACGGTGGCGCTGGTCGGGCCTTCCGGCAGCGGCAAGACGACGCTGGTGAACCTCGTGCCGCGCTTCTATCACCCCAGCGCGGGCCGGATCACGCTCGACGGCATCGACCTCGAGCAGCTCAAGCTCGAGAGCCTGCGCTGCAATATCGCGCTGGTGAGCCAGGACGTGGTGCTGTTCAACGACACCGTCGCGGCGAACATCGCGTACGGCAGCATGAAAGGCGCGAGCGAGGCGGACATCGTCGCCGCGGCGCGCGCGGCGCACGCGCTCGATTTCATCGAAGCGATGCCGCAGGGCTTGCAGACGCTCGTCGGCGAGAACGGCGTGCGGCTGTCGGGCGGCC
Source organism: Burkholderiales bacterium (assembly GCA_036262035.1). Taxonomy (NCBI): domain Bacteria; kingdom Pseudomonadati; phylum Pseudomonadota; class Betaproteobacteria; order Burkholderiales; species Burkholderiales bacterium. The sequence goes on along the minus strand of DATAJS010000027.1, from coordinate 174,355 downwards.
AGCGCCAAAGGCTCGCGATCGCGCGCGCGCTGCTGCGCAACGCGCCGATCCTCATCCTCGACGAAGCGACGTCGGCGCTCGATTCCGAAGCCGAGCGCTACATCCAGGCCGCGCTCGAAACCCTGATGCAGAACCGCACGACGATCGTCATCGCCCACCGCCTCTCGACGGTCGAGCGCGCCGACCGCATCCTCGTGCTCGAGCACGGCCGCATCATCGAGAGCGGCACCCACGACGAGCTGCTCGCCTCAGGCGGCTTGTATGCGCGGCTCTATCGGACGCAGTTCAATATCGTCGAGGCTTGAAGAGAGCAATCAACCGCCAAGGACGCAAAGGACGCAAAGGAAACCAACGCGGCGGGTGGTGCCCGTCATTCCCGCGACGGCGGGAATCCATTTTCATTTGCTTTCCTTGGCGTCCTTTGCGCCCTTTGCGGTTCAGGTTTTTTCAGCTCCAAGAACATCCTCCACCGCCTCGATGACCGTTTGCGCAGTCATCGTGGTCAAACACCGGCTCTCGCTCTCGAGGTGTTTGTCGCAACCTTCGTTGCGGCAGGGAACGCACGGGCTGACGCCCTGCACGAGGCGCACGTTGCCGCGCGACTGCGAGCCGACGAGCTGCCACGGGTTCGCATCGGCCGGCTGGCCGGCGGGCCACGGGCCCCATTTCACCGGGTTGCTGGGACCGAACAGCGCGACCGTCGGCACGCCCAGCGCCGCGGCGGCATGGGTGATCGCGGTGTCGGGGCCGACGAAGACGCCCGCGCGCGACACCACGTAAGCGACCGCGCCCAGCGAGAGCCTGCCGGAGAGATCGATCGCGTGCGGCGCGCGCGCCGCGACGGCCGCGACGTACTCGCGCTCGGCGGCTTCGGGGCCGCCGGTGAGCACGACCGCAAACCCGCGCTGGTGCAGCCACCGCGCGAGCTCGCCCCACGCCTCGATCGTCCACATCTTGTAGCGGAACTTGGGATACGGATGCATCACCGCGTAGCGCTGCGTCACGACGTCGCCGAGCGCAGCATGCGCCTCCCGCTCGTGCTCCGCATTCCACGACGGCCGGACTTCTCCCACCCGCGGCACGTCGATCGCGTCGAGCAGCGCGAGATGCATGCGCACCGTGTGGGTCGAGTCGTTGTCGAACGGCACCCACGCGTGTAGCAGGCGGCGCTTCCAGCTCTCCTTGCGAGAATCGACCAGCAGCCCCACACGGCGGCGTCCGGCGAGATAGGCGTATAGCGTCGGCCGGTCGCCGGGCACCAGGCTCAACGCCAGGTCGTAACGCCGCACGATGCTCGCGGCGAGCGCCAGGTGCTCGGATAAGCGCGGCCGTTCGGGCACGGTGATGACGCGGTTCACGTCCGGGTTGGACGCGATGAAACCCTGCGTGCCGGCGAAGACCAGCACGTCGAGCCTCAAAGCGGGCCACGCGCGCTTGAGCGAGCGCAGCACCGGGGTCGCGAGCAGCACGTCGCCGATGCGGCGCGTGACGACCACGAGCACGCTCGCGGGCGCGGCCGGCAGGGTGAGTCCCGCGCTCATGCGTAGCGGTCCAGCCCGACCATGGCTTCGGTCCTCTGCGACGCGAGGATCTCGTCGAGCTTGCGGCGATTATCAAGGAGCCGCGAGCGGTCGTTCTCGCGATGCCAGAGATGGAAGACCGGCGCGGCGAAGCGCGCGCTCTTGTGCTTCACCCCCGCGTGAAGAAGGCGGATCACGAGGTCGGAATCTTCGAGGCCCCACCCGGAATAGCGCTCGTCGAAGCCGTTCACACGCGCAAGGTCGCTGCGCCACGCCGAGAGGTTGCACGTCTTCACGCCTTCCCAGCGCGCGGGCTGCTTCACCCTGAACGCCCAGTCGGGCAGATGCGCGAGCGGCAGCGCGCGGTTGACGTCGCGCTTCGCCCACGCCGCGAGCCACTGCGGCGCGCCCCAGCGATGGATCGGCATGCGCCGCGCCAGCACTTCCCGCGTGAACGCTTCGGACAGCAGCAGGCGATTCGCGGCGAGGAAATAGCCCGGCTGCGCGAGCTCGAGATGGCGGCTCACGAAGAACGGCGGCGGCACGCAGTCGCCGTCGGTGAAGATGACGTAGCCGGCGTTCGTCTGCGCGAGCGCCCGGTTGCGCGCCGCTCCGGCACGAAAGCCTTCGTCTTCCTGCCAGACGTGGCGCACAGGGTGCGGCGCGCCGCGCGCGCAGGCTTCGACGACGTGCCGCGTCTCGTCGGTCGACCCGTCGTCCGCGACGAGCAGCTCGAAGTCGTGCGTATCCTGCTCGCGAAACCCTTCGAGCACCGCCTGCAACGCGTCGGGCCGGTTGTACGTCGTGACAATGACCGCGGCACGCTTCCCCGTCACCGCTTCATCCGTCACCGCCTTATCCGTCACCGCCTCACCCGTCACTTCTTTTCGAGCATCGCAAGCTTTACGTACCGGTAATACGACCCCTCCGCATTCGCCACCGCCAGCAGGAACCCCGCGCGCCCGTCGAGAAAGCCGAGCCGCAGCACGTACGTCCTCAGGAACGCCCAGAGCCCGTGGGCGATCCCGCGCAACACCCCGCCGCGGCCGCCGGCATCGCGCCTCATATGCGCCGAAGCGGTGGAGTACGCGTTCATCTTGCGCAGCATCTGGTCGAGGTCGACGATCGCCTCGTGCATGAGCGGCGCTTTCATCCTGCCGATGCTTCCCTGCACCACCAGCCGCTCGTGGGTGTGGTCGTCGGTGAAGCGGCCCGAATCGCGCCGGAAGAGGCGCACGACGTAATCGGGCCACCAGCCCGAGTGCTTCATCTCGCGGCCGCAGAAGCTGGAGCAGCGAGGCATCGCGTAACCGCGGCGTTCACCCGGCGAGCGCAGCACCGCGGCGATCTCGTCGCGCAGCCTCGGCGTCACCCATTCGTCCGAATCCACCGACAGCACCCAGTCACCGCTGGCGAGGTCCAGCGCGCGATTCTTCTGCGGCCCATGGCCCGGCCAGTCGTCGGTGACGTGCACGCGGGCGCCCAGCGAACGGCAGATCTCCGGTGTCGCGTCGGAGCTGCCGGAATCGACCACGACGATCTCGTCGCAGAATGCGAGCGATTCGACGCAGCGCCGGATCGTGCGCTCGTTGTCCCTGGCGATGACGATCGCGGACAGCGTCATGCGGCTTTGCGCGGCCCGAGCCCGCCGTACAGCAGCGCGCTCAGCCACGCGAAGAACAGGCCTTCGGTGTGATCGAGCAGCAGCGAGTTGAAGAGGCAGCCGATGGCGAAGGCGATGACGAGCGCGCGCGCGAGGTGGGTCTCGAGCGGGGTCGCGAGCCGCGAAGCGGCGTGCCATTGCACGGCGAACAGCGCCAGCAGCGCCGCCAGACCGACGAGCCCGATCTGCACGCCGACGTGGAGATACTCGTTATGTGGATTGACCGTCGTCTTGAGCGCGCTCCCGCTCGTGCGCTCGGCATACGCCCTGGGAAACGAGCCGGTGCCCGATCCGACGACCGGGTGCGCGGCGATGATGGCGAGCGAATTGCGATACCACTCGAGGCGCATCGTGATCGACTCCTCGTGCCTGACGCGATTCTCCTGCCACTGCCTCGCTTCGTTCAAGGTGCGCTCGACGCGCGCGGAGAACATGTTCGGCGTGAGCAGCAGCGCGGTCACGCCGAGCGCGCCCGCCACGCACAGCGCCGCGAGGCCGCGCCAGCCTTTCCACGCATAGCCCGCGTACACCAGCAGCGCGAACAGCACGACATACCCGGTGCGTCCGCGCACGAGGAGCAGCACGTCGGCCGCGGCGAGCGCGGCGCAGGCCCACCACGCGATGCGCGCGCGCACGCCGCGGGCGGCGAAACCGAGCTGAAGGAACAGGAATGCGCCGAACGCCATCAGGAAGTTGTGGGTGAGGTCGTTCTTGAAGACCGCGGCATTGTCGGGCTTGCCGGCGAACGGCCGGCCTTCGGGCACGAGGCCGAGCTTGAGCGCGAACGACAGCCCGAGCGTAACCACGAGCGACGCGGCCAGCGCATACAGGCCGAGCCTGCGCGAGCGCGCGTCCATGAACGGGACCAGCAGCAGCGGCAGCAGCGCGAGGTCGAGGTACTTCCCGAGGTAGCGTCCCGCGTCGCCGGCATAGCGCTCCCCGTACAGCGTGCCCAGCGCCAGCAGCGCAAAGAGCGCGAGCGCGCAGCGCACGACCGGATTCGAAAAAACCGCGGCGCGGGTTTCGCGGTCGGCGAGCGCAACCGCGGCTCCGAGCGCGGCGAGGGCGAGCAGGATGTTGTCGGCGGCGATCGAGATCGGAACGCTGAACCCGATCAGTATCGCGGGCCAGCGCGCGGCTCGCGCGATCGTCGCCGCCCGGTCAGCGGCCGCCATCGGGATCGCCTGCGGTCCTCAAGCCGGCTGCGCCGCGCCGTGCGGGTTGGCGCGGTATTCGGGGACCCAGCGCGCGAGGTCGCTGCGCACGGTGTGCTCGTCGGGGACGTCGGTGCGGTCGAGCCAGCTCGCAAGCCGGTCGAGCCACTCGCGGGTCTCGCGCTGCGCGCGCGCGATGCGCAGCTTGGGGTGGGGCGTCGGCAGCGAGGTCTCTTCGTCGGCGAGCACTTCCTCGTAGAGCTTCTCGCCGGGACGCAAGCCGGTGTACACGATCTGCACGTCGTGCTCGGCGAGGCCCGAGAGGCGGATCATGTCGCGCGCGAGGTCGGCGATCTTCACCGCCTCGCCCATGTCGAGCACGAAGATCTCGCCGCCCGTGCCCATCAGGCCGGCCTGCACCACGAGCTGCGCGGCCTCGGGGATCGACATGAAGAAGCGGCGGATCTCGGGATGGGTGACGGTGATCGGGCCGCCTTTGGCGATCTGCTCGCGGAAGCGCGGCACGACGCTGCCGGTCGACCCGAGCACGTTGCCGAAGCGCACGACGATGAAGCGCGTGCCGCCTTCGCCCTGCAGCGCCTGGCACACGAGCTCCGCGAGGCGCTTGCTCGCGCCCATCACGTTGGTCGGATTGACCGCCTTGTCGGTCGAGATCAGCACGAACTTCTCGACGGCGTGCGCGATCGAGGCTTCGGCCACGACTTGCGTGCCGCGCACGTTGTTGAGGATCGCCTGCCACGCATTCTCGTTCTCCATGAGCGGCACGTGCTTGTATGCCGCGGCGTGGAAGACGAGCGAAGGGTTGTACAGCGACATCACCTGGTCGACCCGCACCGCGTCCTTCACGTCGCCGATCGCGCAGTTGATGCGCAACGACGGGAAGCGCTCGACGAATTCCTGCTCCACTTGGTACAGCCCGAACTCGCTCGCTTCGAAGAGCACGAGGCGGCTCGGACCGTATTGGGCGATCTGGCGGCAGAGCTCGCGGCCGATCGAGCCCGCGGCGCCGGTGACCATCACGACGCGGCCCGAGATCCATTCGGAGAGCCCGTGCACGTCGAGCACCACCGGGTCGCGGCCGAGCAGGTCGTCGAGCTCGACGTGGCGCACCTGCGAGACCGTGACCCGGCCGCTGACGAGGTCCTCGAAGGAAGGCACCGTCAGGGTGTTGAGGCTCGCGGCGCGGCACGCTTCGACCGCCCTGCGCCGTGTCGAGTGGTCGGCCTCGGGCATCGCGATGATCGCGTTGGTGACGCCGAGGCGCTCCGCGTGCTGCTCGAGATCGGTGAACGCGCCGAGCACGCGCACGCCGTGAACCTGCCGCCCGCGCTTGCCGCCGTCTTCGTCGAACAGGCCGACCGGAAGCCACTGGGCGCGGCGCACCAATTCCTTGACCAGCGCCGCCGCGGCGTCACCGGTGCCGATGACGAAGACCGGCTCGCGCTCGGTCGGGATGAGGCTGTCGAGCCGGCGCTCTTTCCATGCCCGATACGCAATGCGGCCGCCCGCCATGATGCCGGCAAGGAAGAGGGGATACATGATCAGCACCGAGCGCGGCACGCTCTCGCGCGCCATCAGGAATCCCGCCGCCGTGACGATCGCGACGACGCCCACCGCGGTGACGATGCGCTTCAGGTCGTGCAGGCTCGCGAAGCGCCAGATGCCCCGGTACAGCCCGAACGCGAGGAAGATCGCCGCGTTCAGCGGCACGATCCACGGCACCCGGCTCGCGGCGCGCTGCAGGTGCTCCTCGGGAATGTCGAGGTTGAAGCGCAGCCAGTATGCGAGGTACCACGCCGCGACACACGCGAGCACGTCGTGCAGCAGCGCCAGAGCGATTCGCCAGTTGCGCTTCATGGCTCGCGCGACATCAGGCGGCCGCGCCAGGCGTGCTCGACGGCGAGCGCGAGCAGCGCGTAGCCGCACGCGAGCGCCAGCAGCAGGGCGGCGCATGCCCACTTCGGCAGCGCCAGCGCGAGCAGTGCGAGCGCGCCCGTCGTCGCCATGAGCGCGTACTCGGCCCACGCGGTGCGCGCGTGGCCCCAGCCGATCTGCACCAGCCGCTGGTAGTAGTGATCGCGGTGGGGAATCCAGAAGCGCTCGCGCCTGCTCACGCGCCGCGCGAGGGTGACGCTCGCGTCCACGATGAACGCCGAGAAGACGACCGCCGGAAACCACAGCGGCCAGATCCCTTTGCTCCATCCGAGCACGCCGAGCGTGCCGGCGAGGAAGCCGAGCGGCACCGAGCCCACGTCGCCGAGGAAGATACGCGCGGGATAGAAGTTGAGCGCCAGGAAGCCCGCGGCCGCGGCTGCGACGATGAGATTGGTGCGCGCGAAAGTGAGATCTCCCGCCGCAGCTGCGGCCGCGCCATAGATGCCGAAGCCGATGAGCGCCATGCCGCCGGCGAGCCCGTCGGAGCCGTCCATGAAGTTATACAGGTTGCACAGCCATGCGATCGCGACCGCGAGCACCGCCTGCGCCGCAAGCGGGATGTCCGGCGTTGCGACCGAGTGCACGAAGAAGCCCGCCGCGCCGATATGGACCGCGAGGCGCAGGCCCGCGGGGATGTGGCGGATGTCGTCGATGAGCGAGACCGCGGCGACCACCGCGAGCGCGCCGATCAGCGCCGCCGGCGCGGCAGGGCCGAACACCATGGATGCGACCCCTGCGGCGGTGAGCACCGCGATGCCGCCCGTTCTCGGTACGGGTGTGACGTGCAGCGAGCGCTCGTTGGGACGGTCGAGCGCGAGCCTCGCGGCTTTCCCGCGGGAGAGGAAGAAGGCGACGGCAAGGGAGACGACGAACGCGAGCGAGGGTGCGCCCGCGAGCGCTGTCAGGGTTTCAGACATGGTCGGTGTAGGCGCAGCCGAGGGCGAGCATAATACATCGGCCGCGCGGCGGCGCGCCGCGCCGGTCGCTACCGGAGCGGCTTTTGCAGGGCGCTCCCGGTGGAAAGCCCCGGTCAAACAAGGTAACCTACGCCGCTTTGTCCGTATCCCCCATGTCCACGACGCAAATCAGCGTGAGGGACCTCGACCTCATCGTCTACGACTTCGACGGCGTCATGACGGACAACCGCGTGTACGTCTCGCAGGGCGGTGAGGAAGCGGTGTCGTGCAACCGTTCGGACGGCCTCGCCGTCGGGATGTTGAGACAGGTCGGCGTTCCCCAGCTCATCATCAGCACCGAAGTCAACGAGGTGGTCGCCGCGCGCGCGAAGAAGCTCGGCCTCGACGTCATCCAGGCGTGCGAGGACAAGGCGCAGGCGCTGGCGCAGTTCTGCACGACCCACGGTTACGACGTTAAGCGCGTGCTCTACGTCGGCAACGACGTGAACGATCTGGCGGCGATGTGCCTCACCGGTTATCCCGTGAGTCCGGCGGACGGCCACGCTTCCATCCGGTCGATCGCGAAGCTCGTCGTCGGCGCCAAAGGCGGTGCGGGCGTGATCCGCGAGCTCGCCGACAAGCTGCTCGCCGACGGTGTCCAGCCGGCGCCTGCCGCCGCGGCCAGGATCGACGCGAACCTCGTCGAGCACGTGCGCGCCGAATTCGCCGACGCGATTCGCTTACGCGAGACGCTGATGCGCGACGACGCCCTGCTGTCCTCGCTGTGCGAGCTTGCGCACGCCATCGCGCGTGCGATCCGGGGCGGCGGCAAGGTGATCTTCGCCGGCAACGGCGGCAGCTTCGCCGATGCGCAGCACCTCGCCGCGGAGTTCGTCGGCCGCTTCATGCGCGAGCGCTCGCCGCTCGCCGGCGTCGCGCTGGGGACGAACAGCTCGACCGTGACCGCGATCGGCAACGACTACCGCTTCGACGACATCTTCGTGCGCGAGCTGCAGGCGGTGGCGAAGCGCGGCGACGTCTTTATCCCGATCTCGACGAGCGGCAACTCGGGCAACCTCGTCGAGGCGATACGCGCGGCGGAAGGAATGGGCGTGACGACGTGGGCGCTGCTCGGCAAGGGCGGCGGCAGGATCGCGGCGATGTGCCGCTCGATCGTCGTGCCTTCGAAGCACACCGCGCGCATCCAGGAAATTCACATCACGCTCGGACACATCGTATGCGGCCTCGTCGACGACCTGCTCGACGCCGCGAAAGCCTGAGGGAGGCAGCACTTGATATTCATCATCGCCGAGATCGGCATCAACCACAACGGGGACCTCGGGATCGCCAAGCAACTGATCGACGTCGCCGCCGACGCCGGCGCGAACGCGGTCAAGTTCCAGAAGCGCACGATCGACAAGGTCTATACGAAAGAAATGCTCGATTCGCCGCGCGAGAGCCCGTGGGGCAAGACCCAGCGCGAGCAGAAGGAAGGGCTGGAGTTCGACGCCGACGACTACGCCGAGATCGACCGCTACTGCAAAGAGAAGAAGATCGCGTGGTTCGCTTCCGCGTGGGACATCGACAGCCAGAAGTTCCTGCGCAAGTTCGACCTGCCGTACAACAAGGTCGCCTCGGCGATGATCGTGTACGAAGACCTGCTGAAAGAAGTCGCGTCGGAGAAGCGCCACACCTTCATCTCGACCGGCATGAGCACCGCCAAGGAGATCGACCGCGCGGTCGAGATCTTCAAGCAGGCGGGCTGCCCGTTCGAGCTCATGCACTGCGTGTCGACCTACCCGATGAACGACAGCGACGCGAACCTCTCGCGCATCAATACGCTGCGCGACCGCTACAAGGTGAACGTCGGCTACAGCGGGCACGAGGTCGGCCTGACGGTGTCGATCGCGGCGGCCGCGCTCGGCGTGACCTCGCTCGAGCGCCACATCACGCTGGACCGCGCGATGTACGGCTCGGACCAGGCGGCCTCGGTCGAGCCCGACGGTTTCCGGCGGCTGGTGCGCGCGGTGCGCACCACCGAAAAAGCCCTGGGCGACGGCGGCATCGACATGCAGCAGAAGGAAGTGCCGATCGCGGTCAAGCTGCGCAGCCACGTGCCGTGGCAGTCGAGCAACCCGTAGAGCGGTGGGCGTAACCGCGGCGATCATACCGGCACGCGCGGGCTCCAAAGGCATCCCCGCCAAGAACCTCGCGCCGGTCTGCGGCCATCCGCTGATCGCGTGGTCGATCCGCCAGGCGATCGAAGCGGAAGGTGTCGACAGCGTCTGGGTGAGCTCCGACGGCGACGAGATCCTCGCCGTCGCCGAGAAATACGGCGCGCGGCCGATCAGGCGCCCGCCGGACATCTCCGGGGACACCGCGACATCGGAATCGGCGTGGCTGCACGCGCTCGACGCGATCGAAGGCCAGGGCGTGCAAGTCGACTGGATCGTCGGCATGCAGGCGACCTCCCCGATCCGGGAGCCGAGCGACATCGCCGATGCGCTGCGCAAAGTGAAGCACGACAAGCTCGATTCGCTGCTGACGGTCGTCGAGGTCGAAGACTTCTTCATGTGGCGTGCAGGCGACGCCGGACCGGAATCGGTCAACTACGACTACCGCACCCGCAAGCGGCGGCAGGCGATCGAGAAGCGCTACCTGGAGAACGGGTCGTTCTACGTGTTTCCGCCGCGCGTCCTGCGCGGGGAGAACAACCGGCTCGGCGGGAAGATCGGCATGCACGTCATGGACAGGCATAAGATGTTCCAGATCGACAACGCCGGCGACGTCGCGCTGTGCGAAGCGATCATGCGCGGCTACGGGCTGGACCGGATGTGAGCGACTACCTCGAGCGCCTCTTCTCGCTCGCCGGCAAGGCGGCGATCGTCACCGGCGGCACGCGCGGCATCGGCGCGGCGATCGCCGAGGCGCTGGACGGCGCGGGCGCGCGCGTCCTCGCCGTGGGGCGTAACGCGCCCGCACACGCGATCGAAGGGGTGTCCTACGCGCAGTGCGACGTGCGCCACGACGATGCGTTCGCCCGAGCCTGCGACGCGTTTGCGAAGGAGCACGGCAGGCTCGACATCCTCGTGAACGCGGCGGGCATCACGCTGCCCGCGGCGCAGACGGATGACCCGATTGCCGCTTTCGCGGCGTTCGACCTCACGCTCGACGGCAACCTGCGTGCGGTCTACCGCTGCTGCGCGGCCGCGATCCCGCACCTGAAGCGTGCCGGCGGCGGCTGCATCATCAACGTGACCAGCATCAACTCGGTGCTGGGGTTCCCCGACAATCCGGGCTACGTCGCGGCGAAAGGCGGTTTGCGCATGCTGACCAAGGCGCTGGCGCTCGATCTCGCGGCGAGCGATATCCGCGTCAACAACATCGCGCCGGGCTATATCCGCACGGCGATGACCGAAGCGAGCTATGCCGATCCCGAGAAGAACGCCGAGCGCTGCGCGCGCATGATGATCCCGCGCTACGGCGAGCCGCACGAGGTCGGCGGGGCGGCGGTGTATCTCGCTTCGCCCGCCGCGAGCTATGTAACCGGGATCGATCTGTTCGTCGACGGCGGCTGGACCGCCAAGGGACTGTAGATGGCGCGCATCGGCTTCATGCAGGGCCGCCTCTCGCCGATGGTCGACGGCAGGATCCAGGCGTTTCCGTGGCGGCACTGGGAAGGAGAGTTCGACGCGGCGCAGGCGATCGGCATCCCGCTGATGGAGTGGACGCTCGACCAGGAGCGGCTGCGTGAGAACCCTCTGCTGACGAGCGCAGGCCGCGCGCGCATCGCGGAGCTTACACGCAGGACGGGACTCCGCGTGGAATCGGTGACCGGCGACTGCTTCATGCAGGCGCCGTTCTACAAGGCCGATGGGCCTGTGCGCGCGGCGCTCATGGACGACTTCACCGCGGTGATCGATGCGACCGCCGCGGTCGGCGCGAAGCTCATCGTTTTTCCGCTCGTGGACAACGGCAGCCTCGAGACCGCCGCGCACGAAGCGGCGCTGCGCGAGGGACTCGCCCACGTCGAGCCGCGGCTGCGCGGCAAGAACGTGCGCATCGCGTTCGAATCCGATTTCGGACCCGAGCGCCTCGCGCAATTCATCTCGACCTTTCCCGCCGACGTCTTCGGTATCAATTACGACATCGGCAACAGCGCTTCGCTCGGCTTCGATCCGGACGAGGAGATCGGGGCGTACGGCGAGCGCGTCACGCACGTCCACGTGAAAGACCGCGTTCGCGGCGGGACGACGGTGCCGCTCGGCACGGGCTCTGCGCGGTTCGAGCGCGTGTTTGCGGGACTGCGCCGCGCGGGCTACCGCGGAGATTTCGTGCTCCAGACGGCGCGCGCGGCCGACGGCAAACACGCCGAAGCGCTCGCGCGCTATCGCGACATGACCGAAACCTGGTGGGAGGCGAGTGGATCTCGGACTTGAAGGGCGCGTTGCGCTCGTCACCGGCTCGACGCGCGGCATCGGGCGAGCGATCGCGCAGCGTCTCGTGCGCGAAGGCGCGCAGGTGGTCGTGAACGGCCGCAGCGAAGACGGACTGCACGAAGCGCAGCGCGAGATCGGCGCGGCCGCGGCCGTCGCCGCCGACGTGAGCGACGCTAAAGCGTGCGCGAAGCTCGTCAAGGAGGTCGAGCGCTCGCTCGGCCGCCTCGACGTGCTGGTGTGCAACGTCGGCAGCGGCGCCTCGGTGCCGCCGGGCCAGGAAGACCCCGCCGAGTGGCAGCGCATGCTGTCGATCAATCTCTTTTCCGCGACGAACGCGATCGCCGCCGCGAAGCCGCTGCTCGGCGCGAACGGCGGCGCGATCGTCTGCATCTCGTCGATCTGCGGCCTCGAAGCGCTCGGCTGCCCGCTCGCGTACTCGGCGGCGAAGTCGGCGCTGATGAGTTACGTGCGCGGCGCCGCGCGCGAGCTGGGAAGATCGAACGTGCGCATCAACGCGGTCGCCCCGGGCAACATCGTCTTCCCCGGCTCGGTGTGGGAAAAGAAGCTCACCGACGACGGCGCGGCGGTGCAGGGCATGCTCGAGCGCGAGGTCGCGCTGCGGCGGCTCGGCACGCCCGAGGAGATCGCGGACATGACCGCGTTCCTCGTATCGAAGCGTTCGGCGTTCACCACCGGAGCGGTCTTCGTCGTCGACGGCGGACAGGTGCGCTCGTGAGCGTGCCGAAAGCATTCGACCTCACGGGCAAGACCGCGATCGTCACCGGCGGCGCGGGCCTGCTCGGCGTGCAACATGCGCGCGCGCTCGCCGAGATCGGCGCACGCGTCGCGATCGCCGACCTGAACGAAGCCGCGGCGACGCGCGAGGCGTCGCGCATCAACGAGGAAATGGCGCGCGAATGCGCGCTCGGCGTCGCGCTCGACGTGACGAGCGTCGAGTCGGCGCGCACCGCATTGGCGCGCATCGGCACGGTACACGTGCTCGTCAACAACGCCGCGATCGATCCCAAGGTCGGCGGCGAAGGCTTGATCGAAGCCTCGCGGCTGGAGAACTTCGCGCTCGAGCAATGGCGTTTCCAGGTCGACGTCGGTCTCACCGGCGCGTTCATCTGCAGCCAGGTGTTCGGCGCGTGCATGGCGGGGAACGGCGGCGGCGTCATCCTCAACATCGCGTCCGACCTCGCGGTGTTCGCGCCCGACCAGCGCATTTACCGCAAGCCGGGCTTGCCCGAAGAGCGGCAGCCGGTGAAGCCGGTCACGTACTCGGTGATCAAGAGCGGGTTGCTCGGGCTCACGCGCTACCTCGCCACGTACTGGCACGAGCAGGGCGTGCGCGCCAACGCGCTCTCGCCGGGCGGCGTGTACAACGATCAGCCCGACGAATTCGTCGCGAAGCTGTCCAACCTGATACCGCTCGGGCGCATGGCGCGCGCCGACGAATACCGCGCCGCGGTGCAGTTCCTGTGCTCCGATGCGTCGAGCTACATGACAGGACAGAACATCGTGATGGACGGCGGAAGGAGCGCCTGGTGACCGTAACGTCGGGCATCGTGATCGGCTACGGATCGATCGGCGCGCGGCACGCGGACAACCTGCTCGCGATCGCACCGGGCCTCGATCTCACGATCGTGACGCGCCGCGGGGACCTGCGCACCAACCGCATGCGCGTCGAGCGCGACCTCGCGCGAGCGCTGGCCGCCAAACCCGATTTCGCGGTGGTCGCCAGCGAATCGCACCGCCATGCGGAGCACATCGTCGCGCTCCTGCAGGCGGGTGTGCCGTGTTACGTCGAAAAGCCCGCGGTGACCGATTTCGGCCAGCTCGAGCGGGTGCGCGCCGAGATCGCGAAGCTCGGCCGCGCGCCGGTGACGCTCGCCGGCTGCAACATGCGCTACCTGGCGTCGTTGCAGCGCTTGCGCGCTCTCCTGCGCGAAGGCGCGATCGGCACCGTGGTGCGCGCGGTGCTGCAGGCGGGCGCCTGGCTGCCCGACTGGCGGCCGGAGCGCGATTACCGCACCGGCTACGGGGCGTCGGCGACCGGCGGCGGCGTCGTGCTCGATCTCGTGCACGAACTCGACCAGTCGCGCTGGCTGTTCGGCGAGTTCGACGAGGTCGCGGCGATGACCGGCAAGCTCTCCTCGCTCGAAGTGCAGGCCGAGGATTCGGCGTGCGTGCTCCTGCGCGCGCGCACGCACGGCCCTCTGGTGATGGTCGGTCTCGACTACGTCGCGCGCGCACCGGTGCGGCGTTACGAGCTCGTCGGCGAGAAAGGCACGCTCACGTGGGATTTGCATGCGAAGCTTCTCACGCACGCCGGTCCCGGCGGCCGCAGCGCGCACGATTGCGGTCCCGGCGCTTACGACATGGCCGAGACCTACGTCTCGGCGATGCGCGAGTTCCTGCAGTGCGTGGGCGCGGGCGCCCCGACGTCGCAGCCGCTCGAAGACGGCCTGAAATCGGCCGAGCTCGCGCTGCGCGCGAAAGCCTCGGCGCAGAGATGAGGACGATCGCGACGATCTGCGCGCGCGGCGGCTCGCAGGGCGTGCCGGGCAAGAACATCCGCGCGCTGTGCGGCAAGCCCCTCATCGTCCACACCATCGAGCAGGCGCTCGAGAGCCGGCGCCTCGACGCGGTGTACGTCTCGACCGATTCGGAAGCGATCGCCGAGGTGGCGAGAACCGCCGGTGCGGCCGTGCCTTTCCTGCGGCCTGCGGCGTTGGCGACCGCCACCGCGCCCAAGATCCCGGTGATCGAGCACCTCGTGGGCGAGGTGGAGAGAGCCGGCGAGCGCGTCGACCGCATCGTCGACCTCGATCCGACGTCGCCGCTGCGCGATCTCGCCGACATCGATGCGTGCATCGAGCTGCTGGACGACGCGACCGACGTCGTGATCACCGCGTACGAATCGGACAAGAATCCGTACTTCAACATGGTCGAGCGGCGTCCGGACGGCAGCGTCGGGCTCGTCAAACCGCCGGCGAGCGAGATCGCCGGGCGGCAGGCGGCGCCCAAGGTGTACTCGATGAACGCGTCGATCTACGTGTGGCACCGGCACACGCTGTGCCGCGGCCTCTGGAACGGCCGCACCAGGCTGCACGTGATGCCGCGCGAGCGCTCGATCGATATCGATTCGGAGATCGATTTCAGGCTGGTCGAGCTTCTGATGCAAAACAGGCGATGAAAGACGAATTCGATCTCACCGGTGAAGTGGCCGTGCTGACCGGCGGCGGAGGCATCCTCGGATCGCGCTTCGCCGATGCGCTCGCGCGCCGCGGCGCGAGCGTCGCGGTGCTCGACCGCGAGGCGGCCAAGGCGCAGGCAGTCGCGAACGATGTCGCGCGCGCGCACGGCGTGAAAGCGCTGGGGCTCGCCACCGACGTGGGCAGCCGCGACGCGCTGCGCGATGCGCGGCGCGAGATCGAAGGCGCGCTCGGCGCCGCCACAGTGCTGATCAACGCCGCCGCCACCAAGACCGACGGCTTCTTCGATCCTTTCGAGGAGTTCAAGGCCGGCGACTGGGACGAAGTCATGCGCACCAACGTCACCGGCGCCATGTATGCCGCGCAGGAGTTCGGCGGCGGGATGGCGAAGCGCGGCGGCGGCAGCATCGTCAACATCCTGTCGATCTACGGCGTGGTCGCGCCCGACCAGCGCATCTACGAAGGCTCGATGTACGAAGGCCGCCCGATCAACACGCCCGCCGTCTACAGCGTGAGCAAGGCGGCGCTGTGGGGCCTCACGCAATACCTCTCGGCGTACTGGGGCCACGCGAAAGTGCGCGTGAACGCGGTCTCGCCCGGCGGCGTCTTCAGCGGCCAGAACGAAACCTTCGTCGCTCGCTACAGCGCGCGAGTCCCTTTCGGGCGCATGGCGGAAGGCGACGAGATCAGCGGCGCGGTCGTCTTTCTCGCCTCGCGCGCCGCGTCCTACGTGACCGGCCAGAACATCGTCGTCGACGGCGGTCTCTCGGTATGGTGAGCCGCTGCTTCGTCATCGCCGAAGCGGGCGTGAACCACAACGGCTCGGCCGAGCTCGCGCTGCAGCTCGTCGATGCGGCGGCGCAGGCCGGGGCGGACGCGGTCAAGTTCCAGACGTTCAAGCCCGAGCGCCTCGTCGCACGCGGCACCCCGACGGCGGAATACCAGGCCGAGAATTGCGGCGCGGCCGATCAGCTCGAGATGCTGCGCGCGCTGGAGCTTCCGGACGATGCGTATCCCGATCTCATCCGGCGCTGCGGGGAGCGCGGCATCGAGTTCATGTCGACGCCGTTCGACGTCGAGTCGGCGCACATGCTGGCGAGGCTCGGCGTCGCACGCATCAAGGTCGGGTCGGGGGATCTGACGAGCCTGCCTTTCCTCGAAGCGCTCGCGGCGCTCGAGGTTCCGCTCATCGTCTCGACCGGCATGGCGACGCTGGACGAAGCGCGCGAAGCGATCGCCGCGGTGCGCGCGGTGTGGGGCGACGGCGCGCTCGCCGCTAAGACCGATGCCCTGACGCTGCTCCACTGCACGTCGAACTACCCGGCCAAGCCGTGGGACGTGAACCTTGCCGCGATGACCACCATGATGCGCACGCTCGACGTGCCGGTCGGCTATTCCGATCACACCGAAGGGGTCGCGGTCGCGATCGCCGCCGCGGCGCTCGGCGCGGCGGTGGTCGAGAAGCATCTCACGCTCGACAAGTCGCTGCCGGGTCCGGACCATCGCGCTTCGCTGGCACCGGACGAGTTCGCCGCGATGGTCGAAGGGATACGCACGGTCGGCGCCGCGATGGGCTCGCCCGACAAGGCGCCGACCGCGTCCGAGCTTCCGGTGCGCGATCTGGTCAGGCGCAGCGTCGCGCTCGCCAGGCCGCTCGCCAAGGGCGAGACGATCGCGCGCGACCATCTCACGCTGCTCAGGCCCGGCACCGGTATACCGCCGCGCGAGATGCGCAGCGTCGTCGGGCGCAGCGCCGCGCGCGCGCTCGAAGCGGGGACGCTGCTCGCATGGAGCGACGTGCTGCCGTGAGGCGCGTCGCCTACGTCAGCGGAACGCGCGCCGATTTCGGGCTGATGCGGCGCACGCTCGCCCTCGCGCAGGCGAGCGGCGAGATCGACGTGTCGGTCTTGGCCACCGGCATGCACCTGTCGCGCACCTACGGCTGCACCGTCGAAGACATCGAAGCGAGCGGCTTGCGCATCGCTGCGCGCGTTCCGGCGCGCCTCGAGGAAGGCACCGGCGCCGAGATGGCGCGCGCGATCGGTCACGAGATCGTCGGCTTTACCGACGCCGTCGCCGCGGAAGATCCCGACGCGGTGCTCGTCCTCGGCGACCGCGGCGAGATGCTCGCTGGCGCGGTCGCGGCGATGCACCTCATGAAACCGGTGATCCACGTGCACGGCGGCGAGCGCTCGGGCACGATCGACGAGCCGGTCCGCCACGCGATCTCCAAGCTCGCGCACTACCACTTCGTCGCGACCGCGGGCGCGCGCGAGCGCCTGGTGAAGATGGGCGAGCGCGCGGCGAACGTCTTCGTCACCGGCGCGCCGGGGCTCGACGGCATCGCCGAGAGCGCGACGTCCGGCCGTGCCGAGCTTTGCGCGAAAAACGGCTTCGATCCCGCGAAGCCGATCGCGCTCGTGGTGTTCCATCCGGTGGTGCAGGAGGCGGACGACGCCGGTGCGCAGGTGCGCGACGTCGTCGAAGCGGCGCTCGGCCGCGGGCTGCAGTGCCTCGCGCTGATGCCGAACAGCGACGCGGGCTCGCCCGCGGTGCGGGCGGTGCTGGACAGCTATCGAGGGCGCGACGACGTGCGCCTCGAGATGCACCTCGTGCGCGAGGCGTATGCGTCGTGGATGGCCGCCGCCGACGTCATGGTCGGCAACTCGAGCTCCGGCATCATCGAAGCGGCGAGCCTCGGACTGCCGGTGGTGAACGTCGGCTCGCGGCAAAGCGGGCGCGAGCGATCGGGCAACGTCATCGACGTGCCCGCCGAACGCGTCGCGATCGCCGGCGGTCTCGCCGAAGCGCTGAAGCGCGGACGCCGCGATTACGTCAACGTCTACGGCGACGGCCACGCGTCCGAGCGCATCGTGAAGCTGCTGGCGACGCTGCCGCTCGACGTCTCACTGCTCGCGAAGACCAATGCGTATTGAGCGCCTCTTCCTGATGGGCGCGGGCGGACAGGGCAAAGTCGCGCTCGACGCGTTCCGATTGGTACATCCGGACGCGGCCGTGGAGGTTCGCGACGACGACGTTGCTAAGGAAGGCGCGGACTTTCTCGGCCTTGCGGTGCGCACGCCGATCGCGGGCTTCGACGCACGCGGGGCGTCGTGCCACGTCTCCATCGGCGATAATCCGACGCGTGCGCGCATCGCGCTGGAGCTCGAGCGCGCGGGGTGCGGGCTCGTGACGATCGTGCACCCGCGCGGGATCGTCGCAGCCGGTGCGAGGATCGACCGCGGCGCGTTCGTCGCGGCGGGCGCGGTGATCGCGCCGGACGCGCGCGTCGGCGCGGGCGCGATCGTCAATCATCTCGCGATCGTGGATCACGACTGTGTGGTCGGCGACTGGTGCCACATCGCGCCGGGCGTGGTGCTCGGCGGCGAGGTCACGATCGGTGCGGGCTGTCTGCTCGGGAGCGGCGCGGTGGTGCTGCCCGGCGTGCGCATCGGCGACGCTGCGGTGATCGGCGCGGGCGCCGTGGTCACGCGCGACGTGGCCGACGGTGCGAAGCTCGCGGGCATACCCGCGAAAGACCTGAATGAGCGACGTTAACGATCTCCTGATAAAAGGCTCGGCCTCGGTGCGCGACGCCTTCGAGCAGCTCCAGCGCAGCGCGCTGGGGCTGCTGCTCCTCGTCGACGACGGGGGCAGGCTCCTGCGCACCGTCACCGACGGCGATCTGCGCCGCCTCATCCTCGCCGGCCACGACCTGCAGGCGACGCTTGCGCTGCTGCCGCAGCGGCAACCGATCGTCGTGCCGGACGATGCCGACGACGTGCAGGCGCTCGAGGCGATGAACCAGGGCGAGGTCGACGAGCTTCCGGTCGTCGACGCCGCCGGGCGGCCGGTGCGCGTGCTCTTCCGCCGCGAGCTCGACGCCAAGATCCTGCTCTCGACGCCGCACCTCGGCGAGCTCGAGATGGAGTACGTCGAGGAGGCCTTCCGCACCAACTGGGTCGCGCCACTGGGACCCAACGTCGACGCGTTCGAGCGCGAGCTCGCGGAATACGTCGGTGTCGGGCACGCGGCGGCGCTCTCGTCGGGCACCGCCGCGATCCATCTCGCGCTGGTGATGCTCGGCGTGGGCCGTGACGACGTCGTCTTCTGCTCGTCGCTGACGTTCGTCGCGAGCGCGAACCCGATCCTCTACCAGGGCGCAGCGCCGGTCTTCATCGATTCGGAGCCGGGAAGCTGGAACATGTCGCCGCCCGCACTGGAACGGGCGCTCGCCGACGCCGAGCGCGACGGGCGATTGCCCAAGGCGGTCGTCGTCACCAATCTCTACGGCCAGAACGCGGACATCGACCCGATCGCGAAGCTGTGCGACCGCTACGGCGTCGCGCTGGTCGAGGACGCGGCCGAATCGCTGGGCGCGACGTACAAGGGACGCCACAGCGGCACCTTCGGGCGCTTCGGCATCTACTCGTTCAACGGCAACAAGATCATCACCACCTCCGGCGGCGGCATGCTGGTGTCGAGCGACGGCGAGGCGATCGAGCGCGCCAAGTTCCTGTCGACCCAGGCGCGCGACCCCGCCGCGTGGTACCAGCACAGCGCGGTCGGCTACAACTACCGCATGAGCAACGTCCTGGCGGGCATCGGCCGCGGCCAGCTCAAGGTGCTCGACGACCGGATCCGGAAGCGGCGCGCGGTGTTCGAAGGTTACGTCCAGGGTTTGCGCGACGTGGACGCGCTCGGCTGGATGCCCGAGCCCGAGTTCGGCACGAGCACGCGCTGGCTGTCGGTGTGCACGCTCGACCCGCGCGCGACCGCGCTGACCCCGTCGTCGTTCATCGGCAAGCTCGCCGCGGAAGGGATCGAAGCGCGGCACGTGTGGAAGCCGCTGCACCTGCAGCCGCTGTTCGCGGGGTGCGGATACTACCCGCACGAGGACGGCCGGAGCTTTGCGGACGAGGCCTTTTCGACCGGCGTCTGCCTGCCGTCGGGATCGAACCTCACGCCCGCGCAGCAGCAGCGCATCGTGGATGCGATCCGCAGGCTGTTCGAAGCCGAAGCGCGGCATCAGCGCGCGGCGCGAAAAACCGGGGTTTGACCCCAAAAAGGCCGGGGTCAGACCCCGGCTTGGTATAATCCATTGTTTGCAGTGAACTTTCTTCCCCCGCCGTCCCCCCGCCACGGAGTCGAACACGCGTGAGCCTCATCCATCCGCGTCCCGGTCCCATCGAGTACGAGCCGTACACGCGTTCCAACGACGCCGAGCTGCCGACCAAGTACGGCCTGCCGCGCGACGTGCGCTTCTGTAAGAAGTGCGTCATCTCGAACCAGCGTCCCAATTCGGCGGTCGAGTTCGCCCATACCGCCGAGAGCAAGAAGTCGACGATCAACTTCGACGAGAACGGCGTGTGCGATGCGTGCCGGCTCGCCGAGCAGAAGCACGAGCAGATCGACTGGACCGAGCGCGAGAAGCGGCTCTGCGCGCTGTGCGACCGCTATCGCCGCCACGACGGCCAGTACGACTGCGTCGTGCCGGGTTCGGGCGGCAAGGACAGCTTCTACGCGGCGCACGTGCTCAAGTACCAGTACGGCATGCACCCGCTCACGGTGACGTGGGCGCCGCACGTCTACACCGAGTGGGGCTGGAAGAACCACCAGGCGTGGATCAACGCGGGCTTCGACAACATCCTCTTCACGCCGAACGGGCGCGTGCATCGGCTGCTGACGCGCCTCGCGGTCGAGAACCTGCTGCACCCCTTCCAGCCGTTCATCCTCGGGCAGAAGAACTTGGCACCCAAGCTCGCGCTCACCTTCAACATCCCGCTGGTGTTCTTCGGCGAGAACGAAGCGGAATACGGCAACCCGATCGCCGATACGACGAGCGCGAAACGCGACTTCTCGTACTTCTCCGCCGCGGACAAGTCCAAGGTCTTCTTCGGCGGCACTTCGGTCGCCGACCTGACCGCGCATTACGGCGTGGACGAGAACGACCTCATCGCCTACATGCCCGCCGATCCCGCGGAGCTGGAGAAGAAAAAGGTCGAGGTGCACTACCTCGGCTATTACCTCAAGTGGCACCCTCAGAGCTGCTACTACTACTCGGTGGAGCACGGCGGCTTCCAGGCGTCGCCCGAGCGCACGCCGGGCACCTACAGCAAGTACAACAGCATCGACGACCGCATCGACGACTTCCACTACTACACCACGCACATCAAGTTCGGCATCGGCCGCGCCACGTACGACGCCGCGCAGGAGATCCGCTCGCGCGACATCACCCGCGACGAAGGCGTCGCGCTGGTGCGTCGCTTCGACGGCGAATGGCCGGAGCGCTTCGCCGAGGAGATCTTCCGCTATCTCTCGCTGCCCGAGACCGAGTTCCCGCAGGCCTCGAAGATGTTCGAGCAGCCGATCATGAACCGCGCGTACTTCGACGCGCTCGCCGACC
The DNA here is from genome assembly GCA_036262035.1 of Burkholderiales bacterium. Taxonomy (NCBI): domain Bacteria; kingdom Pseudomonadati; phylum Pseudomonadota; class Betaproteobacteria; order Burkholderiales; species Burkholderiales bacterium. Next base: position 153,103 of record DATAJS010000027.1, on the reverse strand, counting down.
GCTTCCGCTCGCCGCACCTGTGGCGCCGCGACGACGACGGCACGTGGCGCCTGCGGCACGCGGTGTGGCACGAGACCGCCGCCTGACGCATCCATGCCGTCGGCACGGTTGATCGCGCGGCTCGACATCAAGGGCCCCAACCTCATCAAAGGCGTGCACCTCGAAGGCTTGCGCGTCGTCGGCTCGCCCGAGGAGTACGCTCGGCGCTATTACGAGGAAGGCGCCGACGAGCTCATCTACATGGACACCGTCGCGAGCCTCTACGGCCGCAACAATCTCACCGACATCGTGCGGTCGGCCGCGCGGCACATCTTCGTGCCGCTCACCGTCGGCGGCGGCGTACGCTCGGTCGACGACGCCAAGACGCTCTTGCGCGCGGGCGCCGACAAGGTCGCGGTGAACACCGCCGCGGTCGCGCGGCCCGAGCTCGTCACCGAGCTCGCGCAGCGCTTCGGCGCGCAGTGCGTGGTGCTGTCGATCGAAGCCAAGCGCGTGCGCGACGGCGCGTGGGAGGCGTACACCGACAACGGCCGCGAGAAGACCGGGCTCGACGTGGTCGAGTGGGCGCAGCGCGGCCAGGACCTGGGCGCGGGCGAGATCCTGCTCACCTCGGTCGACCGCGAAGGCACGCGCAAGGGCTTCGACGTCGAGCTCGTCCAGGCGGTCTCGCCGCGCGTGTCGGTGCCGGTGATCGCGAGCGGGGGCATGGGCAGGCCCGACGATCTCGTCGACGTGGTGCTGCGCGGCGGCGCGGATGCGGTCGCGATGGCCGACGTGCTGCACTACAGGCGCCACGCGCTGAAAGACATTCGCGCGCGGGCGCGCGAAGCCGGCATCACGGTGAGGGCGTGATGTCGGCGGTCACCGTCATCGACTATGGCATGGGCAACCTGCACAGCGTCTGCCGCGCGCTGGAACACGTCGGTGCGGAGCCCGCGCTCACCGAGAATCCCGATGACGTGCGCGCCGCGGAGCTTCTGGTGCTGCCCGGTGTGGGCGCGTTCAGGGACGGCATGGCCGAGCTCGGCAGGCGCGGGCTGGTCGAAGCGCTGCGCGCTTACGCGAAGACCGGACAGCCGCTGCTGGGCATCTGCCTCGGCATGCAGATGCTGTTCGAGGAGAGCGAAGAGTTCGGACGGCACGAAGGCCTGGGGTTGTTGAAAGGCGCGGTGCGGGCGATACCGAAGCAAGGCGCGGACGGCAAACCGCACAAGATCCCGCACGTCGGCTGGCGCGCGGTGCAGCCGGCGTGGGAAGGCGCGTGGAACGACACGCTGATGGCCGAGACCCCGCACGGCGCCGAGTTCTATTTCGTGCACTCGTATACCGCGATGCCTGTGCTGCGCGAAGACCGCCTCGCCGACGCCGATTACGACGGCTGCACGATCAGCGCGGCGGTGCGCCGGGGCAACGTCTACGGTTTCCAGTTCCATCCCGAGAAGAGCGGCCCCGCGGGCCTCGCGCTGCTGGAGCGTTTCGTCCGGACATGAGCGCCGAGACCTCGCTTCGTTTCATTGCGTGCGGCAGCGCGGGCGACGGGAGCTCAGCGCTGATCGCGCGCCTGATCTCCAACGCCAAGCGGCGTTATCTCATCGTCGATACGCCTTGGCACGAGCAGCACGTGCGCGACACGGCGACCGCCGCTCCGACCGCGCGGGTGGCGGTGATCCTGGTCGACGCCCGCGAAGGCCTGCTCGCGCAGACGCGCCGCGAAACCCGCATCGCGTCGCTACTCGGCGTGAAGCACGTCGTGCTCGCGGTCGACAGGATGGACGCGCTCGGCGGGGACCGCGAACCGTTCGAGCGGATCGAAAGCGAGTACGGCGCATTCGCACGCGACGTGGGCTTCGCGAGCGTGAAAGCGATACCGGTTTCGTCGCTGACCGGGGCGAACGTCACCGCGCGCGCCGCCGAGATGCCCTGGTACTCCGGCCCTGCGCTCGTCGAGCACCTCGACACGATCGACGTGCAGGAGCCGGCGATGGCGCGCGTCGCCTTCCGCTTGCCGGTGGAGGACGTGAGCCGCGGGCAACAGGATGTCCGCAGCTATCGCGGACGCGTGGCGCAGGGCACCGTGCGCGTCGGCGACCCGATTCGCGTCGTGCCGAGCGGCCGGCAGTCGCGCGTCGCATCCATCGCGCGCGGCTCCGGCGACGTGCCGTCCGCGAGCTTCGGCGAATCCATTGCGGTGACGCTGGCCGACGGTATCGACGTCGCACGCGGCGATGTGCTGTGCGCGGCCGCCGAGCCCGCGGCGGCCACCGACCAGTTCGAAGCGAAGCTCATCTGGATGGACGCGCACGCGCTCGTTGCCGGCCGCCGCTATCGCTTCAAGCTGCACGCGCGCGAAGTGGACGGCGCGGTCACGCTCATCAAGTACCACGTCGACGTGGACACCGGCGCGCATCTCGCCGCGAGGCAGCTCAAGCTCGACGAGATCGGCGTGGTGAACGTCGGCATCGACGAGCCCGTCGCTTTCGCGCCGTACGAGGAAAACGAGCGCCTCGGCTCGTTCATCGTGATCGATCGCGAAACCGGCCGCACGGTCGGCGCGGGCACGATCGATTTCCTGCTGCGCCGCGCGGCGAACATCCACTGGCTGCGGACGAGCGTCGACAAAAGCGCGCGCGCCGACATGAAGCAGCAGGCCGCGCGCTGCGTATGGCTCACGGGCCTTTCCGGCTCGGGGAAGTCGACCATCGCCAACCTGCTGGAGAAGCAGCTCCATAGCGAAGGACTGCACACCTTCCTGCTGGACGGCGACAACGTGCGCCACGGCCTCAACCGCGACCTCGGCTTCACCGAAGCCGACCGCGTGGAGAACCTGCGCCGCATCGGCGAAGTCGCCAAGCTGATGGTCGAGGCAGGCCTCGTCGTCATCGTCTCGTTCATCTCGCCGTTTCGCGCCGAGCGCGCGACGGCGCGCGCGCTCTTCGCCGAAGGCGAGTTCGTCGAGGTGTTCGTCGACACGCCGCTGGAGGAGTGCGAACGGCGCGATCCCAAAGGCCTGTACGCCAAGGCGCGTGCGGGATCGCTGGTCAACTTCACCGGCATCGACAGCCCGTACGAAGCGCCCGAGGATCCGGAGATCCGCGTGGCGACGACCGGCCGCTCGCCGGTCGAGTGCGTCGAAGAGCTGCGCGCCGTCCTGCGCAAGCTGACCGATCGGACATGAGCGCGCGTAAACCGTTCATCGTCTGCCCCGGGTCGGCCAAAGCGGGCACGACCAGCCTGCACGCGCTGATGGCCCAGCATCCGTCGGTCGCGGTGACGCGGGTCAAGGAAAGCGATTTCTTCGTCGATCCGAAGCTCTACGGCCGCGGCTGCGCGCACTACTGGGACAACTTCTTCGAAGACAAGCCCGATGCACGGATGTGCTTCGAAGCCGACCCGATCTACATGTACGCGCACGGCTGCATGCGGCGCATCGCCGAATGCGCACCGGAAGCGCGCGTCGTGGTGATGCTGAGGAATCCGGTCGATCGCGCGTATTCGCAGTATCTCTATCGCCAGACCTACGCGCGCTACGACGAGAGCTTCGAAGACATGTGCGCGCGCGAGGACGAGCGGATCGCCAAGAGCGTGGATGCCCGGCTCGAGTACGGCTGCCTGGACCGCAGCCGTTACGCGCCGCAGGTCCGCGAGATCCTCGCGCATTTTCCGCGCGAGCAGCTGTACGTGATCGTCTTCGAACGCTTCATCAAGGACCAGTCGGGGGAGTTCAACCGTCTCCTGTCGTGGCTCGGCCTGCCGGCGCTCGAAGTCGAGCCCGCACGCGAGAACGTCGGCGGCTCGGCGCGCAGCGTCGGCCTCGCGCGCCTGCTCTACCACCCCGGCTACCGCGGCTTGCGCGGCATGGTGGGCAGCCTCCTGCCGGACGGCGTGAGGCAGCGCGTCTTCGGCGCCGTCGCCGCGGCGAACGCGCGCGAGTCGACCCCGGAGGAGCGCGTGCCGCTGGACCGCGCGCTGCGCCGGCGCCTGCTCGACGCGCTCGCACCCGACATCCGAGAGGTCGAGGCGCTGACCGGCGCCGATCTCGGGCTGTGGCTCGACTGAACCCGTGTACGGCTCCTTAAGCGTCGCCCAGCTCTTCGGCCGCTTCTCCTCGAACGCCGCGGTGTACGGCGTCAGCCTCGTCATTACCCGCGCAGGCTGGATACTGCTGCTGCCGATCTACTGGACGCGGCTCTCGCCGGAGGACTACGGCATCATCGGGATCGCCGCGGCGATCCAGATGTTCCTGAACCCGGTCCTCAGCCTCGGCCTCTACGATGCGGTGCAGCGCTTCTATTTCGACTGGGCCGAAAACGAACGGCGGCGTCGCGTAGCCGCGCTGTGGATCATCGCGCTCGCGTGGAGCGCCGTCGTCTGCGGGACGTTGCTCGCCGCGGGCGACGCCCTCTTCGGCCGCATCTACACCCAGGTGCCGTTCTTCCCGTATCTCGCCGCGACGGTCGCGACCGCGTTCTTCGCGAACTTCATGCAGTTCCCGCTGGCGACCTTACGCATGCGCGAGCGCGCCGGGCTGTACGGGATCCTCAACGTCGCGTCGTTCGCGTCGCAGGCGGCGATCACGATCGCGCTCGTCATCGTCTACGACCAGGGTGTCGCCGGCTATCTGTGGGGCGTGGCTGCGAACGCCGCGGTCTGGGCGATCGTCGCCGTCGCGCTGATGGCGAAAGAGACGACGCTCTCCTTCCGCCTTTCCGACGCGCGCGAGCCGCTGCGTTACGCGCTGCCGACCGTGCCGCTCGCAATACTCGACGGGCTGAGCAGCCTGCTCGACCGCTACTTCCTGGACAAGCACGTTGGGCTGCGCGACATCGGCCTGTACAATCTCGGCAACCAGTTCGGAACCGCCTTCAGCATGTTCAACGTGATGATGAAGACGTCCTGGATGCCGTTCCTGTACCGCGTGGTGGCCGAGCGCAGCGACGCGCCGAGCATCGTGTCGCGCTTCGCGGTGTACTACCTCACCGTCCTTGCCGTCGTCGCGCTCGGCGTCGCCCTGCTCGCCAAAGACCTCATCGACATCCTCGGCGATCCGCGCTATGCCGGCGCCTATGCCTACGTTCCTGCTTTCGTGCTGCTCTATTACATCCAGGCGATCGCCGCGGCCATGGGCCGCGGCATGGACCTCGCCAAGAAGACCGCGCTGTGGCCGCTGGTGGCGATGGTGTCGATCGTCACCGCGATCGTCGCGCTCTCGCTGCTCGTGCCCGCGTGGGGCGCACAGGGCGCGGTCGCCGCGCTGGTCATCGCCGCGGGGGTGCGCGTGACCACGCAGGTGGCGCTGTCGGTGCACTACTATCCGCGTCCGCTCAGGCTGGGCCAGCTCGTGCTGATGTGGGGGATCGCGCTGGCCGCTTTCTGGCTGGGCTGCACCGTGCCGTGGCCGGGGCTGTGGAGCTCGATCGCGGGCAAGACCGCGATCATCGCGATCGCCGCGGTCGCTCTCGCGCGCGTCGGCTTCGGCGCCGCGGCCTTCGCCGCGGTGCTCGCGCGGCTGTCGTCCGCACGGGCGAAGCAGGGGTAGCGCGCTCGCGATGCTGCCAAAAGGGCTGTGGGCTCCTCACGAGCCTCGCGCGGTGGTCCCGGTCTTCGCCGATGCGCAGACCTTCCTCGATTTCGCGGTGCAGCCGACGTTCGCGCCGAGCGTGAGGAGCTATGCCCAGCCTCTGTACTGGGCGCTCAAGAAGAAAAAAAAGCCGCTCGCCGCGGCGATCGACTACTACAACCTGCTGCTGCGGCGTCCGCTGACGTTTCGCGCGGTGCTGGTGAGTCGCGAGGGCGAGCACCTCGCGCAGTGGCCTCTCGCCAAAAGCCTGCGGGTGGGCGATTTCTTTTCCGCGAACATCGGCGAGCTGATGGCGAAATCGGGCGTCGCCTCGCAGGACGCGCTGCTCATCGTGATCGCGAACCGCGGCCGGACCGATCTCTGGAGCTCGTCGCCCGGCAGCCTCAACGTGCGCTACGTCGGCCTGCGCTCGATCTGCGGGTTCAGGACGGGGCTCTTCGCGCGCACCCTGAACCCGGTGCACGGCGCCGCGCACTTCGGGTTCACGGGCCTCAATCCCCAGGTGCGCTTCGATAACGGCACGGTGCCGAGCGTGCTGCTCATGAATCACTCGTCGGAACCGGAATACGACCGAGCGGTCGCCCCCGTCATAAGGCTGCACCGCAGTCACGACGAATACCTCGAGGCGCCGTTCGGGACGATCGCGCCGCACGGCGCGCTCGAGCGCGCGATCGCAGACCTCTTTCCCGACGCCGAAGCGTTCCTCGGCGCCAGCGGCGGCGGCTACACCGTCACGCGCGCCAAGGGCGCGACGCTCGCTTCGCTGCACGTCATGCGCGCGCGCGACCGCTCGAGCATGGCGCTCGACCATTCGCGCCCCGCGCACACCAACGTGGTGGCGTACATCTGATGCTCAGGCTGGACGCGCTCATGCGGGACAAGCCCGGCTACAGCCTGCCGACGCAGTACCGCCTCGGCGCGCCCGGGCAGACCGTGCTCTGCTTCCACAATTTCTACGAGCAGCTCTTTCCAGGACAGGACACGCCGGTCGACCTGCACGTGCTCGCGTTTGCCGAGGACGGTTCGCAGGTGCACGGCGAAACGCTGCGCGTCGCCACCGGCGAAGCCGTGCAATACAGCGCGGCGGCTGCCGACGCGCGCGGCTCGGGGATGATCGCCGCGATGGCGGTGCCGGCGTTCGATCTCGCGCAGATCAACGCCGGCCGCCTCAGGATCAGGAGCGAGATCGGCACCGGCTTCTACGTGATCTGGAAGGACGCTCGCGGCCGTCTCGACACCATGCACGAGTGGATGCCGGTGCGTGCGACCGCGGGCGGCGAGAGCCGCTACTTCTTCGTCTTCGACGCGGCGCGCCATCTCCTTGCGCGCGTGGGCCTGGTGCTCACCAACCCGTGCTGCGCGCGCGGCGCGGACGCGACGGGCACGCTCGCGCTCTACGACCGCGCGGGCACCGTCCTGGGCCGCGAGCGCCTGCCCGCCGTGCCGCCGATGGGATCGAAGCTCGTGTACCTGGACGAGCTTTTTCCGGACGCCCGCACGTGGTTCGAGCGCCACGGCGCGCTCGGCGCGCGCATCGACGGCGTCAACCTGGTCGAGCCGCTCACCGCCGAGTTTCACCAGAGCGGCGACCTGCACCTGCACCATATCAACTGACGTGGCGCGCACCTCCCGTTCCGCGCACGCTAAAGCGGCGCTCGTCGTCGACAACCCGAAGCGCGATCTCGCCGGGCTGGTGCTCGTCGCACACGAGCTCGCCAAGCTCGGCGTCGAGCCCTACCTCGTGCCCATGTACCAGCAGGGATACGACGTGCCGCTCATCGCGCCCGATGCGGTGCTGGTGAACTACGCGCGCACCACCAATCGCGCGCTGCTCGCCGGCTACCGTGCGCTCGGCGCGCGCGTCATCGTCATGGACACCGAAGGCGGCGTGCTCTCCGAATCCGGCGTCGACAGCCCGGCGAACTGGGCGCAGCACCTGCGCGAGAGCGGCCTCGACGCGAACCTCGACCGCTATCTGTTCTGGGGCTCGCGCGTGCGCGGTGCGTTCGCCGAAGCAGGCGTGCTGCCGGACGAGCGGCTGGAACTCACCGGCTGCCCGCGCTACGACTACTGCCACGCGAGGTGGAGCGGCCTTCTCGCTTACCCGGAGCGGGGATTCATCCTGGTCAACACCAACTTCTCGGCGATCAACCCGCAGTTCACGCGCTCGGCCGAGGACGAGATGGCGATCTTCCAGAGCACCGGTTGGCCGCGCGAGTACGTGCTCGCGCTGTTCGAGGACCTGCGGGCGGTGTTTCCGCGCTACCTCGACGCCGTCGCCGGCATGGCGAAGCGCAATCCGCAGCGCAGGATCGTCGTGCGCCCGCATCCGTTCGAGGACGCGACGGTGTACCAGCGCCGTTACGCCGAGATCCCGAACGTCACCGTCGACGGCGCCGGCAACGTGCTCAATGTGCTCAACGCCGCGGACTGCATGGTGCATCTCAACTGCGGCAGCTCGGTCGAGACCGTGCTCCTCGGGAAGACCCCGATCTCGCTCGAGTACCTCAACACCGAGCGCATGCGCAGCCACGCCAGCCTTCCGTCGTCGATCAGCTGTCACGCGCGGGACGAGGGCGATCTGGACCGCCTCGTGAATACGCCGAGCGAGCGCGCGCAGCGCTGGGACGCCGCGGCGGTACGGGCCCGCTACATCGAGCCTTGGTTCTACGTCATCGATGGCGGCGCGTCCGCGCGCACCGCGGCCGCGATCGCCGCAACGGTGAACGAGAGCCCGAGGCGCGTTCGGACTTCGCTCGCACGCTCTGCGGCGGGCGGCGTTACGCGGCCGAGCCGGGGCCAGCTCGCGCAGGGCCTCGCGTCGCATCTGGTCGGCTCGCACGCGGTCGCCGCGCTGCGCGCGAGGGTGAGCCGCGCGCGCCGGCACAAGACGTTTTCGCCGTCCGAGGTCTCGGGGCTGCTCCGGCGCCTCGCGCAGGTCGACGGCGCGCCGCGCGCGCTGCGCGCCGAGCGTGCGCGGCATCCGCTCACCGGCGCGCCGCTCTCGAGCCTGAAGCTCTCGTTCGAGGCCGCGCGATGAGCCGCGGCACCATCGTCTTCGCGTCCCTCGCGATGAACCAGGCGGCTTTCTTCGAGCGCATCGGCGCCGCGATGGAGCGCGCGGGCTACGCGGTCGCTCATGTGGCTTTCCACGAGCGCAGCGTCGAATGGCTGCGATCGCTCGGCCGCCGCGCCTACAACCCCTATGCGATGCAGCCGGAGGATCCCGACGCGGTCGATCTCGCGGCGTACGGCATCCGCGACGCGGCGCTGCTGCTCTCGCACGAGAAAGCCGCGTACGAGCTCACCGACACGCCGGCGCTGATGCGCAAGCTCAAAGGGCACCTGCACGCGATGTCGCGGGTGCTCGACGAGGTGTCGGCGCAGGGGCCTGTCTACCTGGTGCAGGAGCTCGGCGGCTTCACGAGTGTGCTCGCCGGTCACTACGCCGCGCGCGCACGCGGCATCGACAGCTATTTCATGGAGACGTCGTTCTTCAAGGGCCGCGTCTTCATGACCAGAAACCGCTTCGAAGCGCCCGTCGTCGCCGGCGGCGCCGAAGGCGCGGGCGATGAAGTGCGCGGCTATCTCGCGCGCGCGCTCGCCGAGCAGAGCGTCGTCATCCCGAAGAAGGACGCGCATCACTATCGCAAGGCGTCGCGCAAGATCACCGACCGGCGCAACCAGCTCCGCCTGGTGCAGAAGGCGTGGGACAAGTACGTCCTGGGCAAGCGCGAAGAGTTCGAGCACGTCGTGGGTCACGTCGGCCGCCACGTGCGGATGTTCGCGAACAGCCTGCGTCAGCGGCCTTCCTATCGCCCGCTGGAGAGCGTCGCGCGCTGCGTCTACTACCCGCTGCACGTGCCCGCCGACTTCGCGCTGACCATACGGGCGCCCGAGTACCTCGACCAGTGCGCGCTCATCGATTACCTGTGCCGCGTCACGCCGCACACGCACCAGGTCGCCGTCAAGGAGCATCCGGCGCTGATCGGCGCGGTGCCGTACGCGCGCATGAAAGATCTTCTGGATCGCCACGACAACCTGGTGCTGCTCGATCCGGGCATCAACAACTACCGCGTGCTCGGCAAGGCCGACGCGATCGTGACCGTGAACTCCAAGTCGGGCGCCGAAGCGCTGCTGCTCGGCAAGCCGGTCCTCGTGCTCGGCGACGCGTTCTATCGCGACAGCGCGCTCGCGCGGCGCGTGGACGCGCTGCACGCGCTCCCGGCGGCGCTCACGCAGGTGCTGGCGAACCATGCGGCGATCGATCGCGCGGCGATCGAATCGTTCTTCCAGAACGTGTGGGATTCGTCGCTGCCCGGCGAGCTCTACGACGTCTCGGACGAGAACGTCGCGACTTTCTCGGGCTCGCTCGCTCGCGCGCTCGGCGAGGCTGCGCGGTGAGCCCGGGCGTCTCGATCGTCACGCCGGCCTACAACGCGGCGAAGTACATCGCCGAGACCGTCGCTTCGGTACAGGCGCAGACCCACACCGAGTGGGAGATGATCGTGGTGGACGACTGCTCGCGCGACGACACCCGCGCCGTCGTGCGCGGCCTCGCCGGGCGCGACGCGCGCGTGCGCCTCGTCGAGCAGGCGGTGAACGGCGGACCCGCGCGCGCGCGCCAGGCCGCGCTCGACGCCGCGCGCTATCCGCACGTCGCTTTCCTCGACGCCGACGACCTGTGGCTGCCGCAGAAGCTCGAGCGCCAGCTCGGATTCATGCGCGAGCGCGGCGCCGCGTTCACGTTCACCGAGTATCGCCGCATCTCCGACGACGGCGCGCGCGTCGGCAAGCGGGTGCGCGTGCCCGATCGCATGACGTACTCGCGCCTCCTCGGCAACACCGCGATCGCGACCTCGACGGTGCTGATCGACCGCGGTGCGACCGGCCCTCTGGCGATGACCGAGACCTACTACGACGATTTCGTGCTGTGGCTCGGCATCCTCAAGCGCGGCTTCGTCGCCGAAGGGCTGCACGAGGACCTGATGCGCTATCGCGTGCTGGCGAAGTCGGTGTCGCGCAACAAGGCTAATTCCGCCAAGCACGTCTGGCGCACCTACCGCGACGTCGAGCGGCTGCCGCTCGTGCGCTCGGCGTGGGCGTTCGCGGGCTACGCGTCCCGCGCGCTGCTCAAGTACCGCAGCTTCTGACGTGGCGACCGTCCTGGTCACCGGCGCGGCGGGCTTCGTGGGGGCGGCTGCGGTACGCGCGTTCGCCGCAGCGGGGTGGAGCGTGCGCGCGGCGGTCCGCGCCGGCGCGCAGCCCAATACCTCCCGCGTCGAATGGCGTGCGGTCGGGGACATCGCCGCGCCGCACGCGTGGGACGGCGTCACGCGCGGCGTCGACTGCGTCGTGCACGCCGCGGCGCGGGTGCACATACGCCAGGACAGGGCGCCCGAAGCTCGCGCGGCATTCCACGACGTCAATGTCGCGGCGACGCGCCGTCTCGCGCTGCAGGCGGCGAGCGACGGTGTGCGCCGCTTCGTCTTCGTCAGCTCGATCGGCGTCAACGGCACCCGCACGGGCGCGCGAGGCTACTCCGAGGCCGATCCGCCGCAGCCGCACAATGCGTACAGCAAATCGAAGCTCGAAGCCGAGCACGCGCTGTTCGACGTCGCGCGCGACACCGGGCTCGAGGTCGTGGTCCTGCGTCCGCCGCTCGTCTACGGACGAGACGCGCCGGGCAACTTCCGCATGCTCGCGAAGTGGATCGCGCGCGGCTGGCCGCTGCCGTTCGGCGCGATCGACGACAACCGCCGCAGCGTGGTCTTCATCGAGAACCTCACCGATGCGATGCGCGCGTGCGCGACCGACGCCCGCGCGGTGAACAAGGTGTTCCTCGTCGCCGATGGCGAGCCGGTGTCGACCGCGCAACTGGTGCGCGCGATGGCCGCGGCGATGCGGCGGCCGTCACGTCTGTGGAACGTGCCCAAGCCGCTGCTCGAGCGTGCGGCGGACGCGGTGGGCGCGCTGCGCCCGCTGCTCGATTCGCTGGTGATCGATACGGCGCGCCTGCGGCACGACCTCGGCTGGACGCCGCCTTACACGCTCGAGCAGGGCCTCGAGAAGACCTTCGCCGGCTAGGCGTTCTGCGCGCCGACGAACGCCGCGAGATCGCTATCCCAGTCGTGCAGCGCGACGCCGAAATCGGCGCTGAAGCGGCGCGTGTCGAGCACGCTGTTCGCGGGACGCGCCGCGGGCGCCGGAAACTCGGCGCTCGGTACGGGCACGATGCGCGGCGCCGGCCGCGCGCGGCGCGCCGTCATGCGTTCGAACAAACGCCGCGCGAAAGCGGCGCGCGTCACGCTGCCGGTGGCGGTGAGGTTGTAGGTTCCCGAGCGGTCCGCGCCGCGGTTCGCGAGCGCGCTCACGGTCGCGCGCGCGATCGCGAGGGCCCACGTCGGCGCACCGACCTGGTCGTCGACGACGCGCAGCTCGTCGCGCTGCTCCGCGAGCGAGAGCAGCGTCGTCACGAAGTTCCGGCGGCGCGCGTCGTACACCCAGTTGGTGCGGAAGATCAGATGCTCGGCGCCGGAGGCGAGGATCGCGTCCTCGCCGGCGAGCTTGGAGCGGCCGTATTCGTTGACCGGATTCGGTGGGTCGCTCTCGAGGTACGGGCGATCGGCGGCGCCGTCGAACACGAAAGCCGTGGAGTAGTGCACCAGCAGCGCGCCCAAGCCGCGGGCTTCCTCCGCCATGACGCCCGGGGCCGCGGCGTTGACCGCATGCGCGCGCGCGCTGTCCGATTCCGCGCGATCCACATCGGTGTAAGCGGCGGCGTTCACCACGATGCGCGGACGCGCGTCCCGCACCGCCGAGCGCACCGCTTCCAAGTCGGCGAGATCGAGGTCGGCGTGAGCGAGCGCGCGCGTCTCGCCCAGTTCGGGCAGGAGCCGCGCAAGATGCCAGCCGATCTGCCCGCCCGTGCCGAACAACAGGACGGTCACGGAAACAGCTCGGCTTCGGCGAAGCGCGTCGCGCGCGCGTCGCGATCGGAGAGCAGCGGGCGGCCTTCGAGCGGCCAGTCGATCGCGAGATCGGGATCGTTCCACGCGATGCTGCGCTCGTCCGCGGGCGAGTAGAACTCGGTCGTTTTGTAGAGCACCTCGGCGCGCTCGGAGAGCACGACGAAGCCGTGCGCGCAGCCGACCGGCACCCACTGCATCAGCCGGTTCCCGGCGGAAAGCCGCACGCCGGTCCACCGCCCGAAGGTCTTCGACGAGCGCCGCAGGTCGACCGCGACGTCGTAGACCTCGCCCACGACGACGCGCACGAGCTTGCCCTGCGGCTTCGCCAGCTGGTAGTGCAGGCCGCGCAGCACGCTCTTCATCGAGACCGAATGGTTGTCCTGCACGAAGCGTGCGTCGACGCCGGTCGCTCGAGCGAACGCCGCCTCGTTCCAGCTTTCGAAGAATGCGCCGCGCGCGTCGGCGAAGACGCGCGGGGCGAGGACGAGCACGCCCGGGATGTCGGTCGCTGCGACGTGCAGCGCGCTCATGCGCGCCGGCTTACACAGTACTGCACGTCGATCCAGCGCCGGTATTCGCCGCTGGTGACGCTGTCGACCCATGCGCCGTTGGCCAGGTACCACTCGATCGTCGCGCGCAGCCCCTCGTCGAACGCGACGCGCGGCCGCCAGCCGAGATCGCGCGCGATCGCCGAGCCGTCGATCGCGTAACGCCGGTCGTGTCCCGGACGGTCGGCGACGTGCTCGATCAAGCGCGAGCGCGGCGCGCCTTCGGGGCGCATCGCGTCGACGAGCGCGCACAGCGCGCGCACCACCTCGAGGTTGGCGCGCTCGGCGTTGCCGCCGATGTTGTAGGTCGCGCCCGGCGCCGCGTGCGCGAGCATCGTGCGCAAGGCTGCGCAGTGGTCGGAGACGTGCAGCCAGTCGCGCACCTGCGCGCCGTCGCCGTACACCGGAATCCTCCCGCCGCGCAGCGCGTTGAAGATCGTGAGCGGGATGAGCTTCTCCGGAAACTGGTACGGACCGTAGTTGTTCGAGCAGTTGCCGATGAGCGTGGGCAAGCCGTAGGTGTGGCGATACGAGCGCACCAGGTGATCGGCGCCGGCCTTGGAAGCCGCGTACGGGCTGTTCGGCGCGTAGCGCGAGCGCTCGGTGAACGGCCGATCGTCGGGCGCGAGCGAGCCGTACACTTCGTCGGTCGAGACGTGCAGGAAGCGGAACGCGTCGCGCTCTCCCGACGGCGCACGCGACCAGTATTCGCGCGCCGCTTCGAGCAGCGTGAACGTGCCGACCACGTTGGTCTGCACGAAAGGCGCGGGTCCGGAGATCGAGCGATCGACGTGACTCTCGGCCGCGAAGTGCACGATGGCGCGCGGTCGGTGCTGCCCGAGCAGTTGCGCGACCAGCGTTGCGTCGGCGATGTCGCCGTGCACGAAGACGTGACGCGGATCGCCGTCGAGATCGGCGAGGCTCGCGCGGTTGCCGGCATACGTGAGCTTGTCGAGATTGACGACGGTGTCGGTCTCCGCCGCCATCCACGCGCGCACGAAGTTCGAGCCGATGAAGCCGGCGCCGCCGGTGACGAGGATGGTCGGTTGCATGACGGATGTCTGGATGACGCGCCGGCCGCGTGCGCGAGTGGGATTTGTTCGCGCCAGGTGTTAACCTCCGCGGTGCTTTTTCAAGCATAACATACACATAGCATCGTCCTCAGTTTCGTACAGTGCCGCGCATACTGCTCGTGAAGACGTCTTCGCTCGGTGACGTCGTCCACAACTTTCCCGTGGCGAGCGACATCGCGGCGCGCGTTCCCGGCGCGAGCATCGACTGGGTCGTCGAAGAGGGTTTCGCCGGCCTGCCGCGGCTGCATCGCGCGGTGAGCCGCGTGATCCCGCTCGCGATACGGCGCTGGCGGCAGTCGTGGTGGCGCGCCGATACGCGTCGCGAGGTCTCGGCGTTTCTCGACGAGCTCCGGTCGATGCGCTACGACGCGGTCATCGATACGCAGGGATTGTTCAAGAGCGCGATCGTCGCGCGCGCCGCGCACGGCGTGCGCTACGGCTATGACTGGTCCAGCGCACGCGAGCCGCTCGCGCCGTTCTACGACCGCACCTTTCGCGTGCCGCGGGATGCGCCCGCGGTCGAGCGCAACCGCACGCTCGCCTCGCTCGCGCTGTCCTATGCGCCGCCGCCCGCGGTCGATTACGGCATCGCGTCCGAAGCGCACTCGCGCCTGGTGCGCGAGCGCTACGCGGTGCTGGTGCACGCGACGAGCGCCGAAGCGAAGCTCTGGCCCGACGAGCGCTGGGCGGCGGTCGGCAACCGTCTGCGCTCCGCCGGCGTGCGATCGCTGCTGCCGTGGGGCAGCCCCGAAGAGCAGCGCCGCAGCGAAAAGCTCTCGCGCTCCATCGAGGACGCGATGATCATGCCGCGGAGGCCGCTCGGCGATCTGACCGCGGTCCTCGCGGATGCCGAATGCGTGATCGGCGTCGACACCGGTCTCACGCATCTCGCGGGCGCGCTCGGTACGGTCACCGTCGGCATCTACACCGCGACCGATCCCGCGCTCACCGGGCTGTACGGCTGCGCGCGCGCGGCGAACGTCGGCGGACGGGGCCAGGTGCCGGACGCCGACGCGGTGCTGCGCGAGATCGAGCGCCTGAAAGGCGGCGGATGAGCGTCGCGCGCCTCGCCTACAGCGCGGTCGCGTATCTCGCCGTGCCCGCGGTGCTGGCGCGGCTCGCGTGGCGCTCGCGCGCCGAGCGCGGTTACGCTGCACACGTGGCCGAGCGCTTCGGCTTATACGGAGGGCGTGTAGCCTCGCGGCCGCTAGTGTGGGTGCACGCGGTGTCGGTCGGCGAGACGCACGCGGCCGAACCGATCGTGCGCGCGTTGCAGGCGCGCTATCCCGATCATCGCGTGCTGCTCACGCACATGACGCCGACCGGCCGGCGCGCGGGCGAAAGGCTGTATGGAGACGCCGTCGAACGCGCGTACCTCCCGTACGATCTCCCGGACGCGGTGTCGCGCTTCCTCGAGCATTTCAGGCCCGCTTTCGGCGTGATCATGGAGACCGAGATCTGGCCGAACCTCGTGCACGCGTGTCGCGCGCGCGGCGTTCCGCTGTTCCTCGCGAACGCCCGGCTGTCGGAGCGCTCGTATCTCGGCTATCGGCGGCTCGCGGCGCTCGCACGCGAGAGCGTCGAGCGTTTCACCGCGATCGCGGCGCAGACCGGGGCCGATGCGGAACGCCTCCGCGCGCTCGGCGCGCGCAACGTGACGGTCACCGGCAGCGTCAAGTTCGACGTCGCCCCGCCGCTGGAGCAACTCGGACTCGGCCGCGCGTGGCGCGAGAGCTACGGCGAGCGGCCGGTGGTGCTCGCCGCGAGCACGCGCGAAGGCGAGGAAGCGCTGGTGCTCGATGCGTTTGCCGCCTTGCCCGAGCGGCCGTTGCTCGTCGTCGTGCCGCGCCATCCGCAGCGCTTTGACGAGGTCGCGGCGCTCATCGAGCGCCGCGGGCTTGCGTACGTCAGGCGCAGCGCCGGCATTGCGCCGTCGCGGGACACCCGAATCGTGCTCGGCGACAGCATGGGCGAGATGCCCGCGTATTACGCCGCGGCGGACGTCGCCTATATCGGCGGCAGCCTGTTGCCTTTCGGCGGTCAGAATCTGATCGAAGCGTGCGCGGTCGGCACGCCGGTCTTCGTCGGGCCGCACACCTACAACTTCACCGAAGCGGCCGGGCAGGCGGTGGCGAGCGGCGCCGCGATCCGCGTCGCGGATGCGACGGCGCTCGCGCACGAAACGATGAACGTGGTGAAGGACGAAGCGCGGTTACGCGAGATGCGCGAGCGGGCGCTGGAGTTCGCGCGGGCGCATCAGGGAGCGACGGACCGGGTGATGCAGATGATTGCGGCGACGCTACCGTAGGGTGCGCGCGAGCGCACCGCGCCTTTCGCGGTGCGTTACCACGCACCCTACTTTCAGAACACGAATTTTTCGGGCTGCACCGCATTCTTCAACGGCGCGATGCACGTCTCGAACAGGTTGACCGAGTTGAACGCGCCGGCGTCGACCGCGGTGATGAGGCGCGCTTCCATCACCGGGGGCTCGCCGACGACCACGAGGAGCCGGCCGCCGGTCTTGAGGCTCGCCTTGAACGCGGCCGGAAGCACCGGCACCGAGCCGGTCACGACGATCGCGTCGTAGGGGCCGTGCTTGTCCCAGCCTTGCGCCGCGTCGCCGGCCTCCAGGGTCACGTTGGCGATGCCGTTCCTCGCGAGGCGCTCCGCGGCGGCCCGGGTGAAGTCCTCGTGAATGTCGACGCTGTAGACGTGCTGCGCGACGCTGGCGAGCAGCGCGGTCATGTAGCCGCTGCCGGTGCCGATTTCGAGCACCTTGTCGGTCGGCGCCAGCGTGAGCTCCTGCAGCATGCGCGCTTCGACCTTGGGCTGGAGCATGCGCTCGCCGTGACCGATCGGGATCTCCATGTCGGCGAAGGCGAGCGCCTTGTACTGCGCCGGCACGTAGTCTTCGCGGCGGATGCGAAAGAGGAGATCGAGCACGCGCTGGTCGAGCACTTCCCAGGTGCGAATCTGCTGCTCCACCATGTTGAAGCGCATGTGCTCGACGTCGCGCATCTCATCGATTCGGGCTGACATTTTTTCTAACCGGGGGAAGGGGTTACGGAACTTGAAATTATCCCATAGTTCGATTAGCGTTGACACTTCACGCAGGGGTCCTTGTTCAAGCCAGAACAGGGTGAGAAAGACCCTCCGAACCTGATACGGGTAATGCCGGCGTAGGGACGCGTGATGTGGACAGAAACCTCCGCATCTCCCCCCTGCGCTTCGTGGTACCAGAGGAGCGCACATGAACGCCAATCCCAAGTTTCTGAACGCCACCGCCCACGTCGACGACGCGGCGGTCAAACCGCTGCCCAATTCGCGCAAGGTCTACGTCGAAGGCTCGCGCCCCGACATCCAGGTGCCGATGCGCGAGATCACGCAGTCGGATACGCCCGCCGCGATGGGTGCGGAAAAGAACCCGCCGATCTTCGTCTACGACACCTCGGGCCCGTACACCGACCCGAATGCCCGGATCGATATCCGCTCCGGCCTGCCGGCGCTGCGCCAGAAATGGATCGAGGAGCGCAACGACACCGAAGAGCTGGCCGGTCCGACCTCGAGCTACGGCCAGGAGCGCCTCGCCGATCCCAAGCTCGCGACGCTGCGCTTCAACCTGCACCGCAAGCCGCGCCGCGCGAAAACGGGCATGAACGTCACGCAGATGCACTACGCGCGTCGCGGCATCATCACGCCGGAGATGGAGTACATCGCGATCCGCGAGACCCAGCGGCGCGACGCCCTGCCCGACCTGGTCACGCGCCAGCACAAAGGTGAATCCTTCGGCGCGGCGATCCCGAAAGTGATCACGCCCGAGTTCGTGCGCGACGAAGTCGCGCGCGGCCGCGCGATCATCCCGAACAACATCAACCACCCCGAGACCGAGCCGATGATCATCGGCCGCAACTTCCTGGTGAAGATCAACGCCAACATCGGCAACTCGGCGGTGTCGTCGGGCATCCAGGAAGAAGTCGAGAAGATGACGTGGTCGACGCGCTGGGGCGGCGACACCGTGATGGACCTCTCGACCGGCAAGCACATCCACGAGACGCGCGAGTGGATCATCCGCAATTCGCCGGTGCCGATCGGCACGGTGCCGATCTACCAGGCGCTCGAGAAAGTCGACGGCAAGGCCGAAGAGCTCACCTGGGAGATGTACCGCGACACGCTCATCGAGCAGTGCGAGCAGGGCGTCGATTACTTCACCATCCACGCCGGCGTGCGGCTGCCGTTCATCCCGATGACCGCGAAGCGCATGACCGGCATCGTCTCGCGCGGCGGCTCGATCATGGCGAAGTGGTGCCTGGCGCACCACAAGGAGAGCTTCCTCTACACGCGCTTCGAGGAGATCTGCGAGATCATGAAGCAGTACGACGTCGCGTTCTCGCTCGGCGACGGGCTGCGTCCCGGCTCGGGCTACGACGCGAACGACGAGGCGCAGCTCGCGGAGCTGAAGACTCTCGGCGAGCTCACCGACATCGCGTGGAAGCACGACGTGCAGGTGATGATCGAAGGCCCGGGCCACGTGCCGATGCAGCTCATCAAGGAGAACATGGAGCTGCAGTTGAAGTACTGCAAGGAAGCGCCTTTCTATACCCTCGGACCGCTGACCACCGACATCGCGCCCGGCTACGACCACATCACCTCCGCCATCGGCGCGGCGATGATCGGCTGGTACGGCACCGCGATGCTGTGCTACGTCACGCCGAAAGAGCACCTCGGCCTTCCCGACAAGGAAGACGTGAAGGACGGCATCATGGCCTACAAGATCGCCGCCCACGCCGCCGACCTCGCCAAAGGGCACCCCGGTGCGCAGATCCGCGACAACGCGCTGTCGAAAGCGCGCTTCGAGTTCCGCTGGGAAGACCAGTTCAACCTCGGCCTCGATCCGGACAAGGCTCGCGAGTTCCACGACGAGACCCTGCCGCAGGAAGGCGCCAAGCTCGCGCACTTCTGCTCGATGTGCGGCCCGCACTTCTGCTCGATGAAGATCACGCAGGACGTGCGCGATTACGCGGCGTCGCAAGGCGTCGCGGAAGGCGAGGCGCTGCAGAAAGGCATGCAGGAAAAGTCCGAGCAGTTCAAGCAGCAGGGCTCGGAGATCTACAGCAAGCTTTGAGAATCGTCATCCCGGACGTGTCCGCGTCAGCGGGCGCGATCCGGGATCCATTTTGACGTTCAAGTTCAAAATGGATCCTGGCTTTCGCCGGGACGACGGCGCATCGGAGGCGGCATGCGCATCGCAGGCGCGGCACTGATCGGTATCGCCCTCATCGCTCCCGCCCACGCCGCCGAGCCGTTCATCGGCGGCGTGGTGAAGGAGAGCGACGTCACGCTGCTCTTCGACTACCTGCGAGACGCGATGTCGGCGGCGTTTCAGGGCCGCGAGGCCGTGCCGCCGGAAGCGCTCGCGCGGCGCGCCGAAGAGATCGCGGTCGAAGCGAAGCGCCACGGCGAGATCGCCGCGCGCGCGGCGATCGACGCGATCGAGCGCGACGTGCGCGAAGCGATGCGCCGTCCGGAGCGATTGCCCGGAAGCATTTAGTGTTCCGTCATTCCCGCGAACGCGGGAATCCATTTTGGCTTGCGGCTTGAAAATGGATTCCCGACCGCGCTGCCGCACGCCGGGAATGACGAATCTCGCGTGAAGCGGTTTACCGACCGCGCTGCCGCGCGCCGGGAATGACGAATCTCGCGAGATCGCCGCGATGTTCGTCGCGTACAATCGCGCGCCATGGACGCCGTCATTCTGCTCAAGGCGCTGATACTCGGCGTCGTCGAAGGCCTCACCGAATTCCTTCCCATCTCCTCGACCGGCCACCTCATCCTCGCGAGCCAGCTGCTCGGCTTTCACGACGAGAAAGGCAAGGTCTTCGAGATCGCGATCCAGACCGGCGCGATGCTGGCGGTCGTCTGGGAATATCGCGAGCGCTTCACGCGCGCGCTGACCGGCATAGGGCGCGATCCGGTCGCGACACGCTTCGTCGTCAACCTCGTCATCGCGTTCATCCCCGCCGCGGTGCTCGGCCTCGCTTTCGGCAAGCTCATCAAGGCGCACCTCTTCAACGCGATCGCGGTCGCGGCGGCGTTCATCGTCGGCGGCATCGTCATCCTGTGGGTGGAGCGGCGCAAGCCGAAGCCCGCGCGTATCGACAGCGTCGATCAGATGTCCCCGCTCGACGCGCTGAAAGTCGGTATCGCCCAGGCGTTCGCGCTGATACCCGGCACTTCGCGATCGGGCGCGACGATCATCGGCGGCATGCTGTTCGGCCTGTCGCGCAAGGCGGCGACCGAGTTCTCGTTCTTTCTCGCGGTGCCGACGCTCATCGCGGCGGGCGCCTACGACCTGCTCAAGCATCGCGATCTCTTCTCCGTGGCCGATCTGCCGGTGTTCGGCGTGGGCCTGATCGCTGCATTCGTGTCCGCGTTCGTCTGCGTGCGCTGGCTCATCCGCTACATCGCGACGCACGATTTCACGGTGTTCGCGTGGTATCGCATCGTGTTCGGAGCCTTCGTGCTGTTCACGGCGTATGCGGGCTTGGTAACGTGGGCTGACTGATCGGACCTGTCATCGCGAGGAGCGATAGCGGCGCGGCGATCTCGCGGCGCGCGTTCCGAGCGCCTCGGGATTGCTTCGTCGCTGCGCTCCTCGCAATGACTGCAAACAAGTGATCTCACTCCATCGCTATCGCGAGCTCTTCGAAGTACCGCAGGTGCACGCGGCGCTCGGCGCGTCGATCGTCGGACGATTGCCGATCGGCATCGCGGGGCTCGCGATCCTGCTGTTCGTGCAAAGCCGCGCGCAATCGTTCGGGCTCGCCGGCACCGCGAGCGCGCTGTACGTGCTCGGGCTCGCGAGCATCGCGCCATTCCTCGGGCGTTTCATGGATCGCTTCGGCCCCCGGCCGATACTGATCGCGTGCGGTCTCGCGTACCCGGCGGCGCTCGCCGCGCTCGCCGCGCTCGTGCTCTCGGGCGCGCAAGCCGCGGCGGTCGGCGCATCGGCGTTCGTCGCAGGCGCTTCGCTGCCGCCGGTCAGCGCGTGCATACGCGCGCTGTATCCACGGCTCATCGAGCGCGCCGAACTGCTCCAGACCGCGTATTCGGTCGATTCGGCGGTCGTGGAGCTCGTGTTCATCGTCGGTCCGGCGATCGTAGCCGCATGCATGGCCGTCGGTTTTCCGGAAGCCGCGATCGCCATCGCGGCGCTCTCTGCAGCCATCGGCTCCGGCGTTTTCGCGCGCTCGCCGCCGGTCGCGCAATGGATGCCCGCGCGGCACGAGCGGCCGAAGCAGCGCGGCGCGCTGGGCAAGCCGGGGCTCACCGTGGTGTTCGCCACGACGGTGCTGTACTCGATCGGATTCGGATTGTTCGAAGTGGGCGTCACCGCGCACGCCGCAGCGATGGGCGCCCCTTCGGCGGCCGGCATCGCGCTGGCGCTCGCGAGCGTGGGCAGCTGCGCAGGCGCGGTCGTCTACGGGTCGCGGCACTGGGCGATGCCGCTACCGAAGCAGTTCCTCGCCGCGCTCGTCGCGATGGCCGCCGGCATGCTGCTGCTCGTCGCCATCGATCACCTCGTGCTCTACTCGCTCGCGGCGATCCTCGCGGGCGTCCCGATGGCGACGGTCATCGCGACCCAGTCGCTGCTGATCTCGAGGCTCGCGACGCGCGAGCGCCTCGCCGAAAGCTTCACGTGGGCGACGACGTGCCTGCTGGGAGGGGTCAGCGCGGGAATCGCGCTGGGGGGATGGATGGCGGAGGGACTCGCAGCCAGATGGCTGCTGATTGCGGCGGCGGGGAGTACCGCGATAGCGGCTGCGTGGGTGGCGGCGGCGTTAAAAAGTGACGAAAAAAGGTGACGGGTGAAACGGTGACGGGTGAACCGGTTTATCCGTCACCGCCTTATCCGTCACCGATTCATCCGTCACTTTTAACTCTGCGTCCAAGGCAATCCCGACGCCCGCCACCCGCCGACGGTATTGCGATGCCCTGAACCGTCCTTGTCCCCTTCGAACCCCTCGAGCACGTTGTAGGTCTGCGCATAGCCCGACTGCATCGCGAGCATCGCGGCGTTGTGCGAGCGGCCGCCGCTGCGGCACAGGAAGAGGAGCGGGGTATTCTTGTCGGGGACGGCGGATTCGAGCTGCTTCACGAAATCGGCGTTGGGACGGCTGCCGGGCCACTGCAGCAGCTCGACCTCGACGGCGCCGGGAACGCGTCCGACCCAGTCGAGCTCCGCTTTGGTCCTGACGTCGACCAGCCTGGCGCCGCCCTGCTGGACGACTTCGTGCGCTTCCTTCGGCGTCAGCGCGCCTTCGTAGGGGAGCCCCATCTCTTTCGCCCGCTGGCGGGCTTTCTGCAGCGTGTCTTCGGTGCTCATGGCGACTTCAGGCCTTCGTCGAAAAAGAAGGGGCGAATTTTAGCACCGGCACCACAACGAACCGTTGTGCACTAAAATGGAGCGTCCGGTTCGGGCGGTCGCACCATAACAGTGCGTTCGAGCGGTGCAGGTGTGCGCAACTCCTTGTGAGACAATGTGTTTCTCGCCGAATGGGGTGGTACGCTTCCTGCTCAAACGGCTTCCCCGTTAGCTATCCCAGCTTTCACACCGACATACCAACAGGAGAATACCAATGGCAGGTGCTGCCGACGTCATCAAGATGATCAAGGAAAACGAGGTCAAGTTCGTCGACCTGCGTTTCACGGACACCCGGGGCAAGGAGCAGCACGTGTCCGTACCGGCGAAAGCCTTCGGCGAAGACAAGTTCGCCGACGGCCATGCATTCGACGGCTCCTCGATCGCCGGATGGAAAGGCATCCAGGCGTCCGACATGCTGCTGATGCCGGACCCGGATTCGGCGAACCTCGATCCGTTCACCGACGAGCCGACGCTCCTGCTCACCTGCGACGTGGTCGAGCCTTCGGACGGCAAGGGTTACGACCGCGATCCGCGCTCGATCGCCAAGCGCGGCGAGGCGTACCTCAAGTCGAGCGGCATCGGCGACACCGCGTATTTCGGTCCCGAGCCCGAGTTCTTCATCTTCGACTCGATCACCTGGAACGTCGACATGTCCGGCTCGTACGTGAAGATCAAGTCGGAAGAAGCGCCGTGGTCCGCGCAGGAAGACTTCGAAGGCGGCAACATGGGTCACCGTCCGGCGGTCAAGGGCGGCTACTTCCCGGTGCCCCCGGTCGACTCGCTGCAGGACATTCGCTCGGCGATGTGCATGGCGCTCGAGGAAATGGGCGTCGAAGTCGAAGTGCATCACCACGAAGTCGCGGCCCCGGGCCAATGCGAGATCGGCACCAAGTTCAACAGCCTGGTGAAGCGCGCCGACTGGTCGCAGATCCTCAAGTACGTCGTGCACAACGTCGCGCACTCGTACGGCAAGACCGCGACGTTCATGCCGAAGCCGGTCGTCGGCGACAACGGCTCGGGCATGCACGTGCACCAGTCGCTCTGGAAAGGCGGCCAGAACCTGTTCAGCGGCAACGGCTACGCCGGTCTCTCCGAGCTCGCGGTGTACTACATCGGCGGCATCATCAAGCACGCCAGGGCGCTGAACGCGATCACCAACCCGGGCACCAACTCGTACAAGCGCCTGGTTCCGCATTTCGAAGCGCCGATCAACCTCGCGTACTCCGCGCGTAATCGCTCGGCCTCGATCCGCATCCCGTACGTCTCGAGCCCGAAGGCGCGCCGCATCGAAGTGCGCTTCCCGGATCCGACGGCCAACCCGTATCTCGCCTTCACCGCGATGATGATGGCCGGCATCGACGGCATCCAGAACAAGATCCACCCGGGCGATCCGATCGACAAGAACCTCTACGACCTTCCGCCGGAAGAAGCGAAGAAGGTTCCGAATGTCTGCTCGTCGCTGGACGAGGCGCTCGAGCACCTCGACAAGGACCGCGAGTTCCTGACGCGCGGAGGCGTGTTCTCGAACGACATGATCGACGCTTACATCGCGCTGAAGATGGACGAAGTGCAGCTCTTCCGCGCGACCACGCACCCGATCGAGTACCAGCTCTATTACAGCCTTTAATCGGGCCCTGTGCAGCAACCGGAGCGGGCCGTTCGCGGCCCGCTTTTTTTTGACCCGCGTGTCGCACGACACGTTTGTCGGGACTGACGAAGCGCTGCACCATGAAAGTGCGTTGCGACGGCGTTATCGGTGACATAGACTTGAAGCATGCTTCACAGAGCTCTTCTCGTCATAGCCGCTTCTTGTGCGTTGTCCGCACACGCTGCGGGCAACGTGATGTACGAGTGCATCGATGCGAACGGCGGCAAGCAGTTCACGAACGTGCCGGAGAATCCCAAGGCCTGCCGCGCGCTCAACATCCAGATGAACACCACGCCGCCGCCCGCCGCGCCCGGGCATGCGAACGTCGGCAAGGTCTCTCCCGCGCGGCCTGCCGCGACGCCCACCCCCGCGGGCTTCCCGCGCGTCGATCGCGAGACGCAGGCGAACCGTGACAGCGACCGCCGCCGCATCCTCGAGAACGAGCTCGCGAGCGAGCAGAAGCTGCTCGACGACGCGAAGCGCGACCTCGCCGCTCAGGAGAGCCAGCGACTCGGCGACGAGCGCAACTACCAGCGCGTGCTCGACCGCCTCGAGCCTTACAAGAAGAAGGTCAAGCAGCACGAGGACAACGTCGCGGCGATCCGACGCGAGATCTCGAGCATTCGCTAGCCGCCACTCGCGTGGCGTAGTTCCCCTCCATTCCGCTCACTGCCCAATGTCGGGCGCCGCGACTCGCGCGTGGCGCAGATATTGCTAAAGCCGTCGTCCGGCAGAAACCTCAAGACGATGGCTCTCAATGAACTCCCCGGTCTCGACCTCCTGGCGACGGCAGTCATGCTGATCGACGAGAGCGAGCGCGTGCGCTACATGAATCCCTCCGCGGAAAGCCTGTTCGGCCTGTCGAGCCGCAACGCCGAGGGCACGCCGATCGAAGCGATCTTCAAGGGCGGCGCGGAGCTCTCCGCCGCGATCGGTTACGCGCGCGACAACAACGCGAGCTATACCGAGCACGACCTCACCCTGTCGGCCAACGGCTCGGGCGCGCTGCACCTGTCGTGCACCGTCACGCCGGTCGAGCCGAACGCGTCCACGCCCGAGGGCGGCTACCTCATCGAGCTGCGCCACATCGAGCAGCAGCTCAAGATCGCGCGCGAAGAGCGCATGCTCGACCAGAGCCAGGCGAACCGCGAGCTGATCCGCAACCTCGCGCACGAGATCAAGAACCCGCTCGGCGGGATACGCGGCGCGGCGCAGCTCCTCGACCGCGAGCTCGAGCGGCCGGGACTGCACGAATACACCCAGGTCATCATGAAAGAGGCCGACCGGCTGCAGCTCCTGATGGACCGGCTGCTCACGCCTCACCGCCTGCCGCAGCGGGCGCCGGTGAACATTCACGAGGTGCTCGAGCGCGTGCGAAGCGTGATCCTCGCCGAGTTCTCGGGCCTCGCGATCAAGCGCGACTACGACACCAGCCTGCCGCCGGTCGAAGGCGACCGCGAGCAGCTCATACAGGCGACGCTCAACATCGCGCGCAACGCCGCGCAGGCGATCGCGGCGAGCGACATGGCAGGCGGCGAGATCGCGCTGGTGACGCGGGTGGCGCGGCAGGTGACGCTCGCGCGCAAGCGCTATCGGCACGCCATCGACCTTCGCATCATCGACAACGGCCCCGGCATCCCTGAAGAGCTCCGGGAACGCATCTTCTATCCGCTCGTATCGGGACGCGACGGGGGCAGCGGGCTGGGGCTCACGCTCGCGCAGAACTTCATTTCACAGCATCACGGCACGGTCACTTTCGAAAGCGCGCCAGGCAGGACGTTCTTCTCGATCCTGCTGCCGGTAAACGACGAGCAAGGGGGCTGATTCGCAATGAAACCGGTCTGGATCATCGACGACGACCGCTCGATACGCTGGGTGTTCGAGAAAGCGCTCACGCGCGAGAACATCGCTTTCAAGACTTTTTCCTCCGCGCGCGAAGCGCTCGCGGCGATGGACGACGAATCCCCGCAGGTCGTGGTGAGCGACATCCGCATGCCGGGCGAATCGGGGCTGGAGCTCCTGCAGCAGGCGAAGGAGCGCTTCGCCAACGTGCCGGTGATCATCATGACCGCGTACTCGGATCTCGAGAGCGCGGTGACCGCGTTCCAGGGCGGCGCCTACGAGTACCTGCCCAAGCCTTTCGACGTCGATCACGCGGTGGAGCTCATCCGCCGCGCCGTGGAAGAGAGCATGCGCCAGGAGACCAAGGCCGAGCCTCACGAGGCCGCGCCCGAGATCCTCGGCCATGCGCCGGCGATGCAGGAAGTGTTTCGGGCGATCGGCCGCCTCGCGCAATCGCATGCGACGGTGCTCATCACCGGCGAATCGGGATCGGGCAAGGAGCTCGTCGCCAACGCGCTGCACCGGCACAGCCCGCGCGCGGCGCGCCCTTTCATCGCGCTCAACACCGCGGCGATACCGAAGGAGCTGCTCGAGTCCGAGCTCTTCGGCCACGAGCGCGGCGCCTTCACCGGCGCGCAGAGCATGCGGCGCGGGCGCTTCGAGCAGGCCGAAGGCGGCACGCTCTTTCTCGACGAGATCGGCGACATGCCGCAGGAGCTGCAGACGCGCCTGTTGCGCGTGCTCTCCGACGGCAACTTCTATCGTGTCGGCGGCCATCAGCCGATCAAGGCCAACGTGCGCGTGATCGCCGCGACGCACCAGGACCTCGAAGCGCGCGTGCGGCAGAACCTTTTCCGCGAGGACCTTTTCCATCGTCTCAACGTGATCCGCCTGCGCCTGCCTTCGCTCCGCGAGCGGCGCGAGGATGTGCCGCTGCTCGCCAAGTACTTTCTGCAGAAGAGCGCGCGCGAGCTCAACGTCGAAGCCAAGCGTCTTTCCGAGCCCGCGCTCAAGTACCTCCAGGCGCAGGACTGGCCCGGCAACGTGCGCCAGCTCGAGAACGTGTGCCACTGGCTCACCGTGATGGCGCCGTCGGTGAACATCGAAGTGAACGATCTTCCCGGCGAGCTGCGCGCCGAGAGCAGCGCGCCCGCCGCGCAGAGCTGGGTGTCGGCGCTCGAGCGGGAAGCCGAGTCGCAGCTGAACCGCGGCGAGACCGGCATCATCGACGAGCTCACGCGGCAGTTCGAGAAAGCGCTCATCCTGCGCGCGCTGGCGCATACCGGCGGCCGGCGGATCGAAGCGGCGCACCTGCTCGGGCTCGGGCGCAATACGCTCACCCGGAAAATCCAGGAATTGAAGATCGACGGTGAGCGACCGTGATGTAAAAAGCGTTGAACCGCGAAGGACGCAAAGGACGCAAAGGTAATTCCGTTTTTTTGTTTAGCTTTGGTTGTCCTTTGCGTCCTTTGCGTCCTTGGCGGTTGAATACGCTTTTGGCATGCCCTATGACGCACCGACATCGAGCTCCGCGAGCATCGGCGCGTGATCGGAGGGCCGCTCCGCGCGGCGCGGCTCGATGTCGATCGTGCACGACCTGCACAGCTTCGCGAGCTGCGCCGAGAGCAGGATGTGGTCGATGCGCAATCCCATCTTGCGCCTGAACGCCATCATCCGGTAATCCCACCACGTGTACGAGCGCTCGGGCTGGTCGAACAGCCTGAACGCGTCCTGCAGTCCGATACCGAAGAGGCCGTGCAGCGCTTCGCGCTCGGGCCCGGTGAAGTGGATCTTGTCTTCCCACAGCGCCGGGTCGTGCACATCGCGCTCTTCGGGAGCGATGTTATAGTCGCCGCACACCGCGAGCTTCGGATGGCGCGACAGCTCGTCGATGAGCCAGGCGCGCAGCGCGTCGATCCATTTCATCTTGTAATCGAATTTCGCCGAGCCGATCTTCTCGCCGTTCGGGACATAGACGCAGATCACCCGCATCCCGGCGACCGTCGCCGAAAGCACGCGCTTCTGCTCGTCCTCCCAGCCCGGTATGCCGGTCGCGACGTCGTCGATCGGCAGCCGCGACAGGATCGCCACACCGTTATAGGTCTTTTGGCCATGAAAGATCGCCTCGTAGCCGGCGGTCTTCAGGGCATCACGCGGAAACCTGGCGTCCTCGAGCTTTGTTTCCTGCAGGCAGAGCACGTCGGGCTCGTGCTTCCCGACCCAGTCCAGGACGTGCTCGATACGCACGTTGAGGGAGTTGATATTCCAGGTGGCGAGTTTCATCGGATGGTGTAATTGTGCGTTATAGGCCTTCGCGAGTTCGCAAGTATTATCTCGTGGAAACAAGGACAACGCCGCGGCGCCGAGGGCGCCCGCGCGATTGTGCAGCAGGAGAACAGGGGAATGACCAGTAGCGAGATGCTCGCGGTGATGTTCACCGACGTGTGCGACAGCGCCAGCGTCTACCGGACCTTGGGCGATGCAGAGGCCCATAAGCTCAGCAGCCAGTGCGTGCGCGTGGTCGTCGAGGCCGCGCGCCGCAACGGCGGCAGGTTCATCAAGACGATCGGCGACGGTGTGATGCTCACCTTCGCGAATCCGCGCGACGCTTACCGCGCAGCGATCGGCATCCAGCTCGCCGCGCGCGAATCGCCTTTGCGCGTGAAGGTCGGGATGCACTACGGACCGATGATAGACACCGGCAACGACGTGTTCGGCGATACGGTGAACGTCGCCGCGCGAGTGCTCG
This sequence comes from Burkholderiales bacterium, assembly GCA_036262035.1. Taxonomy (NCBI): domain Bacteria; kingdom Pseudomonadati; phylum Pseudomonadota; class Betaproteobacteria; order Burkholderiales; species Burkholderiales bacterium. The sequence goes on along the minus strand of DATAJS010000027.1, from coordinate 124,272 downwards.
GGCGCTCGGCCGCGAACGAGATCCTGATGACGCGCGAATGCGTCGACGCGCTGCGTCCCGAGCAGCGGGCCACGGTGCGTCTGCTCGACACGACGAACGTCAAGGGCCGTCCCGAATGGCTCGAGATCTACCGCGCGATCGGCGACAGCGATGACGCGACCAAGGTCGTGTCCTCGTCGAACGCGGGCACCGCCGCGCCGACGGCGCTGCTGCTCAAGTACAAGGACGAGGTCGTGCGGCTCGAGCTGACCGCCGGCGCGCTGCTGATCGGACGGGATCCCGGCTGCACGCTCGTCGTCGACACCGCGTGGGCGTCGCGGCGCCATGCGACGCTCGACGTGCAGCGCGGCAGGTTCGTGCTCGTCGACCACAGCGCCAACGGCACGTATGTCGTCGACGAGGATGCCGCCGAGCAGCATGTGAACCGCGAAGTCCACCCTCTCGCCCGCCGCGGCACGATCTCGATCGGCATCAGCGCTCAGGAAAATCCGGACGACGTCATCCGCTATCGCAGCGAAGCCGGTAACGCATGACGCGATCGTTCGTGTAAGCTAGACGCGGGTTCCTTCACTTTCCGGCACGGTGCTTGCGAGTGCGATGGCTCTCGACATCGCGCGAAAACCCCTATGCCTTACGGTGCGCAAACGCGTCGCAGCGTCAGCTCGCTGCCTTTCGCTCTCGTCCTCGCGGCAACGCTCGCGCCCCTGGCCGGTTGCTCGAACTGGACGATCGGCGGGACGTCCGGGCCCGTCGCTCCGCAGACCGATGCGATCGAGCGCTCGACCTTGCATCTCACCAAGGCGCCGCACGCGGCGGGCGAGTGCATCGTCGCCAATGCGCAGCAGGCGGGAGCGGCCGCGCAGCTCGTTCCGCTGTACGGCCTCGAATCGGTGGCGGTGACCGTCACCAACCGCGTGGCGGGCGATCAACTCGCGGTCTTCAGTCTCACGCCCAACGACAGCGGCGCGCATGCCGAGACGACGACGTGGGCGGGCGTGCGCGAGCGTCAGGAGCTCCTGCGCAAGCTCACCCAGGGCTGTTGATCGCGTAGGGAGAGTCCCTACAGGCTTTTCTCCGTCCCCCGCGTCTGCCGCCTGAACTCGTCGAGGCTGATGGTCGCGATGCCCTGACGGCGGTAGTGCGAGCGGTGGTGATAGATGCTCTTGTAGAAGTCGCAGCTTTTACAGATCGCCGCAAAATCGCCGCGCTGCTGCGCTTCGATGATCGCCATATAACGCGGATTGTCGGGCGAGACGATCTTTTCCAGCGGCTCTTCCGCGATGTTGCCGATCGCGAGCGTCGCGTCGACGTCGCGGCACGCGCAGGCGTTCACCACGCCGGTCGCCATCACCTGCACCGAGTCGAAGAGCTTCTCGCACGCTCCCATCTTGTACGCGCCGTCGGTGGGATTGATGTACATGTCGAGCCCCGCGACGTCGTCCTGGGTGATCAGCCCGCCCCAGTTGTTGTAGACGCCGGGCGCGAGCCAGATCTCGTGGCCCGCGGCGCGAAATCGCTCGACGGCCTGCAGCAGGTCGGTCGTCGCGCCCCTGGGACGCTTGAGGGTGGAGCGCAACCCGATCGCCACTTCGAACGATGCTTGCGGCATCACTTCCAGCAGCGCGTCGAGGTTCGCGAGCAGGCGCTTGTAGAGCATCGGCGTGCTGCCTGCGATCTTGACGAAGCTGTCGAGGTCGTGGCCGTAGACGCTGACGGTGAGGTGCCTGAGCTTCTTCAGCGAGGCGAGCCGTTTCGTCGCGTCGGGCTTCGGGATCGTGAGATTGGTGAAGAACTCGTAGCTCTCCACACGCTCGTCGCGCTCGAGGAAGTCGAGCTTCGCGGACAGCGTCTTGTCCATGAAGACGTCACCGGTGCACGGGGTGAGCTCGAAGCGCGTGTAGCCGAGCGCGAGCGCCTGCTCGACGGCGTCGACGAAGGTGTCGTACGACATGCTCACTTTCGGCGTCGACTTCTTGGTGTACGCGCAGAAGCGGCACTTCAGGTTGCACGCGCTGCTCGTCTCGATGTGGAAGAGCTTGCGGTCGCGCGGGATGAACTGCCGGCCGAGGGCGCGGTTGACGCCGATCTCGATGCGCACGAGCAGGTTCTTGAGCCGGGTTGCGAGAGCTGCGGTGTTCAAGGCTTGGCGGTGCTCGGCTTCGCCGGGTCGGGTTTGGCGGCAGGCGGTTGAGGTTTCTGCGCGGGATGCGCTTCGTGTTTCATGCCCGGCGGCGGCGTGCGCGGGTAGCCGGCGCTGTCGAGCGCGGCGTCCCATTCGGTGTCCAGATAGCCCTTGAGCGTGTGCGAGCCGACGGTCAGCACCGGCACCTCCAGACTGCCGGTGAGCTTCTTCAGCGCCGCGCTTTCCCGGGACGCGTTGCGCTCGGTATACGGCACGCCCCGCTTGGCGAGATGGTTCCTCGCGGCGGTGCAGGGCTCGCCGCAGTCGAACGCCCACAGGGTCACCGGGTGTTTCTTCATCGCCTGCTGAACGCTGTAGGGCAGCGTGGAGGTCTGTATGGTATTGCCGCCGACGGTCCGCTGCTCGACGTTCCTGGCGTCGGCCGGCGGCGGCGTGTCGCGCCACTCGACGCGCCCTTTTTCGTCGACCCAGCGGTACAGCTGCGCCGCAGAAGCGACGCCGGTCAGCGCGAGCACAACGAGCGCGGCCAGGGCGTGGGCTTTCATGAGCCCGAGTTTACGCTCACGCGGTTTCCACCATCCCGGAATGTCGCAACAGCGCGTCGATCTTGGGCTCGCGCCCGCGGAACGCCTTGAACGATTCCAGCGCCGGGCGGCTGCCGCCCACGCTCAGGATCTCGTCCCAGAAGAGCTTGCCGGTGACCGGGTCGAGCACCCCGTGCTCCTCGAACAGGCTGTAGGCGTCGGCCGAGAGCACTTCCGCCCACTTGTAGCTGTAATAGCCGGCCGCGTAGCCGCCCGCGAAAATGTGCGAGAAGTTGTTCGGGAACCGGTTGTACGGCGGCGGCAGGATCACCGCGACCTGCGAGCGCACCCGTTCCAGCAGCTCCAGCGGAGTGGTCGCGCCTGCCGGGTCGTAGTCGTAGTGCAGGTGCAGGTCGAAGAGCGCGAACTCGAGCTGACGCACGGTGTGCAGCCCGCTCTGGAAGTTCTTGGCGGCGAGCATCTTGTCGAACAGGGCGCGCGGGAGCTTCGCACCGGTGTCGACGTGGCGCGTCATCGGCTCGACGACGTCCCACTCCCAGCAGAAGTTCTCCATGAACTGGCTCGGCAGCTCGACCGCGTCCCATTCGACGCCGTTGATGCCCGACACGCCGAGGTAGTCGACGCGCGTGAGCAGGTGGTGCAGCCCGTGGCCGAACTCGTGGAACAGCGTGATCACCTCGTCGTGGGTGAACACCGCCGGCTTGCCGCCGACCGGCGCCGAGAAGTTGCAGTTGAGGTACGCCACCGGCACCTGCACGCCGTTCGCCTTGCGGCGGCGGGTGATCGCCTCGTCCATCCACGCGCCGCCGCGCTTGGTCGGCCGCGCGTAGAGATCGACGTAGAACTCGCCCACGAGCGCGCCCGCGCGGTCGCGGATCGAGTAGAAGCGCACGTCGCCGTTCCAGAGCGGCGCCTCGGTGGACGCGATGGTCAGCCCGTAGAGCGTTTCGATCAGCTTGAACATGCCGGGCATGACCGTCGTCTCGGGGAAGTACTGCTTCACTTCCTGGTCCGAGAACGCGTAGCGCGCGACGCGCAGCTTCTCCGACGCGTAGGCGACATCCCACGCTTCGAGCTTGGGCAGGCCGAGCTCGGTCCGCGCGAAGTCGGCGAGCTCGTCGAGGTCGCGCTGGGCGTACGGCTTCGCGCGCAGCGCGAGCTCGTTCAGGAATTCGAGCACCTGCTGCGGCGTGTCGGCCATCTTCGGCGTCAGCGAGTACTCGGCGTAGCTCGCGAAGCCGAGCAGCTTCGCCATCTCGCGCCGCAGCCCGAGGATCTCGCCGATGAGCGGGGTATTGTTCCATTCGGGCTTGCCGAACTCGGACGCGCGCGTCACGTACGCCTTGTACATGAGCTCGCGCAACGGCCGGTGCTCGGCGTACTGCAGCACCGGCAGGTACGACGGGGCGTGCAGCGTGAATTTCCAGCCCTGGTTGGTGTCGGCTTCCGCCGCTTCGCGCGCCGCCTGCAGCACGTCGTCGGGGATGCCGGCGACGTGCTTCGGGTCGGTGACCGTATGCGTGAACGCGTTCGTCGCGTCGAGCAGGTTGTCCGAAAAGCGCGACGAGAGCTGCGACAGCCGCTCGCGGATCTCCATGAAGCGCGCCTTGTCCTTGTCGGCGAGCTCGGCGCCGCCGAGCCTGAAGTCGCGCAGCTCGTTCTCGATCACGCGTCTCTGCGCGGGCGCGAGCCGATCGAACGCGGGCGACTCGCGCAGCGCCTTGTACTTGGCGTACAGCCCCTGGTGCTGCGAGATCTCGGTGTAGTACTGCGTGATCTTCGGCAGGTTCGCGTTGTAGACCTCGCGCAGCTCCGGGCTGTTCATCACCGCGTTGAGGTGTCCCACCTGCCCCCATGCGCGCGACAGGCGCTCGTTGGCGTCTTCCAGCGGCTCGACGAAATCGTCCCAGGTGGCGGGAACGTCCGACGCGACCATGCGCTCGGTGAGCTCGCGGTTCTCGGCGATGAGGGTGTCGACGGCGGGGGTGACGTGCTCGGTCTTGAAATCCGCGAAGCGCGGCAGGCCGGAGAAATCGAGTAAAGGGTTCATCGGGGTTCTTCGAGCGGATGGGCGGAGGCGGCGGCCGCAGGCCGGCGCGGTGTGCAGCTTCTAGGCAAATATGAGGCCGCCGCCGCGAGGTTCAAGCGGCTCGCGCCGTTTGTGCGGGAGCCAGGACTAAGCGACTGATTTTACTACATCAATCGCCGTTAGTGTGCGCTTACGTCAAACCCGGCGGGCGGCGTCGCCGTTGGCGTGACGGCGCGTATTGGCCGGCTCGAAGACGACCTGCCCGTCGATGAGGGTGTAACAGACCCGGCCGACCATCTCGTAGCCGAGGTACGGGGTGTTCTTGCCCTGGCTTTTGAGCGCCGCCGGCTCGACCCGCCAGTGCCGCTCGGGATCGAAGATGCAGACGTCGGCGGCGCTGCCGACCGCGAGATGGCCGGCGTCGATACCGAGCACCCGGGCGGCGTCGCAGGTGATGCGTGAGATCGCGGTCGACAGCGGGAGATCGCTTTCGGCAGCCCATTTGAGGCTCAGGGGCAGGAGGAGCTCGAGGCCGGTCACGCCCGGCTCGGCTTCGCCGAAAGGAAGCTGCTTCGCGTCGTCATCGACCGGGGTGTGGTCGGAGCAGAGCGCGTCGATCGTGCCGTCGGCCAGACCGAGTCGCAGCGCGGTGCGGTCGCGCTGGCTGCGGAAAGGCGGCATCACCCGGCAGTTCGGGTCGAAGTAGCCGATGTCCATCTCGGAGAGGTGCGCGTGATGCACGGCTACGTCGCACGTGACCTTGATGCCGTCGGCCTTGGCGCGGCGGATCATGTCGACGCCTTCGGCGCTGGAGATGCGCGCGAGGTGCACCCGCGCTCCCGTCTCGCGCGCGAGCAGGAGGATGATCGAGAGCGCAGCTGTCTCGGCGCACACCGGAATCGCCGGCAGGCCGAGCCGCGTGGCGACCTGGCCGTCGTGCGCGACGCCGTTACGCCCCAGCGCCTGGTCCAGCGCGCGCAGCCACACCGCGAACCCGAAAGTCGACGCGTACTGCAACGCAAGGAACAGCACCTGGTTGTCGGCGAAGGGTGCGTCGGCCTGGGAGAACGCGACGCAGCCCGCGTCGCGCAACTCGGCCATCTCGGTGAGACGTTTGCCCTGCAATCTCTCGGTCAGCGCACCGATGGGATACACGCGAGCGCCGTTGAGAGACTTCGTGCGGTACTTGAGCATCTCGACGAGGCCCGGCTCGTCGAGCGGCGGATCGGTGTCGGGCGGGCACGCGAGGCTCGTCACCCCGCCCGCGACCGCGGCTTCCATCTCGGAATCGAGCGTCGCCTTGTATTCGAAGCCGGGCTCGCGCAGCCGCGCCGCGAGGTCCACCAGGCCGGGACAGACCACCATGCCGGTCGCGTCGATCGTGCGGTTCGCGCTCCAGCCGTTCGGCAGCTCGCCGATGCCGACGACCCTGCCCGCGGTGATGTACACGTCGCGCGCGGCGTCGACGCCGTGCTTGGGGTCGATCAACCGCCCGCCCTTGATATGAATTTTCATGCTGAAAATTCAGTGTCGAGTGTTGAGTGTTGAGTGTTTAGTGAAAAGCGCATCGGCGGTGACTCACGGGGTTTTGACGTTAACTCGACACTAAACACTTAACACTCAACACTGAGCATTTTGGGCCGGTCAGTTTCCGCCCAGGATGCTCATGACCGCCATGCGTATGGCGATGCCGAACGTGACCTGCGGCAGGATCACCGACTGCTTGCCGTCGGCGACGTTGGAATCGATCTCGACGCCGCGGTTCATGGGCCCGGGATGCAGCACGATCGCGTCGGGCTTGGCGAGCGCGAGCTTCTCCTCGGTGAGGCCGTAGTACTTGAAGAACTCCTGCGCGCTCGCGAGCAGCGCGCCCTGCATGCGCTCGTTCTGGAGCCTGAGCATCATCACCACGTCGACGTCCTTCAGGCCCTGCCGCATGTCGTGATAGACGTGCACGCCGAGGCCTTCGACGTTGGTCGGCAGCAGCGTCTTCGGACCGATCACCCGGATCTCCGGCACGCCGAGGATCGCGAGCGCATGAATATGCGACCGTGCGACGCGCGAATGGAGAATATCTCCGACTATGGCGACCCGCAGGTTCGAGAAGTCGCGCTTGTAGTGGCGGATCGTGAAGACGTCGAGCAGCCCCTGTGTCGGGTGCGCGTGGCGGCCGTCGCCGGCGTTGATCACGTGGATCTCGGGCGCGACGTGCTTCGCGATCAGGTACGGCGCGCCGCTGGACGCGTGCCGCACGATGAACATGTCGGCCTGCATCGCCGAGAGATTCGCCACGGTGTCGAGGACCGTCTCGCCCTTGGTTTGCGACGAGATGTTGATCGCGAGATTGATGACGTCGGCGGAGAGCCGCTTGGCCGCGATCTCGAACGTCGTGCGCGTGCGCGTCGAAGGCTCGAAGAATAGATTGAACACCGCTTTGCCGCGCAGCAGCGGCACCTTCTTCACTTCGCGCTGCGTCACGCCCACGAACGACTGGGCGGTGTCCAGGATCTGGCGCAGGATGGCGGCGGGCAGCCCCTCCAGGGAAAGGAGGTGGTGCAGCTCGCCGTTCTTGTTCAGTTGCGGATTCGACGGATCAAGCCACATCCGGTGCGCTTCTCTCGTGCCAGGCGAGCGTCAGGCGCCCGCGCTCGTCGCGTTTCAGTTCGATCGTCATGCCTTCGGGGACGTCGAGGGTGTCTGCGGTCCATTGCGCGGCGATCGGCAGCTCGCGCCCGCCGCGGTCGATGAGCGCTGCGAGCCGTATGCTCGCGGGCCTGCCGTAATCGAAGAGCTCGTTCATCGCCGCGCGGATGGTGCGGCCGGTGTAGAGCACGTCGTCGACGAGCACGAGCGGGCGCCCTTCGACTTCGAACGGGATGTTCGAGCGCTTCACGTTCCGATGCAGCCCGATCTTCTCGTAATCGTCGCGATAGAACGAGACGTCGAGCGTGGCGAGGGGGGTTTTTACGCCGAGCGCGTCGTGCAGGCGCTCGGCCAGCCAGACGCCGCCGGTGTGGATGCCGATGAGGCCCGTGTCCGGCCCGACATCGGGCTGCATTTTATGGATCAGCGCCGAAAGGAGCTGCTCGGCGTCAGGAGGCGGGGTGGGCACGGTGGTTGATTCGCGCGAAGTGCGCGAAGGGTACCACACCTACGTCGGCGCCGACGCGAAAAAAGCGGCGAGGATCTCGCTCGCGGCGGCCGCATCGAGCGTCGCTTTCATTCGCTCGCCGTGCACGCCCGCTTCCTTCAGGCGCGACTCCGCGGCGGCGGACGTCAGCCGTTCGTCCACCAGGGTGACCTCGATCCCGAACCGTCCATGGAGCCGGTTCGCGAAGCGGCGGGCGAGGCGGCTCACCTCGTGCTCGGTGCCGTCCTGGTGCATGGGAAGGCCGACGACCAGGCGCGACGGCTTCCATTCGTCGATGAGCCTGCCGATCTCGGCGAAGCGCGTGGTGTTGTCCTCGGCGCAGACGGTGGCGAGCGGATGAGCGATGCGCAAGCCGAGGTCGCCGACCGCGACGCCGATGCGCTTCTCGCCGAAATCAAACGCGAGCACGGTCGTGCTCACTGGGCGAACACGAGCACGGTGGTGCTCACGGCGGTCACGCGTGCCCGGCGGCGTCCGAAAGGTTGGCGTAGTCGACGCCGAGGAGGTTCATCGCCGCGGGCAGGCGCTCGTCGGCGGGCAGGTCGAAGATCACCTCGGGCTTGGCCTGCACCGTGAGCCACGCGTTCTGCGCGAGCTCGTGCTCGAGCTGTCCCGGCGCCCAGCCGGCGTAACCGAGCGTCACCAGGATCTGCCGCGGGCCCTGGCCGCGCGCGACCGCTTCGAGGATGTCCTTGGACGTCGTGAGACCGAGATCGGGGGAGACCTTGAGCGTCGACTGCCAGTCGCCGACCGGGGTGTGCAGCACGAAGCCGCGATCGACCTGCACCGGTCCGCCGAAGTGCACCGCCACCGACTTCCAGGCGTCGGTATCGGGGGCGATGCTCACCTGCTCGAGCAGCGAGTGCAGGTTCATCTCGATCGGCCGGTTCACCACGATGCCCAGCGCGCCCTGGTCGTTGTGCTCGCACACGAACGTCAGCGACTTCGCGAAATGCGGGTCCGCCATCGCGGGCATGGCGATCAGGAAGTGGTGAGTCAGGTTTACCTTCTGCATGGGGTGGAAGTGTAGCGCAGGCGCAATCGCCTGCAGAAAAAGGGACCCTGCTTTGGCAGGCGGGGCGCCTGCGCTACTTACGCCAGAAAGCGGGGGTGAATATGACCAGCACGGTCAGCAGCTCCAGACGCCCCAGCAACATTGCGATCGAGCATACCCACGTTTGGAAGTCGGAAAGGACCGAGAAGTTCGCCGCCGGGCCGATTTCGTGCAGTCCGGGACCGATGTTGTTGAGCGAGGCGACGGCCGCGGAGAACGCGGTGAGCAGGTCGAGCCCCGACAGCGTCAGCACCAGCGTCGTGGTGACCAGCGTGGCGAGCCATGCGAAGAAGAACGCGAGCACCGCGAACACCACCTGGTTCGGCACCACGCGGTTCTGGATCTTCAGCGGCGAGATCGCGTTGGGGTGGGCGAGCTTGTTGAGCTCGCGCGCCATCTGCCGCGACAGGATGATCGCGCGGATCATCTTGATGCCGCCGCCGGCCGAGCCCGAGCACGCCGCGAACGTGCCGAGGAACATGAGCCACAGCGGCGCGAACACCGGCCACTGCGCGTAATCGACCGTCGCGTAGCCGGTGTTGGTCGCGACCGAGATCGTGTTGAACGCGGCGTAACGCAGCGCGTCCGCGAAGTCTTCGTAGACGCCGCGGCTCCACAGAAAGAAGCTGATGCCGGCGACGCTGAGCACGAGCACGAGCAGATAATAGGGCAGCTCGGTGTCGAGCTTCGCCGCGGCGAAGCTGCGCGACTGCCAGATGCGGAAGTGGGTCGCGAAGTTGATGCCGGCGAGCGTCATGAAGACGATCGCCACGATCTCGATCGGCAGCGAGTCGTAGAAGCCGATGCTCGCATCGTGCGAAGAGAAGCCCCCGAGCGAGAGCGTGGTGAAGCTGTGGATCAGCGCATCGAGCCAGTCCATGCCGGCCATCTTGTAGGCGAGCAGGCACGCCAGCGTCAGCGCGAAATACACGATCCACAGACCTTTCGCGGTCTGCGTCATGCGCGGCGTGAGCTGGTCGTCCTTCATCGGGCCGGGAATCTCGGCTTTGGTGATCTGGCGCCCGCCGACGCCGATCATCGGCAGCACCGCGACCACCAGCACGATGACGCCCATGCCGCCCAGCCACTGCAGCTCGGCGCGCCACACGTTGAGCGAAGGCGCGAGATCGTCGAGGCCGTCGATCAGCGTCGCGCCGGTCGCGGTCAGCGCCGACATCGCCTCGAAATACGAATCGGTGAAGGTCAGGCCGAGCGCCATCAGGAGCGGAAGCGCCGCGAACAGCGCGCCGCCGATCCACACCAGCGCGATGAAGAGGATGCCTTCCCTGAGCTGGAGCTCGCGCCGCGTGCCGCGCGTCGGGAACCAGAGCATCAGGCCGCTCACGAAGTTCACCGCGAGCGCGATCGCGAAGACGTCGGAGATGCCGTCGTCCGTCCACAGCGATACCCCGAGCGGGAGCAGATACGACAGGCTCATCGCCATCGCGACGAGGCCGAGGATCGGCAGGCTGGCGGTGATCCACATTTAGCGGGTCACAGGAAGCTCACGTTCACCTGGAAGAGCTTCTCGACCTTCGGCACGTTGCGCTTGTTCACCACGAAGACGATCACGTGGTCGTCGGGCTCGATCACCACGTCGTGGTGCGCCATGATCACCTGGTAATCCCACACGCCCGTGCTGTCGCCGCGCGCCGCTTCCTTCGCGGTGCGGCGGACGATCGCGCCGATGGTGGCGCCCTTGGGCAGGTCGAGCTCCTCGATCTTGCGGCCGACGACCTTGGAGGACCGGGCATCGCCGTGCGCGACGAGCTCGAGCGCCTCGGCCGCGCCCCGGCGCAGCGAGTGCACCGCCACGCAGTCGCCGCGCCGCACGCGCGCGAGCAGCGTGCCGATCGTCGTCTGTGCGGGCGAGATGGCGATGTCGATCTGGCCGCTCTGCACGAGGTTCACGTAGCTCGAGCGATTGATGAGCGCGATCACCTTGCGCACGCCCATGCGCTTGGCGAGCAGCGCGCTCATGATGTTGTTCTCGTCGTCGTTGGTGAGCGCGCAGTAGACGTCCATCTCGCCGATGTTCTCCTCGTGCAGGAGCTCCTCGTCGGAGACGTCGCCGGCGAGCACCAGCGTGCTGTCGAGGTCGGCGGCGAGCTTCTCGGCGTTCGCCTTGTTGAACTCGATGAGCTTGACCTCGTAGCGCTTCTCGATCTGCTTGGCGAGCCTGCGACCGATGTTGCCGCCGCCGCCGATCATCACCCGCTTCACCGGCTTGTCCATGCGCCGCAGCTCGCGCAGGATGCCGCGGATGTTCTTCGTCGCGGCGAGGAAGAACACTTCGTCGCCGGCTTCGACCACGGTGTCGCCCTGCGGGATGATCGGCGCCTCCTGGCGGAAGATCGCCGCCACTCGGGCGTCGATGTTCGGCATGTGGTTCTTCAGGTGCGAGATCGCGTGGCCGACGAGGGGACCGCCGTGGAACGCGCGCACCGCGACGAGGCTCACGCGCCCGTCGGCGAACTCCAGCACCTGCAGCGCTTCGGGAAACTCGAGCAGCTTGGCGATGTAATCGGTCAGGACCTGCTCGGGGCAGATCGCCGAATCGACCGAGAAGTTCTCGGGCGAGAAGATCTCGGGGTGCGACAGGTAATCGGCCGAGCGGATGCGCGCGATCTTGGTGGGGATGTTGAACATCGTCGCCGCGAGCTTGCACGCGACCATGTTGGTCTCGTCGCTCTGCGTGACCGCGAGGATCATGTCGGCGTCGCGCGCACCGGCCTCCTCGAGCACCGCCGGATGCGCGGCGTTGCCGACGAAAGTCCTGAGGTCGAAGCGGTCCTGCAGTTTCTTAAGCCGGTCGCCCGAGAGGTCGACGACGGTGATGTCGTTCTGTTCGGAGACCAGGTTTTCGGCGACCGAAGAGCCGACCTGGCCCGCGCCGAGGATGACGATTTTCAAGGCTGTCGCCCAAACCGCGAAAACTGCGAATTCTAGTCCTGCGCGATGCCCGGAGCCAGCGAAGGGTGCGGCATAATCGCGGCGCAATGGCCAGAACCATCCGCGTCTACGTTCCCGACGAAATCCCGCCCCACGGCATCTTCGAGGCGCCCGCCGAAGCCGCGCACCATCTGCTCCACGTGCTGCGGCTCGGCGAGGGCGACGTGTGCATCGTCTTCGACGGCAGGGGCCTGGAGTATCCCGCCACCATCGAGCGCATCGGCAAATCGGCGGTGACGCTGCGCGTCGCCGATCCGCGCGAGGTCGATCGCGAGTCGCCGCTGTCGGTCACGCTCGCCCAGGGCATCTCGAGCGGCGAGCGCATGGACTACACCGTGCAGAAAGCGGTCGAGCTCGGGGTGGCCGCGATACAGCCGCTCGCCACCGAGCGCAGCGTCGTACGTCTCTCCGGCGAGCGGGCGGTCAAGCGCGTGGCGCACTGGCAGGGCATCGCGGTCGCGGCGTGCGAGCAGTCGGGCCGCAACCGGGTGCCGGAGGTCGCGCCGGTGGCGAGCGTGACCGGCTGGCTCGCGCAATTGCCGCCGGATGCGCTGAAGCTGACGCTCTCTCCCGACGCGGCATCGAGCCTGCGTGACCTGCAACGACCCGAACGCTCGATCGCGCTCTTCATCGGGCCCGAGGGCGGGCTCTCACCGCGCGAGCAGGAAGACGCGAGCGCCGCCGGCTTCCAGGGCGTGCGCCTCGGGCCGCGCGTGTTGCGCACCGAGACTGCGGCGCTCGCCGCGCTCGCGGCGATGCAGGCGCTCTGGGGCGATTTCTGAACGTTAAGGAATCTGTGGAACTTTGTTCCAGAGATTCCTGACGCGTAAGGCTTTTCCTTACAGACGTTGTCGCATAATATCTGTTATTTACCGGCGAGCCTGGCATGCTCGTGCTCGACGTCAGCAGGAGTATTCCAAATTACGCAAAGACAGGACACGCCAGGGGGGGATAACGGCGCAGCCGGCTCGGCGGTGGCTCGGCGTCACCGCCTGTCGAGCCAGGATCGCTTCATCGACTGGTTCCAGTCGGTCGCCCCGTACATCCACGCGTTTCGCGGCAAGGTCTTCGTCATCGCATTCGGCGGCGATCTCGCGAGCGACGGACGCTTCTACGATCTGACGCACGACCTCAACCTGCTCGCCGCGCTCGGCGTGCATCTCGTGCTCGTCCACGGCTCGCGCCAGCAGATCGAAGCGCGTCTCGCCGAGCGCGGGCACCAGAGCCGCTTCCACCGCGGCCTGCGCGTGACCGACGACATCGCGCTCGCGGCGGCCAAGGAGGCGAGCGGCCGTCTGCGCGTGGAGATCGAAGCGTGGCTGTCGATGGGGCTTCCGAACTCGCCGATGGCGGGCGCCGACATCCGCGTCGCGAGCGGCAACTTCATCACCGCCAAGCCGATCGGCGTGCTCGACGGCATCGATTTCATGCACACCGGCGAAGTGCGCAAGGTCGACGCGGTCGCGATCCAGCGCCGCCTCGCCGACAACGAGCTCGTGCTGCTCTCGCCCCTGGGGTACTCGCCCACCGGTGAAGTGTTCAACCTCGCGCTCGAAGACGTCGCGGCGTCGACCGCGGCCGCGCTGCAGGCGGAGAAGCTCATCTTCATGATGGACACGCCGGGCGTGCCGAGCCGCCGCGGCGAGCTCCAGCGCGAGCTCACGGTGAAGAGCGCGAAATCGATCATCGCGCGCGCCGGCCACGCGGACACCGACGTGCATTTCTATCTGCCCGCGGCGGTCCGGGCCATCGAGCAGGGTGTTGCGCGCGCGCATCTCATCTCGGGGCACATCGACGATTCGCTGCTGCTCGAGCTCTTCACGCACAAGGGCGTCGGCACGCTGATCACGCCCGACCCGATCCAGACGCTGAGAAGCGCCCGGCCCGAGGACATCGGCGGCATCCTGCAGTTGATCGAGGCGCTCGAGTCCGAAGGCGTCCTCGTCAAGCGCAACCGCGGCCTGCTCGAAAGCGAGATCGGCCGCTTCGTCGTGATCGAGCACGATGGCATCGTCATCGCATGCGCGGCGCTGTACCCGTTTCCGGAAGAGCGCGTCGGCGAGCTCGCGGCGCTGGCGGTGCATCCCCACTTCCGCAGCCAGGGCGCGGGCGAGCGCCTGGTGTCCGAGATCGAGGCCCGCGCGAAACGCATGAAGTTGAAGCGCCTGTTCGTCCTGACGACGCGCGCCGAGCACTGGTTCGTCGAGCGCGGCTTCACCGAGACCGGGATCGAAGACCTCCCGGCGCCCAAACGCGAGCTCTACAACTGGCAGCGCCGTTCGGTGGTGCTGATGAAGCGGATTTGAAGGCGCGCGCTCCCCAGGAGAGGCGCGCGGCCGCACAGGCGCTGCGCAGCTATCTGCCGCTGCGCTCGCGGCTGCTGCTCGCGAGCGCGGTGATCCAGCTGCTGATGCTGGGTCTGCTGGTGTACAACGCGATCAGCGTGATGGACGACAAGCTCGTCGAGCGCGCGCGCATCCATCTCGAAGAGCAGAAGCAGCTCCTCAACGCGGCGCTCGCGCCCGCGCTCGTGCAGGGCGACCGCGGCCGGCTCCAGGAAGCGCTCGACGCCGCGCGCCGCGAGCAGGCGTTCAGCTATCTCGTCCTGTTCGACCGCAAAGGCAAGGCGGTCGCCGCGAGCGGCTGGGATCGGAAACGTCCGCTACCCGCGCGCGAAGACCTGCTGTGGGCGCGCGACGACGACGGCGTCTTCGACACCGACGTCGAGCTTCGCTTCGGCGCGGAGCGGCAGGGACGGCTCGCGATCGGCGTGCCGGTGCATTACCTCAAGACCGCGCGCACCGAGCTCATCCGCGAGAACCTCGCGGTCGGCCTGCTGCTGGTCATCCTCGGCACCGGCTCGATGGTCGCGGTGGCGTACTGGATCACGCGCCATCTCACCCGGCTTTCGGCCGCGAGCGCGCAGCTCGCGGCGGGCGACCTGTCGGTGCGGCTGCCGGTGCGCGGCAAGGACGAGGTGGCGCAGCTCACGCACGCGTTCAACACCATGGCCGAAGCGCTGGCGAGCCGCATCGCCGCGATCGCCGACGGACAGGAGAAGTTCAACGCGATCGCCGATTACAGCTACGACTGCGAGCTGTGGATCAGCCCCGAGGGCCGCCTCATCTGGATCAACCCGCGCGTGCACGACATGTTCGGCTACACGCCCGAGGAATGCATGCGCGTGTCGAACTTCCCCGCGCCGTTCATCGCGCCCCCCGACGCGGGCCGCGTGATGCGCCAGATCCGCAGGGCGCTGCGCGGCAACACCGGGCAGGACTTCGAGTTCCACGCGCTCCGCAAGGACGGCAGCGAGTTCTGGGCGGCGGCGGACTGGCGCGCGATCTACGACCGCGGCCGCACGTACCAGGGCATCCGCATCAGCATCCGCGACATCACGCAGCGCAAGGAGGCGGAGCAGCGTCTCGAGATGACCGTGGTCGAGCTGCGCGACGCGCAGGGCGTGCAGCAGGAATACCTCGGACGCGCGCAGGACGAGCACGCGCGGCTCGCCGCGCTGCTCGGCGCGATGGACGTCGGCATCCTGTTCGTCTCCGAGGATGATCGCGTCATCTACAGCAATCCCGCGTTCGGCCGCATGTGGCCGCTGCCGCCGTCGGCGAACACCGTCGGCGCGGCGCCCGAAGAGCTCCTCGAGATCTGCACGCCGGCGCTCGCGCGGCCCGGCGATCAGGCGCGCCACCTCCTGCGCAAGGGGCAGGGCATCGAGTCCTCGCCCGCGTACGAGCTGCAGATGGCGGACGGCCGCCTCGTCACGCAGCAGGGGCACGCGGTGCTGGACACGTCCGGGCGCCACGTCGGCTACCTGTGGCTGTTCGAGGACGTGACGCGCGAGCGCCAGACCGCCGACCAGCTCATCTATCTCGCCGAGCGCGACGCGCTGACCGGCCTCTACAACCGTCACCGCTTCAACGAAGAGCTCGCGCGCATGATCGCCGACGCGCAGCGCCACGGCTCGAGGCTCGCACTGCTGTTCTTCGATCTCGACGACTTCAAGTACATCAACGACACCTTCGGCCATCGCGCGGGCGACGCGATGCTGATCCGCGTCGCCGGCGAGGTCGCGGGGCAGGTGAGGCGCAACGAGCTCTTCAGCCGCCTCGGCGGCGACGAGTTCGCGATCCTCGTGCCCGACATCTCGGACGACATGCTGCGCATCCTCGCCGAGCGCATCACGCGCTCGATCGCGACGGTGCGCTTCCAGTTCGAAGGCGAGAACCTGCGGCTCACCACCAGCGTCGGCATCGCGGTCTATCCGGACCATGCGGACAACGCCGAAGACCTCATCGCGCGTGCCGACATGGCGATGTACCAGGCGAAGGAAGCGGGCAAGAACGCGTGGCGGAGCTACCGCAGCGAGCTCGACACGTCCATGCAGATGGTCTCGCGCCTGTCGTGGAACGACCGCATCCTGCACGCGCTCGAGAACCGCCTCATGATGCTCCAGTTCCAGGGCATCTATTCGACCAGCGACCGCTCGCTGTCGCATTTCGAGGTGCTGGTGCGCATGCGCGACAAGGACGACACGCAGCGCATGCTCATGCCGGGGCAGTTCATCCCGATGGCGGAGAAGTCGGGCAAGATCATCGACATCGACCGCTGGGTGCTGCGCGAATCGATCGAGATGCTCGCCGACTCGCGCTCGGTGCCGGCGCTCGCCGTAAACATCTCGGGGCGCTCGTTCGACGAGCCGACGCTGCCGCAGTACATCGCCGAGCAGTTGAAGCGCTGCGGCGTGAGCCCGCGCCGGCTCCTCGTGGAGCTCACCGAGACCTCCGCGGTGTCCGACCTGCACGACGCCCAGCGCTTCATCGAGGCGCTGCGCCAGACCGGTTGCGGCGTGTGCCTGGACGATTTCGGCACGGGCTTCTCGTCGTTCGCGTATCTGAAGCACCTGCAGGCGGACGCGGTGAAGATCGACGGCCTCTTCATCCGCAACCTGCCGCACGACTACGACAACCAGCTCTTCGTGAAGGCGATCGTGTCGGTGGCGCGCGGGCTGCACAAGACGACCATCGCGGAATGCGTCGAGGACGAAGCGACGCTGCAGATGCTCAAGGAGTTCCGCGTCGACTGCGTGCAGGGCTACCACCTGGAAAAGCCGTCGGGCGACCACCCGCTGCTGGTCGAGGTGATGGAACGAAACCTCGAGCTTCCCTTGGGGGCGTAAAAAAGCGATTTGAACCGCAAAGGACGCAAAGGACGCAAAGGAACGCGATTCGGTCGCGTAGGTTTTAATTGTTCTTGCTTGGTTTTCCTTGGCGTCCTTTGCGTCCTTTGCGTCCTTGGCGGTTAATTTGCTTTTCGCGTTTTCAGGTCGACGGCGGGACGTAGCCTTGTGCCTTATCCGCCCCCTCCCCGAAGAAATGCTTCTCCATCTGCTGCGCGAGGTAATCGCGCGCTTTCTTGTCGGCGAGGTTGAGGCGGTTCTCGTTGACGAGCATGGTCTGGAGTCCCATCCACTCCTTCCACGCTTCCTTCGAGACGTTGTCGTAGATGCGCTTGCCCAGCGGGCCGGGATAGGGCGGGAAATCGAGGCCTTCCGCTTCGCGTCCCAGCTTCACGCAATTCACCATTCTGGCCATACGTAATCCTTTAACGCTTCATCGTCTGCACGCCGCCCGCCGTGCCGAGCAGCAGCACGTCGGCGCCGCGGCGCGCGAACAGTCCGTTGGTGACGACGCCGGCAATCTGATTGATCTCGCCTTCGAGCGCGACGGGCTCGGCGATCTCCAGGTTGTAGACGTCGAGTATCCAGTTGCCGTTGTCGGTCACCGTGCCCTGGCGCCACTCGGGCTGGCCGCCGAGCTTCACCAGCTCGCGCGCGACGTGCGAGCGTGCCATCGGGATCACCTCGACCGGCAGCGGGAATTTGCCGAGCACATCGACGAGCTTGCTCTGGTCCGCGATGCACACGAAGCTGCGCGACACCGCGGCGACGATCTTCTCGCGCGTGAGCGCGCCGCCGCCGCCCTTGATCATCGAGAGAGTCCGGTTCACCTCGTCGGCGCCGTCGACGTAGACCTCGAGCTGCAGCACCGAGTTCAGGTCGACGACCTGTATCCCGTGCGCTTTCAGCCGCTGCGCGGTCGCTTCCGAGCTCGCCACCGCGCCGTCGAAGCGATGCTTGATCCTGCCGAGCTCTTCGATGAAGAAGTTCGCGGTCGAGCCGGTGCCGACGCCGATGATGCCACCCATCGGCACGTGGTCGATCGCCGCCCGGGCGACCGCTTGTTTCAGTTCGTCCTGAGTCATGAAACGATGTTAGCAGAGTAGCGCAGGCGCCTCGCCTGCTCGAACGCCGCGGCTGCGGCGAGGGCGCCTGCGCTAAACTTCCCGCGATGAAAAAAGCGGATTACCTCGAGCGCATCCTCAACGCGCGGGTGTACGACGTCGCGATCGAGAGCCCGCTCGAGGTCGCGCCGAACCTCACCCGGCGCCTGGGCAACACGGTCCTCCTGAAGCGCGAGGACATGCAGCCGGTGTTCAGCTTCAAGCTGCGCGGCGCCTACAACAAGATGACACAGCTCGCGCCCGAAGCCTTGAAGCGCGGCGTGATCGCGGCCTCCGCCGGCAACCACGCGCAGGGCGTCGCCCTCGCCGCGCAGAAGCTCGGCTGCACCGCCACCATCGTCATGCCGGTCACGACGCCGCAGATCAAGGTCGACGCGGTGCGCGCGCGCGGCGCCGAAGTCGTGCTGTACGGAGATTCGTACAGCGACGCCTACGAGCAGGCGCGCGAGCTCGAGTCGTCGCAGGGACTGACCTTCGTCCACCCCTACGACGACCCCGACGTGATCGCGGGCCAGGGCACGATCGCGATCGAGATCCTCCGTCATTGCACGACACCCATCCATGCGATCTTCGTTCCGATCGGCGGCGGCGGGCTCATCGCCGGCATCGCCGCGTACGCCAAACGCCTGCGGCCCGACATCCGCATCATCGGCGTCGAGCCGATCGACGCCGACGCGATGAGGCGCTCGCTGAAGACGGGCCGCCGCGTGAAGCTCGACCAGGTCGGGCTGTTCGCGGACGGCGTCGCGGTGAAGCAGGTGGGAAGCGAGACGTTTCGCCTCTGCAAGGGGCTCGTGGACGACGTGATCCTCGTCGACACCGACGCGATGTGCGCCGCGATCAAGGACGTTTTCGAGGACACCCGCGCGATCCTCGAGCCGGCGGGCGCGCTCGCGATCGCCGGCGCCAAGGCGTACGTCAAGGCGACCGGTATCCGCGGCGAGACGCTCGTCGCGATCGCCTCGGGCGCGAACATGAACTTCGACCGCCTGCGCTTCGTCGCCGAGGAAGCCGAGCTCGGCGAAGCGCGCGAAGCGGTCGTCGCGGTGACGATCCCCGAGCGCCCCGGCAGCTTCCGCACCTTCTGCTCGCTCGTCGGCGCGCGCAACATCACCGAGTTCAACTACCGCTACGCGAGCGCGAAGGCGGCGCACGTCTTCGTCGGCGTGCAGGTGAAGGACCGCGCCGAGGCCGACGAGCTCGTCGCGACGCTGAAGCGCCACGGTCTTGCCGCGCTCGATTTCACCGATAACGAGCTGGCCAAGCTCCACGTGCGCCATCTCGTCGGCGGCCACGCGCCCGCGGTCGAGAACGAGATTCTCTACCGTTTCGAGTTCCCGGAGCGCCCGGGGGCGCTCATGCGCTTTCTCGAGGCGATGGGCGGCGGCTGGAACATCAGCCTGTTCCATTACCGCAACCACGGCGCGGACTATGGCCGCGTGCTCGTCGGCATGCAGGTCCCGGCCCGCGACAAGAAAAAATTCGAAGCCTTCCTCCAGGAGCTCGGCTATCCCTATACCGACGAGAGCCGCAATCCGGCTTACCGCCTTTTTCTCGCGTAGCGCAGGCGCCTCGCCTGCTTCGGCCGCAGGCGAGAGCGCCTGCGCTGCTTTTTTGTTTCCGTCGTAGGCGCGTGGGCTGCTTGCGCGTTTAAGGTTCATCCAGGGGCTTCGGCCGTTCGTAAAACCGTGAGAAATTGCGCGTAACCATGAAGCGACTCGTCCGCACCCTGTTACTTGCCGCCGCTGTGGTCGCTACGGCCGCCGCCGGGCCCGCGAGCGCGGGCCCCGACGACGATTTCCTCGCCGCACGCGACGCTTTCCGCGCCGGGAATGCGCAACGGCTGGATGCCTATGCGGCGCGGCTGCGCGGATACGTGCTCGAGCCGTACGTCCAGTACTGGCAGCTTCGCCTGACGCTGGACCAGGCGACGCCCAGCGACGTGCGCAGCTTCATCGCCCGCCATGCCGACGTGCCGGTGTCGCGCAGCCTGCTCGCCGACTGGCTGAGGCTCCTCGGCCGCACCGGCCAGTGGCAGCAGTTCGATCTGGACTACGCGCTCTACAGCGGCGAGGACCTCGACATCACGTGCTACGGCATACAGTCGAAGGCGCGCGCCCAGCCCGAGGCGGTCGGCGAAGCGCGCTCGCTGTGGTTCATCGTCAAGGATCTGCCGGAGAGCTGCACGACGCTCTTCTCCGCGCTCATGCAGGAGCAGAAGCTCACCCAGGAAGACATCTGGGCGCGCGTGAGGCTCGCGCTCGAAGCCGGCCAGGTCTCGATGGCGCAGCGCGCGGCGATCTATCTCACGCCGGGCACCGCGCCCGACGCGCGCGCGCTCAACATGATCTTCACCAACCCCGCCGGCTACCTCGACCGCCAGCAGCAGGTCGACACGCGCACGCGCGGCGCGCGCGAGACGACGATGTTCGCGGTGGCGCGCCTGGGCCGCAGCTCGCCGCAGCAGGCGGCGGTGTACTGGATTCGCATCGAGCCCCAGTTCAGCGCGGCGGAACGCGGCTACGTCTGGGGGCAGCTCGCGCAGTCGGCGGCGATGCGCCACGATCCGGAGGCCCTGTCGTGGTTCGCGAAGGCGCGCGATCTGTCCGATACCCAGCTCGGCTGGAAAGTGCGCGCCAGCTTACGCGCGCGCAACTGGCGCGAGGTGCAGGCGGGGATCGACGCGATGAGCCCGCGCGAGCGCGAGCTCTCGACGTGGCGTTACTGGAAAGCGCGCGCGCTGAAAGCGACCGGGCGCGAGGAAGAGGCGGTCGCGCTCCTGAAACCGGTGTCGCGCGAGTTCAGCTTCTACGGCCAGCTCGCGCTCGAAGAGCTGGGGGAGAAGATCGGCACGCCGGCGACCGGTTTCAAACCCTCGCCCGAAGAGCTGCGCGCGATGAGCCAGAACGCGACGGTGCGCCGTGCGCTCCAGTTCTACCGCCTCGATCTGCGCGTCGACGCGACGCGCGAGTGGATCTGGCTCGTGCGCAACCTCGATGACAAGCAGCTCCTCACCGCCGCCGAGGTCGCGCGCCAGCACCAGCTCTACGACCGCACGATCAACACCGCGGACAAGACCGAGAGCGTCCACGACTTCAGCCTGCGCTATCCCACGCCTTTCCGTGAGGTGCTGCGCGCGCGTGCGGGACAGATGCAGCTCGACGAAGCGTGGGTGTACGGCCTCATCCGCCAGGAAAGCCGCTTCATCTCCGACGCGCGCTCGCGCGTGGGCGCGGGCGGGCTGATGCAGCTCATGCCCGCGACCGCGAAGTGGGTCGCGAACAAGCTGGGCCTGCGGCGCATCGGCGACGTGACCGAAGTCGACACCAACGTGACGCTCGGCACTTATTACCTGCGCCACGTGCTCGACACGCTCGACGGCTACCCGGCGCTCGCCTCGGCTGCGTACAACGCCGGGCCGGGACGCGCGCGCGCGTGGCGGCCCGACAGCGCGCCGATCGAAGGCGCGGTCTATGCCGAGACCATCCCGTTCAGCGAGACGCGCGACTACGTCAAGAAAGTGATGTCGAACGCGAGCTATTACGGACACAGCTTCAGCGGGCAGCTCCAGTCGCTGCGCGAGCGGCTGGGCATCATCGGGCCGCGGCAGCGGGCGAAGGAGCCGGGCCTGGGCGACACCCCGTGAAACGTGAAACGCAGGCCAGGGCGACGCCGTCGCAGCTCGTGCCATAAGCGCCCGTCGAGTTCATAATCTCGTTTCACTTTTCACGTTTTACGTTTCACTTTCCATGATCATCGAGGATGTCCTGGTGCTCGGCGGCTCCGGTTTCGTCGGCCGCCACGTCTGCCAGCAGCTCGTCGAGCAGGGTTATCGCGTCACGATTCCCACCCGCGACCGCGAGCGCGCCAAGGTCGATCTCATTCCCCTGCCGACCGCCGATGTGATCGTCGCCGACGTGCACGACGACGCGACGCTCGAGCGCCTCGTGCGCGGCAGCCAGGCGGTGATCAACCTCGTCGGGGTGCTGCAAAACGGGCGCGGCAAAGGAAGCTTCGCCGAAGCGCACGTGGGTCTCGCGCGCAAAGTCGTGGGCGCGTGCCAGCGCGCCGGCGTGCGCAGGCTCGTGCACATGTCGGCGCTCAACGCCGACGCCAGCGGTCCCAGCGACTACCTGCGCTCGAAAGGCGAAGCCGAAGCGATCGTGAAAGGCTCCGGCCTCGACTGGACGATCTTCCGGCCGTCGGTGATCTTCGGCCGGCAGGACCGCTTCCTCAACCTCTTCGCGAAGCTCGAGAGCCTGCTGCCGGTGGTCTTCCTCGCGAGCCCGAACGCGCGCTTCCAGCCGGTGTACGTCGGCGACGTCGCCGCCGCGTTCACCGCGAGCGTGCCGAGCCTCGAAAGCTACGGCCGCAGCTACGATCTCGTCGGCCCCAAGAGGTACACCCTGCGCGAGCTCGTCGAGTACGTGGGGCGCGTGACGGGTCATCGCCGGCCGATCGTCGGCCTCGGTCCCGCGCTGTCGAAGCTCCAGGCGTTCGCGCTCGAGCTCGCGCCCGGCAAGCTGATGAGCCGCGACAACGTCAAATCGATGACCGTCGACAACGTATCGGCGAGCCCGCTGCCTTTCGGCATGACGCCGACGGCGCTCGAAGCCGTCGCGCCGACCTGGCTTGCGTACCGGACGCCGCGCGCCCGCTACAACCTCTTTCGCGACCGCGCGAGACGTATCGCAAGCCGTGAGCCGTAAGCGGTTCGCGCAGGCATGAAGATCTACGAAGTCGGCGGCGCCGTCCGCGACGAGCTCCTCGGCCTGCCGGTGCAGGACCGCGACTGGGTGGTCGTCGGCGCGACGCCCGACGAGATGATCGAGCGCGGCTACAAGCCCGTCGGTAAGGATTTCCCGGTCTTCCTCCATCCCGAGACGCACGAGGAATACGCGCTCGCGCGCACCGAGCGCAAGACTGCGCCCGGCTATCACGGCTTCACGTTCCACGCCGATCCCGACGTCACGCTCGAAGAAGACCTGCAGCGCCGCGACCTCACGATCAACGCGATCGCGCGCGACGAGAACGGCGAGCTCATCGATCCGTACCGGGGCGCGGACGATCTCTCGCTCGGCGTGCTGCGTCACGTCAGCCCGGCCTTCGCCGAGGATCCGGTGCGCATCCTGCGCGTCGCGCGCTTCGCGGCGCGCTTCGGCTTCGAGATCGCGGCGGAGACCCTGGGCCTCATGCGCGAGATGGTGGCGAGCGGCGAAGCCGATGCGCTCGTGCCCGAGCGCGTCTGGCAGGAGCTCTCACGCGGCTTGATGGAGGAGCGGCCCTCGCGGCTCTTCGACGTGCTGCGCGAGTGCGGGGCGCTCGAGCGCATCGCGCCCGAGCTCGCCACGGTGTTCGAAGACGAAGAGCGGGCGCAGGAAGCGAACGACGCGCTCGACGAGACCGCCGGCGCGGAAGAGCCGCTGGAGGTGCGCTTCGCGGTGCTCGCGAGGACGCTCGACCCTTACGCGATCGACGCGCTGGCCGACCGGTTGAAGCTCCCCGCCGCGGTGCGCGATCTCGCGCTGCTCGCCTCGCGTCACGGCAACACGATCGCCGATGCCGACGCGCTGACCGCCGAGGCGGTCCTCGATCTGCTCAACGCGGCCGATGCGTGGCGCAGGCCCGAGCGCTTCACGCAGCTCCTGCACGCCGCGCTCACCGGCGAGCCCGAGCGCGGGCGCGCGATGCGGCTGCTCGAGCGCGCGCGGGAAGCGGCCGCTGCGGTGGACGCCGGCAAGATCGCGCAAGAAGGCCCGAAGAACGGTATACGCGAGCGCGTGAATGCGGCGCGCCATGCCGCGATCGCCAGGATTTCGAAACCGTAGGGTGCGTTGGCCGACAGGCGTAACGCACCGAGCAAGGCCCGACCACGACGATCAACCCAAGGAGCACCGATGATCGACCTTTACACCTGGACCACGCCCAACGGCCGCAAGGCTTCGATCATGCTCGAAGAGCTCGGGCTGCCCTACGACACTCACGCGATCAACATCGGCAAGAACGACCAGTTCACGCCCGAGTTCGTCGCGATCAACCCGAACAGCAAGATCCCCGCGATCGTCGACAGCGAAGGTCCGGACGGCAAGCCGCTGTCGGTCTTCGAATCGGGCGCGATCCTGGTCTACCTCGCCGAGAAGACCGGCAAGCTTCTGCCGACATCGGCGCGCGGCCGCAGCGTGGCGCTGCAGTGGCTCATGTTCCAGATGAGCGGCGTCGGTCCGATGTTCGGCCAGGTCCACCACTTCCTGCGCGCGGCGAAGGAGCCGGTGCCGTACGCGATCGACCGCTACACCACCGAGACGCGGCGGCTCTACGGCGTGCTCGACGCGCGCCTGAAGGCCCACGAGTATCTCGCCGACGATTACTCGCTCGCCGACATCGCGACGTATCCCTGGGTCGCGCGCTACGAATGGCACAAGACCAACCTCGAGGACTTCCCGAACGTGAAGCGCTGGTTCGACGCGATCTCCGCGCGCCCCGCCGTCCAGCGCGGCATGAAAGTCCCCGCTTAAGGGCGTATTGAACGCAGAGGCGCACAGAGGCGCGCGGGGGCGCACAGAGGAACGGCGTGAAGATCGTCATTCCCGACCCGCGATAGCGGGTGTGATCGGGAATCCATTGTGAACTTTGCTTCAACGTCAACATGGATCCCCGCCTGCGCGGGGATGACGCTCTTTTTCCTCTGCGGTTAAATTCGCCTTTGACGGCTCAGCGTCGCGCGTACTGCTGAAGCATCCGCACGATCGCCGCGGTATCGAGCACCGGCGTCGTGCGCAGCTCCGGGGCGCCGGTCACGGTGTTCGCCCACGCCATGTGGCGCTTCATGCGCTCCACGACGGCGGGCCATTCGCGCGCGGTGTGCCGCTGCGGGTCGGGCGCTGCGTGGCACTGCGAGCACGCGATGCTGAACATCTCGCCCGCTGGGGTCTTCAGCGCGGGATGCCCTGAGTCGATCGGTTTCTGCGCGTTCGCGTCGAGATAGCGCTTCAGCGTGCGCACTTCGTCGGCGCTCGGCGCTTTCACGCGCGCCATCATGTCCTTCATCACCGCGCCCATGTTGCCGTTGCCGCGCATGCGCCACACCATGCGGTCGACGACCGACGTCCAGCGCTCGCGCGTGTGCATGCGCGGATTCGGCAGGTAGTGGCACTGCACGCAGTACCGCGCCATCACGCGCGCGCCCGGTGAAGACGCATCCGGCAGATCGTCCGGCTCGACCGAGGGCGGCAGGATGCGCGTCATCATCGGGCCGTACGGGGAATGCGCCCACTGCTTTTGCGCTTCTTCGGCTTCGGTCGCGGTCGCCGCGTGCGCCGACGGCAAGAGCCAGGACGAGCCCTGCCACAACAACGCGATCGCGAGCACGAACAGGATGTAGCGCAGCACGCGCTTGTACACGTCGGGGCTCACGCGGCGCTGCACGCGCACGCCGAGCCATAACCCGAAGATGGAGATGACCGTCAGCGGCACGTTCGCGAGCACGTCGTGGAGCCGGATCTGCCCGGCGCCCGCGAGCGTCGCGGCCTGCACGGTCTTGCCGCCGATGAAGCACAGGTTGAGGATCTGAGTCATGACGACCGTTTCCAGCCCCAGCAGCGTGAAGTAGATGAGCAGCGGCGGCAGCGACTGGTTCACCGTCCCCGAGAAGAAGCCGCCCGCGACGCCGAAGATCATCGCAGACAATCGGCGGCGGCGCGCGAGCCAGCTCCAGTCGAGGTGGGCGAGCCGGTGCTGGTTGAGATACGCGATGATCGCCAGCGCGAGCAGGATGCGGACCGGCTCCTGCGGCGCCACGATGAGGAAGCACGCGCCGAGGAAAGCGCCGACCAGCGCCCACGCCGCGACCGGCCAGTAGCGTCCGATGCTCGCGCGGTAGTTGCCGCCGCGCAGAATGCTGATCAGGTTCACCGCGAAGTTGGGCAGGAGGTTGAGGATGATCGCGGTCTTCACGTCGACCATGAGCATGACCACCGGCGTCGAGATCGCCGGGAAGCCGAAACCGAGCGCGCCCTGCGCCACGCCGGCGAACAGCATCGTCACGGCCGCGGCGGCGTAGACGGTCGGGGATAGCGGGATGTCGATAGGTGCCTCCTCGTAGCGCAGGCGCCTCGCCTGCCGGGTCTGCAGGCGTGTGCGCCTGCGCTATAGCGTATGCGTGCGATCGCCGCGGGCGAATCCCGCGAGCGGGAGCGCGACGCCGCGCCCGACCGCGATCGCCTTGAAGAGCTCGCCCATCTCCGCGGGCGAGAGGAGCTTCTGCGCCTGCGAGGCGAGCGGCGCGTACGTCCGCGCGTCTTCCGCCGGCGTTCCCGACAGCAGATCGGTGATTCCGCAGTTGATCAGGAACTGCGCCTGCGACGTGTAGCCGAGCACGCTCGCGCCGCCTTCCAGCGCGGCTTCGGCGACTGCGGTGAAGTCGACGTGCGCGGTGATGTCCTGCAAGCCGGGGACGGCGAAGGGATCGTCGTGCGCGCGATGGCGGTAGTGGCACATGAGCGTGCCGGTCGATCGCTGCGGGTGGTAGAGCTCCGCCGCGGGAAAACCGTAGTCGACGAAGAGCAGCGCGCCGCGCGTGACGTTCTCGGTGAGCGTCTTCACCAGCTTGCGCGACGCGAGATTGATCTCGGTGCGGTAGCCGGGCGGCAGGCCGAGCGCGCGCGCGGCCTGGAGGAGCTCGCCTTGCGCCGGCCGCTTCGCGTACTCGAAGCGTCGGGCGCCGTGTACGGTGACGCCGACTTCGTCGACGCCGTCCTCGTGCGTCTCGATCAGGTGCGCGGGCACGGCGTCGAGCACTTCGTTGGCGACGACGAAGGCCTCGAGCGGGCCGGGCAGCGCATCGGCCCAGCGCACGCGGTCGGCGAGACGCGGCGCCGCCTCACGAATGCGCGCGTGCTGCCGCGCCTTGAGGTCGGCGGAAAGCTCGACGATGGTGTAGCGCTCGGGCAGCGTGCCCGTCGCTTCGAGCGCCGCGAGCAGCTCGACCGCGAGCGCGCCGCTGCCGCCGCCGAGCTCGACGATGTCGCCGATACCCTGATCGAGAAGCTCCGACGCCTGGCGCGCGATGCACCGGCCGAAAAACGGGGAGAGCTCCGGCGCGGTCACGAAATCGCCGGCTTCGCCCAGCTTCGCGCTGCCTGCGCTGTAGTAGCCGAGCCCCGGTGCGTACAGCGCGAGCTCCATGTAGCGCGCGAATGAAAGGAAGCCGCCGGCGCGGCCGATCTCGGCCGAGATCAGGGCGGAGAGCGCTTCGCTGACTTCGATCGCTGCGGGGGACGGAGCGGGGAGTTCTTGCAGGTGCGCAGGCAGCATCAGGCCGCCGATCATGACCGACTAGGCTAGAATAAACAAGATTTTATGACCGCAGCGCTCGACAACAAGGCGATCCTGATCACCGGCGGCGCGCGGCGCGTCGGGGCGGCTATCGCGCGCCGGTTGCATGCGGCCGGCGCGAACCTCGTGGTGCATTACCGGTCGTCGGCGTCGGAAGCGCGGGACCTCAAGGAGGCGCTCGGCGCAGCACGCGCAGGATCGGTTGCGCTGGTGCAGGCGGATCTGCTCAAGCCCGGCAATCTCCCGGCGCTCGTCAAGGACGCGGTGAAGGCTTTCGGGCGGCTCGACGGGCTGGTCAACAACGCGTCGAGCTTCTATCCGACGCCGCTGGGCGAGATCACCGAGCAGTCGTGGGACGACCTGGTCGGCACCAACCTGAAGGCGCCGCTGTTCCTGTCGCAGGCGGCGGCGAAAGAGCTGAAGAAGACCCACGGCGCGATCGTCAACATCATCGACATCCACGCCGAGTTCCCGATGAAGAGCTACGTCGTCTACAACATCGCCAAAGGCGGCCTGGTCGCGCTGACGCGATCGCTGTCGCGCGAGCTCGGTCCCGAAGTGCGCGTGAACGGCGTCGCGCCCGGGACGATCCTCTGGCCGGACGACGACGCGTGGAAAGACGAAGTCTCGCGCCAGCGCATCATGAACCAGACCGCGCTGAAGCGCATCGGCGAGCCGGACGACATCGCCAAGGCGGTCGAATTCCTGCTGACCGGCGGGCCGTACGTCACCGGGCAAGTGCTTGCGGTGGATGGCGGACGCAGCGTCATGCTGGGTTAGAGCAAAGCGTTTTAACCGCAAAGGACGCAAAGGACGCCAAGGAAACCGAACGCGGCGGGTGGTAAGCCCGTCATCCCCGCGAAGGCGGGAATCCATTTTGATTTCCTTGGCGTCCTTTGCGTCCTTGGCGGTTCAATTTTTTCGATCGAGAAATGACCACAGCTGCTGCAATCCAGAAACAGGCGTACGAAGCGAACAAGGTCGCGAAGCGACTGCGCCGGCTCGTCGGGCAGGCGATCGGCGATTACGACATGATCCGCGACGGCGACAAGGTGATGGTCTGCCTGTCGGGCGGCAAGGACAGCTACGGCTTGCTCGATGTGCTGCTGCACCTCAAAGCCCACGCGCCGATCGCATTCGACATCGTCGCGGTCAATCTCGACCAGAAGCAGCCCGACTTTCCGGCGCACGTGCTGCCCGAGTATCTCGAATCGCTCGGCGTGCCGTATCTCATCGCCGAGCAGGACACCTACTCGGTGGTGAAGCGCGTCATCCCCGAAGGCAAGACGATGTGCTCGCTGTGCTCTCGGCTGCGGCGCGGCGTGCTCTATCGCGTCGCGGGCGAGCTTCAGGCGACCAAGATCGCGCTCGGCCACCATCGCGACGACATCCTGCAGACCTTCTTTCTCAACATGTTCTTCGGCGGCAAGCTCAAGACGATGCCGCCCAAGCTCGTGTCGGACGACGGCAGGCACGTGGTGATCCGCCCGCTCGCGTACGTGGAGGAGACGGACCTCGCGGCCTATGCGGAGGCGAGGCACTTCCCCATCATTCCCTGCAACCTCTGCGGCTCGCAGGAGAACCTGCAGCGTAAGCAGGTCGCGGCGATGCTGAAGGAGTGGGAAAAGCGCTATCCGGGGCGCGTCGAGAACATCCTGAGGAGCCTCCAGAACGCCAGCCCCTCGCACCTCCTCGACCGAGCCCTCCACGACTTCACCAAGGTGGCGCCGACCGGCAGACCCGAGCCCGATGGCGACAGGGCCATCGACACCGACTAAGTCGCAAAAACAACGACTTGGACATCGGGGACAGACCCCGATTCGGTGGAAGCCCGGAGATTATTTTGTCAAACTGAATTTGACATGCTAATCTCGGCGAGATGAATTGCGCTGAGCGTCTCGTATCCCTCTTCGGCAGCCAAGCCGAAGTCGCGCGCCGGTTTCGCCTCGACCGCGCGGTCGTGAACAACTGGGTGAAGTCGGGCTACGTCCCCGCCCGCTGGGCGATGGAAGTCGAGCACGTGACCGGCGGCGACATCACCGCCGTCGAAATCCTCAACGAAGCCAACGCCCGCAAGCCCGTCCGCGTGAAATCGCGCCCCGACGGCGAAAACCTTTTCGGATCCCCCGGGAGTGACACCATGAACGAATTCGCACCCAAAAAACGCATCAGCTCTTTCCATCCGCCCCAGCGGACGCTCATGGGTCCCGGTCCGACCGAAATCCATCCGCGCGTGCTCACCACCATGAGCCAGCCGGCCATCGGCTATCTCGACCCGATCTTCGTCGAGATGATGGAAGAGCTCAAAGGGCTGCTGCGCTACGCCTACCAGACCAGGAACGCGCTGACGTTCCCGGTCTCGGGTCCCGGCTCGGTCGGCATGGAGTACTGCTTCGTCAACCTCGTCAGCCCCGGCGACAAGGTGATCGTGTGCCGTAACGGCGTGTTCGGCGGCCGGATGATCGAGAACGTCGAGCGCTGCGGCGGCATCCCCGTCGTGGTCGAAGCCGAGTGGGGCCACCCCATCGACCCGCAGAAGCTCGAAGACACGCTGAAAGCGAACCGCGACACGAAGGTCGTCGCGTTCGTTCACGCCGAGACGTCCACCGGCGTGTTGTCGGATGCCAAGACGCTGGTCGAGATCGCGCACAAGTACGACGCGCTCACCATCGTCGACACCGTGACCTCGCTCGGCGGCTCGCCGGTGCTGGTCGACGAGTGGGGCATCGACGCGGCCTACTCCGCCTCCCAGAAGTGCCTCTCGTGCACGCCGGGCCTGTCGCCCGTCACGCTCAGCGACCGCGTCGTCGAGTACGTGAAAGCGCGCAAGGAGAAGATCCAGTCATGGTTCATGGACATGAACCTGCTGCTCGGCTATTGGGGCGAGACCACGCGCACCTACCATCACACCGCGCCGACCAACTCGCTGTTCGCGCTGCACGAAGCGCTGCTCCTCATCCGCGAGGAAGGCGTCGACAACTGCTGGGCGCGCCACGAGCGTCATCACATCGCGCTGAAAGCGGGCCTGGAAGCGATGGGCCTGAAGTTCCTCGTCAACGAGAAGTACCAGATCCCGCAGATGAACGCGGTGATCTGCGCCGAAGGCGTCAACGAAGCCCAAGTGCGCAAGACGCTGCTCGGCGAGTTCGGCCTCGAGATCGGCGCGGGCTTGGGCCCCCTGGCCGGCAAGATCTGGCGCTTCGGCCTGATGGGGTACTCGTGCCGTCCGGACAACGTGATGCTCTGCCTGTCGGCGCTCGGCTCGGTGCTCGACGACATGGGCTACCCGGTGCATGTGGGAGATGCCGAAGCCGCAGCGCACGCGGCGTACGCGGCGATGCACGCGAAGGCGGCGCAGGCCAAGAAGAAAGCGGAAGCCAAGGCGGCGTAACCGCTTCGCGGCTACGCCGCCTGCGGCCGGTGAACGCCAAGGAGGGAAACCAAGGTTTCCATCCTTGAACCTCCTTTCCTTCGCCGATCTCCAGATCGGTTGCTCATCACCAACAAAAGGGCCCTTGCGGGGGCCCTTTCTGTTTTAGCCGTCGAGCTCCTGCGAAATCCCCAGCCTCTTCCAGATCTCCGTCGTCAGCGAAGCCTGATTCAACGTATAGAAGTGCAGCCCCGGCGCGCCCTCCTCGAGCAGCCGCTCGCACATCGCGGTGACGACATCGAGGCCGAAGGCGCGGATCGACTCGATGTCGTCGGCGTAGCCTTCGAGCTTCTTGCGGATCCAGCGCGGGATCTCCGCGCCGCACGCATCGGAGAAGCGCGCGAGCTGTGAGAAGCGGCCGATCGGCATGATGCCGGGAACGACGGGGATCGCGATGCCCATCGCCTCGCACTCCCCGACGAAGTTGAAGTACGAGTCGGCGTTGAAGAAGTACTGCGTGATCGCCGAATCGGCGCCCGCCTCGACCTTGCGCTTGAACGCCTGCAGATCGGCTTCGGCGTTCCTCGCCTGCGGGTGGAACTCGGGATACGCCGCGACTTCGATGAAGAAGTGGCTGCCGAACTCCTCGCGGATGAACGCGACGAGCTCGTTGGCGTAGTGAAACTCACCGGTCGTGGCGGTGCCCGAAGGCAGGTCGCCGCGCAGCGCGACGAGGTGGCGGATGCCGTGATTCTTGTAGTCCGCGAGGATCTCGCGGACGCTGTCGCGCGACGAGCCGATGCACGAGATGTGCGGCGCGGCGGCGTGGCCCGCCGCGCACAGGTCGAGCACCGCTTTCAGCGTGCGCTCTCGCGTCGAGCCGCCCGCGCCGTACGTGACCGAGAAGAACTCGGGCTTCAACAGGGCAAGCTGCTTCGCCGTCTCGGCGAGCTTCAGCGCCCCTTCGGCCGTGTTCGGCGGAAAGAACTCGAAGCTGAAGCACTTTCTGTGGCGTTTCTGAGAGTCCATGCATTTGTAGTGAAAAGTGAAACGTGAAAAGTGATCCCCTCACCCCGACCTCTCCCCGGCTCGGGGAGAGGGAGGGTTGGCGTTTCACGTTTCACATTTCACGTTTCACGGCATCAGTAGCGATAGTGATCGGGCTTGTACGGACCGCTCACGTCGAGGTTGAGGTACTTGGCCTGCGTCTCGGTGAGCTGCGTGAGCTGCGCGCCGAGCTTCTTCAGGTGCAGGCGTGCGACTTTCTCGTCGAGCTGCTTCGGCAGCACGTACACCTTCTTCTCGTACTTGCTGTTGTTCGAGAACAGCTCGATCTGCGCCATCGTCTGGTTGGTGAACGAGCTCGACATGACGAAGCTCGGGTGGCCGGTGCCGCAGCCGAGGTTCACCAGGCGGCCTTCGGCGAGCAGGATGAGGCGCTTGCCGCTCGGGAAGACGATGTGGTCGACCTGAGGCTTGATGTTCTCCCACTTGTATTGCCTGAGCGAGGCGACGTCGATCTCCGAATCGAAGTGACCGATGTTGCACACGATCGCGTTGTTCTTCATCTTGATCATGTGGTCGTGCGAGATCACGTTCACGTTGCCCGTCGCGGTGACGAAGATCTCGCCCTTGTCGGCGGCCTCGTCCATCGTGACGACGCGATAGCCTTCCATCGCCGCCTGCAGCGCGCAGATCGGGTCGATCTCGGTGACCCAGACCGAAGCACCCAGGCCGCGCAGCGACTGCGCGCAGCCCTTGCCCACGTCGCCGTAACCCGCGACGACCGCGATCTTGCCGGCGATCATCACGTCGGTCGCGCGCTTGATGCCGTCGACCAGCGACTCGCGGCAGCCGTAGAGGTTGTCGAACTTCGACTTGGTGACCGAGTCGTTGACGTTGATCGCGGGGAAGGGGAGACGGCCTTCCTTCTCCATCTGGTAGAGGCGGTGCACGCCGGTGGTGGTCTCTTCGGTGACGCCCTTGATGCTCGCCAGCGCTTTGGCGTACCAGCCGGGACGCTCGGCGTTCCTCTTCTTGATGGCCGCGAAGAGCGCTTCCTCTTCCTCGTTGGTCGGCTTGGCGACGAGCGAGGGATCTTTCTCCGCCTTGCTGCCGAGGTACGCGAGCAGCGTGGCGTCGCCGCCGTCGTCGAGGATCATGTTCGGCAGGCCGCCGTCGCGCCACTCGAAGATGCGATGGGTGAAGTCCCAGTATTCCTTGAGGCTCTCGCCTTTGAAGGCGAAGACCGGGATGCCGGCGGCGGCGATCGCCGCGGCGGCGTGGTCCTGCGTCGAGAAGATGTTGCACGAGGCCCAGCGCACTTCGGCGCCGAGCGCGACCAGCGTCTCGATCAGCACCGCGGTCTGGATCGTCATGTGCAGCGAGCCGGCGATGCGCGCGCCTTTCAGCGGCTGCTTGCCCTTGTATTCCTCGCGCACCGCCATGAGGCCGGGCATCTCGGTCTCGGCGATCTGGATTTCCTTGCGGCCGAACTCGGCCTGCCCGATGTCGGCGACGTAGTAGTCGCCCTTGAGAGTCTGGGGTGCTGCGCTCATCTGTCACTCCGATGGGTTGAATGACGCGGCGCGAACGGGATGCTGGAAGGGGCTCACCGCCGCGAACACGCGGTGAGCGCCGTTGGTACCGAGGACTCGAGAGCCTGCGGGGTCCCGAGCCTGGCGGAGAGAGGGTCTCCGTTGCAACGCTCCTCGGGAACGGCGGATTCTACATCAAACGACGGTCTGACCCCGGCCCTTTGGGGGTCAGACCCCGGCTTTTTCGCGGCGAAAACAAAAAAGCAGCGCCATGGCGCTGCTTTTCAGGAACCAGGGTCGGACCCCGATAACGCCGGGGTCCGACCCTGGGGACGCTTACTTGGAACCTGCGTCGTCCTTGAGGGCCGAGACCTTGTCGGTCGCTTCCCATGAGAACTCCGGCTCGTCGCGGCCGAAGTGGCCGTAAGCCGCGGTCTTGCCGTAGATCGGGCGGAGCAGGTTGAGCGAGTGGATGATGCCTTTCGGGCGCAGGTCGAAGTGCTTCTCGACGAGCTTGGCGATCTTCTCGTCGGCGATCTTGCCGGTGCCGAAGGTCTCGACCAGCACGCTGACCGGGCGCGCGATACCGATCGCGTACGCGACCTGCACTTCGCACTTCTTCGCAAGGCCGGCCGCGACGATGTTCTTCGCGACGTAGCGCGCGGCGTAGGCGGCCGAGCGGTCGACTTTCGAAGGATCCTTGCCCGAGAACGCGCCGCCGCCGTGGCGCGAGTAGCCGCCGTAGCTGTCGACGATGATCTTGCGGCCGGTCAGGCCGGTGTCGCCGAGCGGGCCGCCGATGACGAAGCGGCCGGTCGGGTTGATGAGGTACTTGGTCTCCTTGGTGACCAGCTCCTTGGGCAGGACCGGCTTGACGATCTCTTCGATGACGCCCTCGGTGAGCGGCTCCTGGGAGATGTCTTCACGATGCTGGGTCGAGATGACGACCGTGTCGATGTGGTGCGGCTTGCCGTCGACGTAGCGGACCGACACCTGCGACTTCGCGTCCGGGCGCAGCCAGGGCAGGCGGCCGTCGCGGCGCAGCTCGGCCTGGCGCTCCATGAGGCGGTGGGCGAGGTGGATCGGCAGAGGCATCAGCGTCGGCGTCTCGTCGCATGCGAAACCGTACATCAGGCCCTGGTCGCCGGCGCCCTGCTCGAGGTCGAGGCCCGAGCCTTCGTCCACGCCCTGCTTGATGTCGGCCGACTGCTTGTCGAAAGCGGTCAGCACCGCGCACGAGCGGTAGTCGAAGCCGATCGAGGAGTCGTCGTAGCCGATGCGCTTGATGACGTCGCGCGCGAGATCGCTGTAATTGACGTTGGCGTTGGTGGTGATCTGGCCCGCCATCACGACCAGGCCGGTCGCGACCAGCGTTTCTGCGGCGACCCGGCCGTGCTTGTCCTGCGCCAGCACCGCGTCGAGCACGGCGTCCGAGATTGCGTCTGCAACTTTATCGGGGTGTCCTTCGGAAACCGATTCCGAGGTGAAGAGAAAATCGCTCATGCTCGAAAATTCAAGGGGGTGGAAAGGGCGCATAGGATATCAGAAAGGTCTACGCCGCTGCGGAAAGGTCCACGCCGCTGGTCGCTACGCTCCCCGCGCAACGGCGTGCTTAGGCGCCTGGCGGCGCCACGTCCAATATGTACGATCGCTGCGAGTAAGTCGCTAAAATTGGGCAAATGACCTTCCTCCGCCTGCTCGGCAGGCTGCCCCTGGCGTGGCTGCACGCATTGGGCGTTCTGCTCGGCTGGCTGACTTACCTCGCTTCCCCGGTCTACGCGGCGCGCATGCGTGAGAACCTCACGCGGAGCGGTATTTATACCGACCCCCGCGAGCTCGAGCGCGCCCTGCGCGACTGCGTCGCGCACACCGGGCGCTCGATCGCCGAGATCCCCAAGGTCTGGTTCGACGACGAACAGCGGGTCACTTCGCTCGTCCGCTGCGGTACGTGGAACGTCGTGGAAGACGCACTGCGCGAAGGGCGCGGGATCATCTTTCTGACCCCTCACCTGGGCTGCTTCGAGATCTCTGCCATGTACACCGGGCAGCGGGTGCCGCTGACCGTACTGTATCGTCCGCCGAAGCAGCGCTGGCTCGAGCCGCTGATGATGAAGGGACGCATCCGCGGCAGGATGAAGGCCGAGCCGGCGTCGCTCAAAGGTGTGCGGGCTTTGTACAAGGCTCTGCAGCGCGGCGAGCCGATCGGCATCCTCCCCGACCAGGCGCCGCAGTTCGGCGAAGGCGCGTGGGCCGATTTCTTCGGGCGGCCGGCGTACACGATCACGCTGGTGGGGCGCCTGCAGAAGCAATCGAAGGCGCCGGTGATCATCGCGTTCGCGAAGCGCCTGCCGCAAAGCCGGGGGTACGAGCTCCTTTTCGAGCGCCACGACGGCGAGATCGACGAGCGCGAGCTCAACCGCGCGCTGGAGGACCTGATTCGCACGTGCCCCACGCAGTATCTCTGGAGCTATAACCGCTACAAGGCTCCCCGCGGCTCGGCGCCGGTGGTCGAACATGAGAGCAAGGCGTGATTGACCGCCAAGGACGCAAAGGACGCCAAGGAAAGCAACTGGACGGGTGCGCACGCCGCGCATTGCCGCCTTGTCGCCAGATGCGGCATGGCGAGGTCAGCTGCCCGGGGAATTCCTTTGCGTCCTTTGCGTCCTTGGCGGTCCATTAGCTCTTAACCCAAGCCATGATTCGAGTCGCTCTGGCCATTATCTGGCTCCTGCATTTCCTCCCGCTTGCGGTCCTCGCGCCGATCGGGCGCGGGTTCGGCATGCTGCTGTATGCGATCGCGGGCGATCGCCGGCGCGTCGCGCGCAAGAATCTTGCGCTCTGCTTTCCGCACTGGAGCCCGCAGGAGCGGGAGCGCGTATTGCGCGGCCACTTTCAGGCGTTCGGGCGCGCCGCGCTCGAGCGCGGCATCCTGTGGTGGGCGTCGCGCGAGCGCATCCTCAAAATCGTGCGCTTCGAAGGGCTGGAGAACTTCGAGGCGGTCCAGGGCCAGCCGGTGATCTGGCTCGCGCCGCACTTCGTCGGCCTCGACATGGGCGGCAGCCGGCTCGCGGCGGATTACGCCGCCGCGTCGATGTACCAGCGGCAGAAAGACCCCATCCTCGACCGCATCCTCTATCACGGCCGCACGCGCTTCGTGATGCCGCGCCTGGTCTCGCGCCAGGACGGGCTGCGCTCCATCGTGCGCGTGATCCGCGAAGGCCTGCCGTTCTACTACCTGCCCGACCTCGATTTCGGCGCGCGCGATTCGGTGTTCGTGCCGTTCTTCGGCGTGCAGGCGGCGACGATCACCGGGCTGTCGCGCCTCGCGAAGCTCGGCGGCGCGAAGGTCGTCCCGATCGTCACGCGCCAGCTTCCCGGCGGGGAGGGGTACGTGCTGACCTTCTATCCCGCGTGGGACAATTTCCCGACCGACGACGTCGAGGCGGACGTGCGGCGCATGAACGCTTTCATCGAAGACCGCGTGCGCGAGGTGCCCGAGCAGTATCACTGGCTGCACAAGCGCTTCAAGACGCGGCCGCCGGGCGAGCCGGCGATGTACACCAAATGACGGCCTGCACGATCCGGCCTGCCGGGCCGCGCGACGTCGCGGCGCTCTGCGCACTCGCGCGCGAGACCTGGCGCGCGCACTATCCGGCGATCATCGGGGAAGCGCAGACCGAGTACATGCTCGCGCAGCGCTACCGGCCGGAGATCGTCGAAGCGGAGCTCGATCGCGAGGACATCCGCTGGGTGGTCGCGCACGACGGCGAGCGCATGGTGGGGTTCGCATCGTTCCACGTGCAGGATGCGGGCGAGCTCAAGATCGACAAGCTCTACGTGCATCCCGCGCACCAGCGCCGCGGCATCGGCGGCGCGCTGGT
The DNA here is from genome assembly GCA_036262035.1 of Burkholderiales bacterium. Taxonomy (NCBI): domain Bacteria; kingdom Pseudomonadati; phylum Pseudomonadota; class Betaproteobacteria; order Burkholderiales; species Burkholderiales bacterium. The sequence continues at coordinate 86,962 of DATAJS010000027.1, read as the reverse complement.
CGAGCGCGCATGCGAGGTCGCGCGCTCGATCGGGGCGTCGAACGTGATCCTGGCGGTCAACAAACGCAACGCGAATGCGATCGCCGCGTATCGCAAGCACGGCTTCGACATCCGCGAAGCGGTGGTGAAAGATATCGGCGAAGGTTTCGTAATGGACGACTACATCATGGCGAAGAAGGTATGAAGCTCGAGTTCACCAAGATGCACGGCCTCGGCAACGACTTCGTCGTGCTCGACGCGACCGAGCAGCCGATCGATCTCACGCGCGAACAGCTGCGCTTGCTCGCCGATCGTCACTTCGGCGTCGGCTGCGACCAGATCCTGCAGGTCGAGCGTGCGCGCGATGCGGGCACCGATTTCTACTACCGCATCTTCAACGCCGACGGCGGCGAGGTGGAGCAGTGCGGCAACGGCGCGCGCTGCTTCGTGCGCTACGTTCACGAGCGCGGCCTGACCGACAAGCGCGAGATTCGCGTCGGCACCGCATCGGGGGTCATCGTGCCGAGGCTGGAAGCCGACGGCCGCGTCACGGTCGACATGGGCGTTCCGCGCTTCGAGCCCGCGGAGATCCCGTTCGAGGCGACGGCGCGCGCGCTCACGTATCCGCTCGACGTGGCGAATCGCACCGTCGAGATCAGCGCGGTCTCGATGGGCAATCCGCATGCGGTGCAAATCGTGTCGGACGTGCGTTCGGCGCCGGTCGAGACCGAAGGACCGCTGATCGAAGCGCATCCGCGCTTTCCGCGCCGCGTCAACGCGGGCTTCATGGAGATCGTCGACCGGCATCGCATACGCCTGCGCGTATACGAGCGCGGCGCCGGCGAGACGCTCGCGTGCGGCACGGGCGCGTGCGCGGCGGTGGTTGCCGGCGTCACGCGCGGCGTGCTCGACGGCTCGGGCGTCGTCGTGGAAACGCGCGGCGGCGAGCTCGGTATCGCGTGGGCGGGCGCAGGCCGGCCGGTGATGATGACGGGGCCCGCGGTAACGGTCTTCGAAGGCGAGCTGACGCTTTGACGATATACTCGCGGCAGCCGGCACATGCTCAGCACATCATGAAATCCGAAGTCACCTCAGAAGCCGTAGCCACGTTCCTCAAGGAACACCCCGAATTCTTCGAGCAGTACGCGGACATGCTCGCGGACATCTACATTCCGCATCCGCACGGCGGCCGTGCGATACCGATCAGCGAGCGCCAGATCCTCACCCTGCGCGAGCGCGGCAAGCAGCTCGAAGGCAAGCTGCGCGAAGTCATCCAGTTCGGCGACGAGAACGACGCGATCGGCGAGAAAGTGCATCGTCTCGCGATGGCGCTGCTCGCGGCGCGCGATCTCGCCGCGGTGACCGCGGTGGTGAACTACAACCTGCGCGAGGACTTCGCGGTGCCTCACGTCGCGATACGCGCCTGGAAGAACGACGGGCCCGTCGAGTCGGAGGCGCTCAATCCCGCGGGCGAGGCGACGCGCGAGTTCGCCAGGAGCCTGTCGAGCCCGCACTGCGCGCACCATGCAGCCGAAGGCACCTCGGCCGATCTCTTCGGCGATGCCGCCGAGCACCTGCGCTCCTTCGCGTACGTACCGCTGCGCGCGACCGACACGTTCGGGCTCCTCGCGTTGGCGAGCGAGGACATCGAGCGCTTCTATCCCGGGATGGGCACGGTGTTCCTGAAGCGCATCGGCGACATGGTGGGCACGGCTCTCCTGCGCAACCTGGAGCCGTGAAGGCGAATCCGCTCCTGACCGGGTACCTCGCGTACATCGCTCACGAGCGACGCCTCTCGGCCAATACGCTCGAAAGCTACGGTCGCGACATCGGGGCGCTGCTCGACTGCGCCGGATCGCAGCCGCTCGACAGGCTGCAGGTCCACGACGTGCGCCGCTTCGCGGCGAAGCTGCACGGCGGGGGGCTCGACGCGCGCTCCATCGCGCGCATGCTCTCGGCGTGGCGCGGCTTCTACCGCTATCTCGCGCGCGACCACGGCTACAAGGACAACCCGGTGCTCGGTATACGCGCGCCCAGGGCCGCCAAGCGGCTGCCGCAGGCGCTCTCGCCCGACGAGATGCACCGCCTCCTCGAGGTCGATCCGGACAGCGCGCTGGCGAGCCGCGACAAGGCGATGTTCGAGCTCTTCTATTCCTCCGGCCTGCGCCTATCCGAGCTCACCGGGCTCGCGCCTTCGGACGTGAACCATGCCGACGGCACGGTGCGCGTCACCGGCAAGGGCTCCAAGACGCGCGTGATACCGGTGGGCGCGCAGGCGCTGAAGGCGCTGGACGAGTGGCTGCAGACGCGCGCCGCGATCCCGCGCCACGAGCCGGCCGCGCTGTTCGTGAGCCGCACGGGCAAGCGTCTTTCGCCGCGATCGGTGCAGCAGCGGCTGAAAACGCTCGCGCTGAAGCAGGGCCTGACGACCGACGTGCATCCTCACGTCCTGCGCCACTCGTTCGCGTCGCACGTCCTGCAATCGAGCGGGGACCTGCGTGCGGTACAGGAAATGCTCGGCCACGCCAGCATCTCGACGACCCAGGTGTATACACACCTCGACTTCCAGCACCTCGCGAAGGTGTACGACGCGGCGCACCCACGCGCAAAACGCAAGAAAAACAGTGTTTAGTGTTGAGTGTTTAGTGTTGAGTAAAAAGCGGGGCATCGCTGAGCACACGGGTTTGACGCTAACTAAACACTTAACACTTAGCACTTAACACTTAACACTATGCATCTGCTTCCCGAGCTCTTCGAAAAGAACCGTCAATGGGCGGCGTCGCGCGTCGCGAACGATCCGGAGTTTTTCGCGCGCCTGTCCGGCCTGCAGGCGCCCCCCTACCTGTGGATCGGCTGCTCGGACAGCCGTGTGCCCGCCAACGAGATCGTGGGCCTGCTGCCGGGCGAGATGTTCGTCCATCGCAACGTCGCGAACGTGGTGGTGCACACCGACCTCAACTGTCTGGCGGCCGTGCAGTACGCGGTCGACGTGCTCAAGGTGAGCCACGTCATGGTGGTCGGCCATTACGGCTGCGGCGGCGTGCGCGCGGCGCTCGAGCGCAACAAGCTCGGCCTCATCGACAACTGGCTGCGCCACGTGCAGGACGTGCGCTCCGCCCACCGCGAGCTCGTCGACACCGTGCGCGATCCGGTGGGCCGGGTGGACCGCCTCTGCGAGCTCAACGCGCTGGAGCAGGCGGTGAATCTGTGCGAGACGACCATCGTGCTCGATGCGTGGGCGCGCGGGCAGCCGCTCGCGGTGCACGCGTGGTGTTACGGCATCGAGGACGGCCTCCTGCGCGACCTGGGCTACGCGGTCGACGATCCGGCGAGCATACGCCCCGCCTTCGACGCCGCGCTCGCGGAGGTCGCCGCGAGGCCCGACGGCGCGGCGCGCCGCCCGTGAGCGTCTCTTGGCGCGGCTGATCCTCAAGGCGGGACGCGAGAAGTCGCTCAAACGCCGCCACCCGTGGGTGTTCTCCGGCGCGGTGGCCAAGGTCGAAGGCGAAGCAAAGGCAGGCGATACGATCGAAGTGCGCTCCGCCGACGGCGAATGGCTCGCGCTCGCTGCCTACAGCCCGCATTCGCAGATACGCGCGCGCGCCTGGACGTTCAGCGAGGCGGAGATCGACGCGAGCTTCTTCACGCGCCGGGTCGAAGACGCCGCGAACGCGCGCACCGCGCTGGGCATCGACGGCGCGAGCAGCGGCATGCGCCTCATCCACGGCGAAGCCGACGGGCTTCCGGGCGTGATCGCCGACCGCTATGGCGAGACCGCGGTGGTGCAGCTCCTCTCGGCCGGCGCCGATCGCTGGCGCGACGAGATCGCCGACGCGCTCTGCGGCCTGCCCGGCGTCGAGCGCGTCTGGGAGCGTTCCGACGCCGACGCGCGCGAGCTCGAAGGGCTCAAGCCGAAGAGCGGGCTGCTGCGCGGCAAGCCGCTGCCGCACGCGCCGGTGATCGAAGAGCACGGCCTGAAGTTCAAGGTCGAGGTCGACGCCGGCCACAAGACCGGTTTCTATCTCGACCAGCGCGACAACCGCGTGCTGCTGCGCCATCTCGCGGCGGATAAGGACGTGCTCGACTGCTTCTCGTACACCGGCGGCTTCACGTTGAATGCGCTCCTCGGCGGCGCCGCTTCGGTGACGGCGGTCGACAGCTCGGGCCTCGCGCTCGACGCCGCGCGCGCGAACGTCGCGCTCAACGGCCTGCGCGATGCGCAGTGGATCGAAGCCGACGTCTTCCAGACGCTGCGCAAGCTGCGCGACCAGGGCAAGACCTACGACGTGATCGTGCTCGATCCGCCCAAGCTCGCGCCGACCGCGGCGCACGCCGAGCGCGCGGCGCGAGCGTACAAGGACATCAACCTCTTCGCGTTCAAGATGCTCAAGCCCGGCGGGCACCTGATGACGTATTCCTGCTCGGGCGGCGTCTCGGCCGATCTCTTCCAGAAGATCGTCGCCGGCGCCGCGCTCGATGCCAAAGTGGGCGTGCGCATCGAGCGATGGCTGCATGCCGCGCCCGATCACCCGGTGGCGCTGCACTTCCCGGAGAGCGAGTACTTGAAAGGGTTGCTCTGCCGCGTTGCCTGCTAGCTGTCATTGCGACGAGCAAGGCGACGAAGCAATCCCGGAGCGTCCGCTTCCGTGCGCCACGGGATCGCGTCGGCGTTCCTGCGGAGCCGCCTCGCGATGACCTACACACCGAGCCGCTTGAGATTTAGAAACTCTCTGCGAGTCTTCGGCCCGTAGGTGAGGTAGTGCGGCTCCGGACGCTCGGCATACGCCAGCCGCTCGCGCGCGATCGCGTCGCGCTGCGTGTACTTCTTCACTTCCGCGGCGCTCAATCCGTATACCTTCGCCGCGTTCAGCCCGAAGATCTTCGCGCGCAGTGTAGGTGTGATCTCGGCGTAGTCATGCTTGTCGCGCAGCTCGCGCGCAATCTGGAAGGTGCGGAACGCCTGGATCTGGTCCTGCGGCGAGCCGTACCAGATCGAGTCGGTGCCCCACAGCACGTTGTCTTCGCCGCAGTGCCTGATGAGCTTGCCCAGGGCGTGCGCGGCCTGCGTCGGTTCGCGCATGAGGAAGCGCCACGTGCTGCCGACCTCGGCGTAGACGTTCGAGCCGGGTTTCACGCCGTTATCCACGAGCGAGCGGATCAGCGTGTCGATGCCGTCGCGCTTCGCGGCGTGGTCGTACGGCCGTTCCGTCACGCCGGTGACGAAGCCCGAGTGGTAGATGAGGAAGTTCACGTCGGGGAAGCGCTTCGCGACGACGCCGATGTCGCTGCACTGGCTGTGCTCGTACGAGCGCTTGCCGAACGGCAGTCCCTTGTGCACGCAGATGTTCTTCACGCCCAGGCGCCGCGCTTTCTCGATGAAGCGTGTCCCGGCGTCGTCCGACAGAAAATAGCCGCGGCCGTCCGGTCCCCATTGCGTGTAGGTCTTCCACGCCGCGATCCCCCAGCGCTCCTTGAGCTCGTCCATCGCTTCGACGTCGCCGCGCTGGTTCGGGTTGACTCGCCCGTGGACCAGCAGCCGGTGCGTGCCCTGCAGCTTGTCGACGATGCGGCGCACCGCGTCGGCCGCCTGTATCGTCACCGGCTCGGCGTCGCGCGTCGACGGCACGAACGACAGCACCATCATGTCGGTGTCGCTGTCGAGAAAGACGTCTTTGACGAACTCGTCGGGCCCGAGGCACGCGAGATGAGCGTGAGGCCCCGGCTTCTTTCCGAGCTCGCAGGCCGCCTTGGGCGACCACTTGAACGCGTCCTCGGGCGCGCTCCTGACCCATGCGCCGGTCGGGTCGACGAAGTGGCCCTGCACGTCGAAGATGAGCTCGCCTTTGCCGCCGAGCGACTCGCGCGCGAGATCGAGGTCGAGCGCGGCGTCGCGCGGCACGTCGAAGAAACCGCCGGCATCCCCTCCCGCCGCGCGCGCCGAGTTGAACGCGAGGAGCGTGCTCGCGGCGCCGCACGCGGATACGAGGAAGTCGCGCCGTGTAAGCCCCAGGCGCTTCGCGTGCGCGCCCGCATCGGCGTGCGCCTGCCGGTTCGCCGCCACGTCCGCCCGCGTGAGCGGCACCGGCGCGAACTCGCCGTTGGAGGTAGTATCGAGCTTGATCGGAAGACGGGCACCTTCGGGGTCGACACGCTCATTCACAGAGGCACCTCATGATCACGGCCGAGATTCCTTACACGGTAGAGACGGGCGAGAAGCTCGTCAACGAGACGTTCGGACCGGGCAATATCCGCCGCCGCACCCAGGGTGCCTGGGAGAAGCGCACGATGAGCGTGGCGGACGGGCGCGCGTCGGAGCTCGACTTCGAGAAGAACGGCTTCGTGCTCGTGCCCGCGCCGACGCGGGTCGAGAGCTTCTTCGACGAGCACCAGTTGAAGAACGTCTACTATCGCGAAGCCGAGCAGCTCATCAAGGACATCTCGGGTGCTGCGCGCGTGGTGATCTTCGATCACACGCTGCGCTCGGGCGACGAGTCGGAGCGCGAGGAGAAGCTCGTGCGCGAGCCGGTGCTCTCCGCGCACAACGATTACACCGAGTGGTCGGGTCCGCAGCGCGTGCGCGAGATCCTGCCCGATGAAGCGGACGCCCTGTTGCAGCGGCGCTTCGCGATCGTGCAGGTCTGGCGCGCGATCAACCAGCCGATCGAAACGAATCCGCTCGCGCTCGCCGACGCGCGATCGGTCAGCATGGACGATCTCCTCGTGTCCGAGCGGCGCTACCCGCACCGCGTCGGCCAGACGTATCGCCTCAAGCACAACCCCGCTCATCGCTGGGTCTACTTCCCCCGCATGCGGCGCGACGAAGCGATCGTGTTCAAGGTCTACGACTCGGCGACCGACGGCCGCGCGCGCTTCACGCCGCACACGTCGTTCGACGATCCCACCACGCGCGCCGGAGCGCCGGCGCGGCAGAGCATCGAGATCCGGGCGTTCGCGTTTTTTTGAACGTCACCCGACCAGCTCGGTGTCCTCGTGGCTGTAGGCGGGCGCGCAGGCACACAGAATCCTGAGCGGCCCGTCGCCGCTGTTCTCGACGCAGTGCGCGGTGCCCGGCGGAATACAGACCGTGTCGCCGGCGTTGACCTCGAAGCGCTCGCCGCCGAGCGTCATCACTCCCCTCCCTTGCGTGAAGTGATAGATCTCCTCGGTCGCCCCGTGCCGGTGAAGCTCGGTCCGGGCGCCCGGCGACACCATGGCCTCGGCGAGGCTCACGTTGCGATTGCCGTGCACCGCCGGGTGCATGAGCTCGCGGATCTCGGAGCGGTCCTTGGTCACGTAGGGTTCGACTTCGGCAAGGCGCGTCTTCATGTGTAGAAACTGTGAAGGAAGGTTGGGTTCTTGCATGTTACGCGGCCTCGCATCCGGCGTGCCGCATACTGGAATGCTGTTCTATACTCGCCCGCAATGACGACGCAGCCCATGCCGACCGCACCCGCCGCCACGGTCGATCCCGATCAGGCACAGCCGCTCGATTTCGAGCGCCTGCCGCCGCACGTGCTGGTGAATGCCCAGCTCGCCGAGCTCGACAGGCTCGGTATCGCCAATCTTTATTTCCGTCCCCACGAAGGCGTGAGCAGCAGCACGCTCACGATCGACGGCCGCGAGTACATCAATTACTCCGGATACAACTATCTCGGTCTTGCGGGGCACCCGGAAGTCTCCGCCGCCGCGAAAGCCGCGATCGACCGCTACGGCACCACGGTGTCGGCGAGCCGCTTCGCGTCGGGCGAGATCCCGCTGCACGGCGAGCTCGAGCGCGAGATCGCGGATCTCATCGGCACCGAGGACAGCCTGGTCTTCGTCAGCGGTTACGGCACCAATGTGTCGACCATCGGCCATCTCTTCGACGGCCGCGATCTCATCGTCCACGACGAGCTCATCCACAACAGCGCACGCCTCGGCGGCGTGATGTCCGGCGCCAAGCGCTTCGTCTTTCCCCATAACGATTTCGACGTCCTCGACAAGATCCTGAGCGATCACCGCGGACGATTCAGGCGCGCGCTGATCGTGGTGGAAGGCGCTTACAGCATGGACGGCGACGTGCCCGACCTGCCCCGCATCGTCGCGATCCGCCGCAAGCACCGCGCGCTGCTGATGGTCGACGAAGCGCATTCGATCGGCGTGCTCGGCGCGCGCGGCGGCGGCATACGCGAGCACTTCGGCCTCGATCCGACCGACGTCGACATCTGGATGGGCACGCTCTCCAAGACCTTCTCGGCGAGCGGCGGCTATATCGCGGGGAGCGCGGCGCTCATCAAGGGGCTGAAGTACACCGCCGGCGGTTTCGTCTACAGCGTCGGCCTCTCGCCGCCGGACACCGCCGCCGCGCTCGCGGCGGTGCGCATCATGCGGCGCGAGCCCGAGCGCGTCACCCAGTTGAGAAGCCGCATCGCGCTCTTCGTCAAGCTCGCGCGCGAAGCCGGTCTCGACACCGGCACCAGCGAGAGCGCGGTGGTGCCGGTCGTCACCGGGGCATCGCTGCTCGCGCTGCGTCTCGCGGACGCCCTGTTCAAGCGCGGCATCAATGTCCATCCGATCCTCTACCCCGCGGTCCCCGACGCGAGCGCGAGGCTCCGGTTCTTCCTGACCGCCAGCCACACCGAGGCGCAGATCGCTGCGACGATCGCGCACATCGTCGCAGCGCTCGCGGAGCTGCGCGAGCCGCTCGAGTCACCCGTCTTCGCCTCCGCAGCCCGGTAGTGAGAGCGCACGCGCTGATCACCGGCGGTTCGAGCGGGATCGGCTATGCCGTGGCACGCCGCCTTGCGCGCGAAGGCATGAGCGTGTCGCTGATCGCGCGCGGCGAAGCGCGGCTGCGCGAGGCGCGCGACGCGCTGCTTCGAGACGGCGCCGCGGGCGAGGTCCTGACGATCGCCGCCGACGTATCCGTGCGCGAAGAGGCGCAGCGCGCGGTCGCGGACGCCGCCGCGGCGCTCGGCCCGCCCACGCTCGTCGTCACGTCCGCGGGCATCGCGGTGCCCGGTTATTTCGAGGACGTGCCGGTCGACGTGTTCGAGCGCACGATGGCGGTCAACTATCTGGGCACGGTGTACGTCGTCAAGGCCGCCGTGCCGCTCATGAAAGGCGCGGGCGGGCGCATCGTCATGATCTCCTCGGGCGCGGGTCTCATCGGGCTCTTCGGCTATACTCCGTACAGCCCCACGAAGTTCGCGCTGCGCGGTTTCGCCGAGGCGCTGCACGCGGAGCTTCGCCATCAAGGCATCGGCATCTCGATCGCCTATCCACCCGACACCGACACGCCGCAGTTGATCGAGGAAGAGAAGACCAAGCCCGCCGAGACGCGCATGATGACGGCGCGCGCCGGCGTCTGGAGCGCGGACGCCGTGGCGGAGCGGATCCTGAAAGGCGCCGGGCGCGGCGCGTTTGCAATCACCCCGGGTTTCGAGCTCACCGCGCTGTATCGCTTCGGAAGCGTGATCGCGCCGCTCGTGCAATGGAGCTGGGCGAGGGACGTCGCGCGCATGCGGCGCGCGGGCGAGCTCGCCCCCGACAAGTAAGAAGACATGATCAAGCTAGCCATAGCCGGCGTAGGCAACTGCGCCAGCGCGCTCGTGCAGGCGCTCGGCGCCGCGCGCAAAGGACCGCTCGAAGGATTGATGCGCGAGCGGGTGGGACGCTACGGCGTCGCGGACATCGAGGTCGTCGCGGCGTTCGACATCGACGAGCGCAAGGTCGGCAAGACCCTCGGCGACGCGGTCGTCGCCAAGCCCAATTGCGTGCAGACGCTCGAAGCCGACCTGTCGGGGATGCGCGCGCGCGTGCAGATGGGACCGGTGCTCGACGGCGTCGCGCCGCACATGCTCGAGTACGCGGACGACGAATCGTTCAGGCCGTCCTCGGAAAAACCGGTCGACGTCGCCGCGGTGCTGCGCGCCTCGGGCGCCGAGATCCTGGTGTGCTATCTGCCGGTCGGCTCCACGCAGGCGGTCGAGCATTACGCGCAAGCCTGCCTCGACGCGCACGTCGCGCTCGTCAATTGTGTGCCGGTGTTCATCGCGTCCGACGAGCGCTGGGCGAGCCGCTTCGCGGCGGCGGGCCTGCCGATCGTCGGCGACGACATCAAGAGCCAGCTCGGCGCGACCATCCTCCACCGCACGATCGCCTCGCTCTTCGACATGCGCGGCATCTCGATCGAGCGCACCTACCAGCTCAACACCGGCGGCAACACCGACTTCCTGAACATGCTCGCGCGCGAGCGCCTCACCTCCAAGAAGAAGTCGAAGACCCAGTCGGTGCAGTCGGTGCTGGACGAGCCGATTCCCGCGCGCGACGTGCACATCGGGCCGTCCGATTACGTGCCGTGGCAGAAGGACAACAAGGTCGCGTTCATCCGCATGGAAGGCCGCGGCCTCGGCGGCGCGCCCGTCGAGCTCGAGATGCGTCTTTCGGTGCAGGATTCGCCGAACAGCGCGGGGGTCGTGCTCGACGCGATCCGCTGCGCGAAGCTCGCGCTCGACGCCGACGTCTCGGGCGCGCTGATCGCGCCGTCGGCGGCGTTCATGAAATCGCCGCCGCGGCAGGCGCCGGACTTCGAGGCGCAGGCGATGTGCGATGCGTTCATCGCGAAGCATGCCTAGAACGTTCTGGAGCCGAGCCGCTTTAGGCTTCGTGGTCCTCGCCGCTTTCGACGCGGTCCTGCTCGGCTACGCCTGGTGGAACTTCGCCCACGCGCGCCCCGAATACTTCGCGACCGAGTGGCCGACGTTCAGCCGCGTGCTGACGCTGCACCTGGTGGTCTATTCGTGGCTCGCGGGGATCGCCGGCGCGGGATTGTTCGCCGGCTGCCTCGCGATCGCGGCGATGCAATTCGGCCGGCTGCGTTCCGCGGCGAGCGCCCGCGGCGTGCTGCTCGCCAAGGCGGTCGCGGCGGTACTGGCGGCGCCGCTCGGCATCGTCCACTTCTTCCACGTGTCGGTGACGCTGTCGATCGACAACGACCTGCACATGGCGTTGTCGTACGCGTTCTTCTTCGGCATGACGATACTCATCAGCGTCGACGTCGCGCTGTCGGCGATCGCGCGGCGCGCGGGCGCGCGTGACGTTTCGACCCGGCGCGCTCACACGCGAGCCGGGCTCGCGGTCGTCGGTGCCGCGGTGGTTTTCCTCGCCACGTTCATCCTGAAGGACGCCGCGTGGAATCCGTGGCAGGGCGCGACCCAGAAAGTCTTCGTCGTCGCCGAAGCGGCGTGGGTGGTGCTGTCGCACGTCTACGCGCTGATGTACGTCGCGCCGCTCCGCGCGCATTTCGCGGCGGCGCCGCTCTCGGCCGCCTCCGTGACGGCCTACGCGCGCACGGGCATCCTGCTCCTCGCCGCGCTCGCCGCGATGAACGGCGCACATGACGCGCAGGCGGCCCAGCCCGCGGCCGCAGGCGCCGCGATCGGCGGTACGGGACGCATCCAGCCCGCCGGCGGCGTGATCGTGGTCGCGGCGCCGCCGGGACGCAGCGTCGAGCAGGTGCTGGTGAAGGAGGGCGAGCGCGTGAAGAAAGGCGCGCTCCTGCTGACACTCGCCGACCAGTCGGTGCGCACGCTCGAGCGCGACCTCGCCGCCGAGCGCGTGCGCAACGCCGAGCGCCAGGCGGTCGAGCGCCGCAAGGCCGCGGAGCTCGAGATGCAGACCGCGAAGCTCACGCACGCGCAGGCGAGCGCAGACGTCGCGGCGATCAGGGATCTCGACGAGCGCACCTTTCCCGCACGCGAGCGCCGCACGCGCGAGAACGCGCTGGCGCAGGCCAAGGTCTCGCTCGAAGCCGCGGCGGTGAAGCTCGAAGACGCGAAAAAGTCCGCCGACGCCGAGCTGCGCATGGCGCGCACCCAGCTCAAGCTCGCCGAAGCCTCGCTCGCGGCGACGCGCATCACCGCGCCCGCCGACGCGAGCGTGCTCGAAGTGCACGTGCGGCCCGGCTCCAGCGGCGGCGGCCCCGCGATCACGCTCGCCGACACCAGCCGCATGTACGTCGTCGCCGATTTCTTCGAAGGCGACCTGCCCAAGCTCGCGACCGGCCAGCGCGTGAAAGTCGCGAACAGCGCGCTGGGCGCGACGCTCGAAGGCGCGATCGAGCGCATCGGCCGCGTCATCGATCCGGTGAACCGCCTCGCCAAGGTCTGGGTGAAGCTCGACAAACCCGCGCCGGCCGACCGCTACATCGGCATGCAGGTCGACGTGAAAGTGGAACCGAGGAGCTAGGGAGCCTTATGCTGCGCTCGTGCATCGCGTTCGCGTGGCTCAACCTCGCGCGCGGGGACCGCACGAGAGTCGCGGTCGCGATCGGCGGGGCGACGGTGGCGATCTTCATCGTGCTCCTGCATCTCGGCTTCCTGCGCGCGGTCGAGCACAAGGCGACGCAGGTGTTCGGCCTGTTCGACGCCGAAGTGGTGCTCGTTTCCGACCGCTACCAGTTCCTGTACCGCACCGGCGACTTCCCCGCCGCGCGATTGCGGCAGGCGCTCTCCGTGGAGGGCGTTGCCGACGCCGCCGCGGTGCGCCTCTCCGCGAGCCGCTGGCTCGCGACCGACAACGGCGACCAGTCGAGCCTGTTCCTGATCGGGCTCGATCCCAAGCCGGACTTCATCGCCGACACCGAGCTTCGCCGCGCCGCTGCGGCGCTGGGCGCGCCGCGGCGCGCGCTCTTCGATGCGCTGTCCGATCCCGACGTGCCGCGCGTGAACGTCGGCGAGAGCGGACGCATCGGCGTGCAGCCCGCGCTCGTCGCAGGCACGTATCGACTCGGCCTGCCGATGTACGCCTCGGCGACCGCCGTCGTCGCCAACGGCGATTTCAGCCTGTATTCGGGGGACGATCCGCAGCGCATCCAGCTCGGGCTGGTGAAGCTCGCGCCGGGCGCCGATGCGCAGAAGGTCGTCACCGCGCTGAAGTCCGCGCTGCCGGACGACGTGCGCGCGATGACGCGCACCGCGCTGATGGCGCAGGAAGCGCGTTACTTCGTCGAGGTGAAACCGCTGGGCATCATGATGCGAACCGGGCTCGCCATCGGGCTCATCGTCGGCGCGGTCGCGCTGTTCCAGGTGATGTCGGCGCAGATCGAGGCGCGGGTGCGCGACTTCGCGGTGCTGCGCGCGACCGGCTTTCCGGCGGGCTACACCTACGCCATCGGCGGGTGGCAGCTCGCGCTGCTCGGCGGCGGCTCGTTCGCGCTCGCGTGGCTCCTGGTGTGGCCGGTGTTCGCGGTCGTCTCGGCCAAGAGCCATCTCTTCCTGCCGCTCGACGCCTGGCTGCTGGCCGGCGGCGTCGCGCTGTGCATTCCCATGATCGCTTCGGCCGCGCTGCCGCTCCTGCGCGCGACGCGCGCCGATCCGGCGAAGCTCTTCGCCCGCGCATGAAGACCCCGCTCGGATTGACGCTCGTGCTGCGCGACCGCGCGCGCGCCGCTTTCGCGATCGCGGGTATCGCGGTCGCGGTGCTGATCGCTTTCGTCGAGATGGGTTTCATGAACGGGGTGGTCGATTCGCACCTGCGCATCGTGGAGGCCGCGCGCGGCGATCTCGTTCTGCTCGACATGCACCGCAGCCATCTCAACAAATGGGACGACCTGCTCGCGATCCGCGTGCCGCAGATCCGCGCGGTCGAAGGCGTGGCGAGCGTGTCGCCGGTGTACCAGGCGGGCATGACTTTCCGCGGCGCGCGTGAAGAAGCCGACCATCGCATCATCGTCTTCGCCTTCCCGCCCGATGACCCGCCGCTCGATCTCGGGTGGAGCGAGGACACGCTCGCGCTGCTGCGCCGCCCCGGCACGGTGCTGATGGACAGCCTGTCGCGCTCGATCTACGGCGAGCTTCACGAGGGACAGGACGTGTGGCTCGACGACAAGCCGATGCGTCTCGGCGGCTTCGTCGAGCTCGGCCCGACGATGGTCATCGACGGCGCGCTCGCGATGTCCGAGGCGACCTACCGCACGCTCGAGCCGGACGGCGGTCCGGAGATGGCGATCGTGCGTGTCGCGCAAGGCGCCGATCCGTTACGCGTGAAAGCGGCGATCGAGGCGCGCGCCGGCCCCGAGGTCGAGGTCTATACCAAGCGCGCGCTCGCCGACCGCGAGAGCGCCTATCTCATGCGCGTCGCGCCGCTCGGCCTGCTGTTCGGCGCCGGCATGGCGGCGGGACTCTTCGTCGGCATGGTCATCTGCTACCAGGTGTTGTACGTCGCGGTGAGAAGACGGCTCGAGGCCTACGCGACGCTCAAGGCGATGGGCTTTTCGAACCTGTTCGTGCTGCGCACGGTGCTCCAGCAGGCGTGGGCGCTGGGCGCCGGCGGTTACGTCGTCGGCCTGGCGTGTGCGGTCTATGCGTATCGCGCCCTGGCGGGGCACACCGGGCTCCTGGTGGAGCTCAACGTCGCGAGGGCCGCGGCCGTCGCGGCCGCGTGCCTCGCCGCGTGCACCCTCGCGGGGGCGCTGGCGGCGTTTCGCGCGATGCGCGCACCGCCCGCGGAGCTCTTCTGATGTCGGACGCCGCGATCCCGTTCGCCCGCACCCCGCGCGTGCTCGTCCGCGAGGTCACCCACCGCTATCACGCGGACGCGGCTATCCCGCCGGTGCTCGACGGCATCGATCTCACGCTCTTCCCCGGGGAGTTCGTGATGCTGCGCGGCCCGACCGGCTCGGGCAAGACGACGCTGATGACGCTGATCGGCGCGCTGCGCCATCACCAGCACGGCACCATCGAGGTCCTTGGACGCAAGCTCGACGGCGCGTCGCAGAAAGCGCTGACCGAGCTGCGGCGCGAGATCGGCTTCATCTTCCAGGACCACCACCTCTTCGACGCACTCACTCCGCGCGAGACCCTCAAGCTCGCGATGGAGCTGAGGCGCGATCGTTATACGAAGCGCGATTACGAAGAGCGCCCGATCGAGTGGCTGCGCCGCATGGGCCTGGGTGCACGCATCAACAACCGGCCGGCCGCGCTGTCGACCGGCCAGCGGCAGCTGGTCGCGGTGTGCCGCGCGCTCATCAACGAGCCGCTGCTCATCCTCGCCGACGAGCCCACCGCTTCGCTCGACGCCGCATCGGCCGAGGTCGCGCTCGCCGCGCTGCGCGAAGCGGTGCGCGAGCGCGGCGCCACGGTGCTCATGATCACCCACGACAGCCGCCAGCTCGCGCACGCCGATCGCGTGGTGAGCCTGCTCGACGGACGGGTCGAATCGGTCCAGGCGACGGGCTCGCGGCGGGCAGGGTCGGTGTAAGCATGCATGTCTGACGCCGACCTCGTCCTCGGCATCGATCTCGGCACTTCGGCGGTCAAGGCGGCGCTGTTCGACGCGCAAGGCGCGGTGCACGCGACCGCGCGCGCGGCGTACGAGACGCGCTTTCCCGCGCCGGGCCATGCCGAGCAGGATCCGCACGACTGGTGGCACGCGCTCGGTACGACCGTGCGCGAGCTCGCTTCAGCGGTCGAAGGCGGTGCGCACCGCATCAAAGGCCTCGGCATCGCCGCGCAGATGTGCGGCGGCGTCGCGGTCGACGCGGCCGGTGAGCCGCTGCACCCGTGCCTCATCTGGCTCGACACGCGCTCGGCCGGCATCGCGCGCGAGATCACGAGCGGCACGATACGCATCGAAGGGTACGGCCTGCTGCGCCTGCTCGGCTGGTTGCGGCTCGCCAACGGCGCGCCCAACCTCGACGGGCGCGACACCCTGTCCAAGCTGTTGTGGCTGAAACGGCATCTCGGCGGCGCGCCGGCGCGCTATCTCGACGTCAAGGACTGGCTGCTGCTGAAGCTCACCGGCCGCGCGGCGACTACGCCCGATGTCGCTCAGCTCACGTGGCTCATGGACAACCGCGTCGGCCGCCGCGACTGGTCGGATGGCTATCTCGATCGCTTCGGCCTCACGCGAGCGATGCTGCCCGAGATCGTCGAGTGCGCGGCGGTCGCGGGCGCGCTCACATCGGAGGCCGCGGCGCACCTGGGTTTGCGCGAAGGGCTGCCGGTCGCGGGCGGCGCCTCCGATCTCAATGCCGCCGCGCTGGCGGCGGGCGACCAGCGCGAAGGCGCCTACCACTTCTGCCTCGGCACCAGCTCGTGGTGGGGCGCGCACTCCAAACGGCGTCACGTCAGTCCGACGACCGGCATCGCGACGATGTGCGCCGCGCACCGCGATCGTTACCTCCTGGTCGCGGCGCAGGAGAGCGCCGGCGCGGCGGTGCGCTGGGCGGCTTCGACGTTCGGCTTCGAGGACGAGCGCGCGATCGACGCTGCCGCGGCCGAGGCATGCCCCGGCGCCGACACGCCGACGTTCGTGCCGTGGCTGTACGGCGAGCGCGTGCCGGTGAGCGTGCGCGAAGGGCGCGGCGGGCTCGCCGGCGCGTCGCTGCGCACCGATCGGCGGGACATCGCGTACGCGGTGCTCGCGGGTGTGGCGTTCAACGCGCGATGGGCGTACGAGTGCGCGCGGCGCTGCGTGGCCGCGAGCACGGCGGTAGTGCGGGTGACCGGCGGCGGCGCCACGAGCGCGGTATGGCGGCAGGTGCTGGCCGACGTCGTCGGTGTCCCCCTGCAGGCGGTGGAAGCGCCGGCGTACGCCGGCGCGCGCGGCGCGGCGATGACCGCGGCGACCGCCTGCGGCTGGTATGCGAGCCTCGACGAAGCCGCGACAATGGCGCGCTACGCCGACACGGCGCAGCCGGACCCGGCGCGCCGCGCGTGGGCCGACGAGCGATACCATCGCTACCTCGCGCTGGCCAGGCGCATCGCGCGCGACGCGAACAACGACTGAAGGACTGGAGATGCTCGACGGGCTGTATGCGCAGCGGATGAACCGCGTGTGGGATTACCTCGCGCGAGGCCTCGCCAGGAGCGGGCTCTCGCCGAACGCGATCACCGCCATCGGCCTCGTGCTCGTCGCCGCGGGCGCGGCGGCGTATCCGTTTCACCGCAACAGCCTCGTCTTCGGCGTATGGATTGCGCTCGCGTTCTCGTTCGACGCGCTCGACGGCGCGGTCGCGCGGCTCACCGGCAGGAGCTCGAAGTTCGGCGGCTATCTCGACGCGGTCGTCGACCGCTACCAGGAGCTCGCGGTGCTCGCGGCGATCGGGTGGGTGCACGACGCCTGGCCGCACGCGCTGCTCGTCGTCAGCGGCAGCTTCCTCACGAGCTACAACAAGGCGCGCGCCGCGATGGAGATCCCGATCGACAACGGCGACTGGCCCGATCTCGTCGAGCGCCTGGAGCGCATCCTCTTCGTGTGTGCGCTGCTGGTGATCGGCTACTGGGCGCCGGTGGTCGTTCCGTGGGGCCTCGTCGCGCTCGGCGTGCTGGCGCACGTCACCGCCGTGCAGCGCTTCTTCAGGGCGCGCTCGCGCATCGCCGGCGATGGCTGACATCGACCTCGTCTACACCTGGGTCGACGACCAGTGGCCCGGCTATATCGATCTGCTGCGCGCGCACGCCGGCGTGCACCACGACCTCAACCCGAACCGCACCCGCGACAATCTCGAGCTCATGCGCTACAGCCTGCGCTCGGTCGCGCGCTATATGCCGTGGGTGCGCAACGTCCACGTGCTGACCTGCCGGCCGCAGGTGCCGTCGTGGCTGAACGAAGACCACCCGCGCCTGCGCGTCACGCACCACGACGAGATCATGGAGCCGCGGATTTTGCCGACTTTCAGCTCGTTCGCGATCATCACGCATCTCACGCGGCTGCCGGGTCTGAGCCCGCGCTTCATCTACATCGAGGACGACATGCTGCTCGGCGCCCCGGTGACGATCGAAGACTTCGCCGACGAGCGCGGGCGCCTGCGCGTGTATCCGCGGCTGAAGCGCACCGCGCCTGCGCGGCTGCGCGACGATTCGAGCGTGTCGCCATGGAACGCGTCGCTCGCGCGCTGCAACCATCTGCTCGACGAGCGCTTCGGCCGGGCGCGCAGGCGCGCGGTCAACCACGTGCCGCTCCTCGTCGACTGCGAGCTGTGGAACGACATGCTCGCCGACTGGCCCGACGCGATCGAGCACACCCGCACCAGCCGCTTCAGGCGCGCGGGCAACGTCGCCCCCGAGTATCTCTACCCGCACTACGCGCTCGCGCGGCGCCGCGCGGTGGCGCAGACGCTGCGCACGACCTATCGCACGAGCTTCTACTTCCCGCTCGAGAACAGGCGCTGGCAGATGAAGCTGCAGCGGGTGGCCGCCGAGCGCCTGCGCCCGAAGTTCGTCACGATGAACGACAACTTCGACGCGAGCCCCGACGCGCGCGTCGTCAGTTACGTGCGGGGTATGCTCGAGCGCTGGTATCCGTCGCCGAGCCCGTTCGAGCTTCCGCCAGCAGGTGCGGCTCGTACAGCGCCAGAAATTCGGGAAGCCGCGCATTGACGTCGGAGCGCCACGCGCATTCCCGTCCCCACGCCGACAGCCCTTCCCGCAGCTCCGCCGAATCGAGCACCTGCGACAGGCGCTGCGCGAGGTCGTCGACGTCGCCGGGCTCGACCAGGCCCGCCGCGCCGACGCCCGTCAGCACGGTGCGATAGCCCTCGTTCGCCGCGGCCACGACCGGCAGGCCCGCCGCCATCGCTTCCGCGAGCACGAGCCCGTAGCTTTCGCCGTACGGCGAAGGCGCGCAGAAGAGGTCGGCCCGCGAGTACAGCGCGAGGCGCTCGGCGTCGGGCAGGGCACCGGTGAAGGTGACGCCGTCGGACACGCCGAGGCGCGCGGCGAGCGCGTGCGCTTCACCGCGCTGCTCGCCGTCGCCGCAAACCACCAGGCGCACGGCGGGATGCGACTGCTTCACGCGCGCAAAGGCCTCGATCAGCAGCAGCACGCCTTTGCGCGGCTCGAGGCGGCCGACGAAGAGGATCGTCGGGCCGCCTGCGCCTTCGCGCGTCAGGGCCGCATAGGGCGCGAGGTCGATGCAGGCCGGCAGCAGCACGCGCCAGCTGCGGCCGCTGGTGCGCAGGTGCTTTGCCGGCGCACTCGATACCGCGATCATGACGTCGAGCCCGCGCGACAGGCGGCGGCTCATGAGCGCGAACGCCGCGCGGGTTACCGCGCCGGAGAGTCCCGGCGGCGGAGTGTCGTGGAACGTCGCGACCGAATGCGTCGCGGGCTGGCGGCGAAAGATCTGCCACGGCACGAAAGGCGTCCAGATGGTGTGGAAGTGCGCCACGTCGAAGCGGCGAGAGCCGAGCTTCGCCAACTCGCTGCGTGACGCCCAGGTCACTTCGAAGCGCGTGCCGTGCATCCCCCACTCGCGTGCGCGCCCGATGCGCAGCAGCTCCACGTTCGGATCGAGCGCGGAAGGTTCGGCGCCGGCGGGCGCGACCACGGTCACCTCGTGCCCCGCACGCGCGAGCGCGGTCGAGAGATCGACGATGTGGCGCTGCACGCCGCCCGGCCGCGCGATGTCGTAGGGACAGACCTGCAGCACCTTCATGCGAGGCGCTTCCATACCGCGGCTTGCGTCTGCACGAAATCGCCGAGCGAATACACGACGAGCCACGCGATCGCCCAGTCGAGACGCCCGAGCGCGCCCAGGACGAGCACCGCGACCGGCAGCAGGTGATCGAGACCGCTCAGGAACGCGGTCGCCACTTCACCGCCGCTGATGCCCGCCTGCGATTGCGGGCGGTCGGCGCCGTGCCCGCCGCCTTCGACGTACAGCCGGCACGCGCGCGCGAGGATGGCGACGAGCGCGCACGCGAGCCCCGCGACGACGCCGCCGTCGCCGCCGAGCGCGGCGATGCCCGACGCGTCGCGCGCAGCGTCCGCGGCGACGCCGGCCGCGGCGTAAAAGCCCGCGCGATAGGCGAGGTCGACCACGAAATCCAGATACGCGCCGCGCGCGGAGGAGCGACCGGTCACGCGCGCGAGATCGCCGTCGACGCAGTCGAGCACGCAGAACGCGATCGCCAGCACGCCGACCGTCACCCACGCCTGCGCCCCGGCCGCGGCCGCGACGAACGGCAGCGCGAGCGCGATCGCGAGGCCGAGCAGCGAGACCGCGGTGGGTGTGGCGCCGACCGCGGCGAAAAGCGGCGTGATCATCAGCGACACCGGGCGATACAGCACCGCGATCGCCCACTCGGTCTTGAGCTCGTTCGCCAGCCGCGGGCGATAAGCGGCGGCGACTTCAGCAACGGTGGGAAAGCGCCGGCTCATGTGAGGCTTGAAAATGGATTCCCGATCACTTCTGCTATCGCAGGTCGGGAATGACCAATCCCTGCCGGACGCGCCGCTTTCGTCATTCCCGCGCAGGCGGGAATCCATTTTGACGTTGGCTGCACATCAGACCCGGAAGACGTACTGCTTGCCGTCCTCACGCTCGTTGTCCGGCGGGTAGCTCGCGCGCTTGTCCGCGAAGTAGCGCTCGCGGTGGTCGCCGTCGGCTGCGCGATTGTAGGTGAGATAGACGTTGCGGCGCTGCTCGGAGGTGAGGTTGGGCTGCGACTGGTGCGGCGCGTAGCAGTCGAAGAACATCACGTCGCCCGGCGCCATCGGATACGGCTCGAAGCGCACGCCCTTGAGCTGCTCGTCGGTGAGCGGCTTCCAGCGCTCGCCCAGCCACCCGCGCTTGTGATGGCCTTTGGACACTTCGAGGCAGCCGTTCTCGATCGTCGAATCGTCGATGGCGATCGCGACCGAGATGAAGTACGGCGCGTAATCGTCCCAGCCGGGCTGGATGTCCTGGTGGGGTTCGAAGCCGCCGCCGCCCGGCAGCTTGAAGTTGATCTTCTCCTTGAACAGCAGCGCGGGGCCGCCGAGCAGCGCTTCGATCGCGTCGAGCATCTTGCGGTCGCGCACCGCCTCGCCGAACGGCGTGCCGGGTTCCGCGAACTTCTCGATGCGCGACAGGATGCGCTTTCCCGGCTCGGTGCGGCTGTCCTCCAGGTACGCCATCTCCGCGCCTTTCGCGCGCGGCTTGGCGACCAGCGCGTCGATCCAGCCCGCCATCTGGCGGATCTCGTCGCGGCCGTACATCTCGCGCACGACGAGGATGCCGTCGCGCCTGAAATCCTCGATCTGTGCGTTCGTCAGCATGCGTAAGCCGCTTCGCGTTCCATGATCCGGGGATAGATCTGCTCGATCGCTCGCTTGAGGTGCGTTTCGTCGTCGATCTCGGTCCATGCGAGGTCCGCGACGACCGGGCAGTCGACGCGCACTTCGCGCGCTGCGGCGACGAGCGCCTGCTCGTATTCGAGGTGCTTCGATTCCCTGAAGACGCCTTCGGCGTGCGCGCACATCGCATCGAGACAGCGCCGCGAGATGCGCGTCAGCCCGACGAGCTCGCCGACGACGTCGCCGGTCAGCCTGGCGCGCTGCTTGGAAAGCCCGGTGAGCCGGCCGCCGTCGGCTTCGACATAGACCTCGTCGCCGGAGCGCGTCGGTCCCGAGACGAGCAGCGTGTCGGCGCCCGGTGCGCCGAACAGCACCTCGAGCGCACGTTTCTCGTAGACGAGATCCGATTCGGCCAGCACGAAATCCTCATGGATGAGCTCGCGCGCGAGCCACAGCGTGTACATGCTGCCCGACGCGGCGTACTCCGGATTGTGCGCGAGCTCGACGTTGGGCGTGCGGCGCGCGAAGTCTTCGTACCATTCGCGGAGATGCCCGGTGACGATGAGGGTTCGCTCGACACCGGCGGCGGTCAGCAGCTCGACCGAGCGCTCGATGAGGGCCCGGCCGCCCAGCTCGATGAAGCCTTTCGGGCGCTGCTCGCCCATCCCTTTGAGGCGCACGCCGCGGCCCGCCGCGACGATCACCGCGAGCTCAGGCGCGCTCATCGAGCCTCGGCCTTTGCGAAGTGCTCGCGGAAAGCGTTGCACAGCCGGTCGAGCTCCGGCGCGGGTATCTCGCCCATCGTGGCGATGCGGAAGATGCGGCCGTTGAAAGCGCCTTGCCCGGCGTAGATGACGTAGCCCTGTGCTTTCAGGCTGTCGTGCAGACGGTCGTAGCTTTCGCCTTCGGGCAATTTGAACCCGGTCAGCATCGACGAGCAGTCGGCGACCGGCACGAGCGTCTCGATGCCCAGGCCGGCGAGCGTGCGGCGAACCGTGGTGGAGCGATCGAGATAAAGCTTCTGCCGCGCGGTCACGCCGCCTGCGTCGGCGAGCTCGCGCAGCGCTTCGCGCAGGGCGAGCGTCACGTGCACCGCCTGCGTGTAAGGCGACCAGCCTTTGCGCTGCTCGCGGTAATACTCGAGGAGATCGAGGTACAGCGTGGTCGCCTGGCTCTCGCCCGCGTCGAGCGCGGTCTTCCTGGCGAGGACGAACGAGATGCCGGGCGCGCCGTGCAGACACTTGTTGGCCGTGGCGGCGACCGCAAGGGGCTTCAGCTTCGAGAAATCGAGAAGCTCACCGCCGAAGCTGCTGACCGCGTCGACCAGCAATCCGAGGCCGCGCTTCCCGCACAGCGCCGCGAGCGGCGCGAGATCGTTGAGCCGCCCGGTGGTCGTCTCGTTGTGCACGACCGCGACGTTGGCGATGCCCGGCTCGGCGCCCAGCGCTTGCTCGACTCTGGAGAGATCGATCGCCGAAAGCCATTCGTGCTTGAGCGCGACGTGAGGCTTGCCCTGCCGCGCCAGCATCGCGGCCATGCGCTCGCCGTAGACGCCGTTGCACACCACGAGGGTCGGCCGCGTCCTGGACGCGAAGGTGGAGAGCATCGCCTCGACCGCCGCGGTGCCGGAGCCGCTCAACATGACTGCGCCGTAATCGCCGGCGGTGTCGTAGACGCCCTCGATGCCGCGCAGCACGTTCAACGTGAGATCGGCGAACTCGGCTTCGCGGTGGCACAGATCCTCGCCCGCGAGCGCGCGCTTGACGCGCTGGGTGAGCGTGACCGGTCCGGGATTGAGCAGGATCATGAGCGTTCCAGTCGCGCGAGATGCTCGCGCAGTCGTTGGGTGACCTGCGGCGGAGTGACCGAAGGCCGCGGGAGATCGTCGGGCACGCCCGGCGCGACCGCGGCGGCGACGAAGGTCAGCGCGTCGCGCGGCCCTTTGAACACGCCGACGAGATCTTCGGGCGTCGTGACCCGGGTCGACTTCGGGTAGCCGCACGCCGCGGCGATCGCGACGAGGTCCACCGACGACGTCACCGTGAACTGCCCGCCGGTCGATTCGTGCATGCCGTTGTCGAGCACGATGTGCAGGAGATTCGCCGGCCGCTGGTAAGCGATCGCAGGCAGCCCGCCCAGGCGCATCAGCGCCGAGCCGTCGCCGTCGAGCACGGTCACGCGCACGTCGGGTCGCGCCAGCGCGAGGCCGAGCCCGACGCTGGAGACGCAACCCATCGCGCCGACGACGTAGAGCTGGTTCGGTTTGTCGCCGAGCGCATAGAGCTCGCGGCTGGTGTAGCCCGTCGTCGAGACGATGATGTCGCGGTCGGTCGCGGCCGATTGCAGGGCCGCGAGGTAATCGCGCTTGAGCGTGCGGGCCTCAACCGGGCGCGAGGTCTGGATCTGCGCGAGCGGCTTGCCCGCGGGAATCTCGGGCGGGGGCGACGATTTCACCGAGCCTTTGCGCATCACCAGCGCGTACGGCAGCCCGGCCTTGTCCATGTGCGCGGCGGCGCGCTCGAGCGCGGCTTCGACCTCGGTCGCTTCGGTCGGGAAGAGCTCCCATTTCACCCCGATCACGTCGAGCATGTCGGTCGTGATGCGCCCCATGAGCTCGTGCTGCGGCTCGTCGGCCGCGCCTTCGGGATCGCCGCGGCGGCTGACGATGAGCAGCACCGGCACGCGGTGGGTGTGCGCGAGCGAAGTCAGGGGGCTGACCGCGTTGCCGAGGCCCGAGTTCTGGAACATCGCCACCGCGCGCCTGCCGCCGATGTGCGAGCCGACCGCGATCGCGACCGCTTCGCCTTCGTTGCTCGCGGGCACGTAAGCGAGCGAGCGGTCGGCGATCACCGAGTTCAGGAACGGCGTGAGATAGGAGCACGGCACGCCGGTCCACAGGCCGAAGCCGCGGGCGCGGGCGGCGTCGACGAACGTCTTCGATTCGATCATCAGAACCCCGCCGCGTTGACGACGTCTTCGAGGCTGTCGACGTCGAGCCAGTTGCCGCTGGTATATACGACGCGCACGTCGTGGCCCGCGGCGGCGAGGCGATTGAGCAGCGCCGGCACCTTGGCTTTGCGGTTGCGCGGGTCTTCGTGCATTTCATGCAAGGCCGCGCGCACCGCCGGCAGCGCCTTGGCGGAGACGTAGAGCAGGCCCATCCACTCGCCGTGGATCGAGCCCTGCGGCAGGTCGCCCGACATGCGCTTCAGGGTCACCGCGCGGCTGTAGTGCGTGCGCGAATACGGGAGCGAGCATTCGACGTAATCGACGTCGCGATCGCGGTTCACGCTGTCCTGCCACTGGGTGTCGACCGGGATCACGATGTCGGCGCCGGTCTCGCGCAGGTTCTCGACCACGTACTTGCGGAACAGACAGTCGCCGTACGAGACGACGACGCCTTCGCCGTCCCAGCTTCGCGAGGTGAGCCCTTTCCACAGCGAGTGCAGCTCGCCGGTGTCGGCATACTCGTCGTTGTCGACGTAGTGCAGGTGCGGCAGGTCGACGGTTTCCTTCCTGTAGCCGCGCACCACGGTGATGTCGCCCACGCCCGCGCCGTGATAGCTGTCGACGATGTGCGCGAGCAGCGGCTTGTCGCCGATGCGCACCATCGCTTTCGGGCGCTCCTCGGTGAGCTCGCGCAGCTCCTCGCCGCGCGACGCGGCGAGCACCAGCGCGGCCGGGGCGCGCGCGCCCGACGGCAGGTAGCGGCGCTCGGCGGCTTCATAGGCGGCCGCGCCCTGGAGCCGGAAGATCTCGCTTACTGTCGCGACCTGCTGCTCGATCCGCGCGAGGCTTTGCGATTCGAAGAGCTCTTTGGCCGTTGCTTGCATCGCCCCGATCGCGCTGCGCAGCAGGTGGTTCGCCCAGATCACCATCGAGACGCCGTGGTCGCGATAGACGCTGGAGGGCGTCGAGTAATACTTGGTCGGCACGATGACGACGGGGCAGCGATTGCCCCATTCGCGCATGAACGCGAGGATCTCGTCGGGCACGCTGAGCGCGCTGTGCATCAGGATCGCGTCGGCGCCCGCCGCGTGATACGCGCTCGCGCGCTTCAGCGCTTCGTCGAGCCCGCGTCCGGCGATGAACGCTTCGACGCGCGCGACGATCGAGAAATCGTCGTCGCCCTGCGCGTCCTTGCCCGCCTTGATCTTGCCGCAGAACTCGTCGAGATCGGCCAGCGGCTGCTTCTCGCCCGCGATGAAGCTGTTGGTCTTGGGGAAGAGCTTGTCCTCGATGCACACCGCGGCGACGCCGCGCTGCTCGAGCTTCCTCACCAGGCGCTGGACGTTGTTGAAGTTGCCGTAGCCGGTGTCGCCGTCGAGCATGAGCGGCACGCTCGTCGCGTCGGCCATGAACTCGACGACGTCCATGACCTGCGTCCAGCTCGCTTCGTTGTTGTCGCGTACGCCGAATTGCGCGGAGATCGTGAGGCCGCTGCCCCAGATCGCGCTGAACCCCGCCTCCTCGGCGATGCGCGCGGACAGCCCGTTGTGCGCTTCGCAGACGAATTCGAGCTCAGCGGACGAGAGCAGCTTTCTGAATCGGGTGGTCTTCTTCAATGCGCACGTTCTCCTGCACGTTCACTACCTTGCCTTCGGCGTGAGCGTTGTCCTCAACGTTCACGACCTTGCCGAAATCCATACGGATTATGCGGTCGGCGGCGTCGAAATAGGCGTCGTCGTGGGTGACGACGATGACGGTCTTGCCCGCCTCGCGCAAGCCCGGGAGGATCTCGCGATAGAAGCTGCGGCGGTGCTCGGGATCCTGCTCGGCGCCGAACTCGTCGAGCACGTAGATCGGGCGGTCCTCGAGCATCGCGACCGCGAAGGCGAGCCGCTTCCGCTGTCCGGCCGACAGCGCGACCGAGCTGAACTCGCCGTCGCGGTACTCGGTCTTGCCCTTGAGGTCGAGGCGGGCGAGCCAGGCGTTCACTTCTTCCCGGGACGCGCCTTCGAGGCCGAGCAGCTCGCGGAAGAGGTGGAAGTCGCTGAACACCGTCGAGAACTTCTCGCGGTAGGCCTGGCGGTCTTCCGCAGCCAGCGGAACGCCGTTGTATTCGATGCCCCCGGCGCTGGCGTGATACAGCGCGGTCAGGAGGCGCATCAGCACGGTCTTGCCCGAGCCGTTGCCGCCCACGACGAACACGATCTCGCCGCGCGTCAGCGCGAAATCGACGGGGCCGAGGTGGAAGCTCTCCCCCGCGGTCTCGTTGCCGAACGAGAACTCGATGCCCTTGAGCTCGATCTTCTCGAACGGCGGCAGCGTGCGTCCGTGCTGCGCTTCGCCCGCTTCGCGCGTCTCCGCGATCTCGCGCTGGAGGTTCTGGAGGTTGTGGAGCGCGATGCGCGCCCGCGTGAAGCCGGGGATCGCGCCGACCACGCCCGACAGCGGTCCGACCGTCACCAGGATCGCGGTCATGAGCTGCATGATCACCACTGCGTCCAGCCGAACGAACCACGGCAGCGCGAACACCAGCGTGGCGATCATCGCGAACTGGAAGAAGTAGGTGGCGAGCTCGCCCGCGGTCGAGGTGCGCATCACCGCCTGGCCCTTGACGACGGTGTCGCGGTTCAGCGCGTCGATGTAGCCGCGGTAGTGAGTGAACTTCTCGCCGTAGAGCCGCAGCTCCTTGTAGCCTTCGAGCACTTCGCGGTGCCGGCGATGGCTTTCGTTGGTGAGGTCGTCGAGCGCGCGCTTGCGCGGCACGTTCTTGCGCTCCTGCCGGAAGTGCACCGTGACGCCGATCGCGGCGATCGCAAGACCGCACAGCAGCCCGACCGGCGACAGCCAGCCGACGTACGCGAACATGCAGGTCAGCATGACGAACGACGTCGCGAAGGTGAGCAGCGTCTCGTATGCGCTCGCGAGGTTGTGTACCGTCACCATCAGGTGGTAGTGCAGCGCGTTGGTGCCGACGCGCTCGACCACGCGCAGGTTGCCGCCGGCGAGCTCGTCGAGCAGGCGGTCGCGCAGCCGTATCGACATCCGCGTGGACACGAGGTGGCCGCGCAGCGCGCCGTAGTACCCCGACGCGATACCCAGCGCCGCAAGCCCGAGCACGAGCGGAAGGTAGAGGAGATGGCTTTCGCCGCGGCCGTATTTGGCGACCGCTTCGTTGAACAGGGCGAGCGTAAGGCTTTGCGCGAGCCCGGTGGCGAGCGACGAAGCGAGCAGGACGAGCCACTGCCGCCGGTCTTCCGCTGTGAAGTAGCGCTGGAGCTCTCTGAAGGTCTGGAGCATGAAGAGTGTTATTTTACGCGACCAAGTCGGCGCCAAGGCGGCAGCTTCACAACCGCTTCACAAGGAACGAAACACCCGGTGACCCCTCTCGTTCGCGTTCTCGACGCGCTCGCGGCCTGCGTGCTCGCGCTCGCGATCGCGGCGTCGCTCGCCCGGCCGCTGTTCTATTGGGACAGCTGGGCGTATCACCTGCCTTTTTCCGCGCTGCTCCTCGATATCGGAGGGGCGCGCACCCACTTCGTGCTGAGCCAGGAGATGCAGTGGCGGTACGAGGGTTTCCCGCTCGCGGCCGAACTCATCCAGGGGGTGTTATGGAAGGCCGCCGGGACGATCAATGCCACGGCGCTCATCAATTCGGCGGCGTTCGGGGCGTTGTGCATCGTCGCCGCGCGCGCGCTCAGGGCGAGCCTGGCGGTGCTCGTGTTCGGCGCGCTCGCCGTGCCGCTCGTCGCCATGCATGTCGTGTCCGCATATATCGATCTATTCGTGGCCGCGTGCATCGTCTTCCAGGCGCTCGCGGCGGTGAAGATGGAGGCGGCGGCGAGGCGGGACGACCCACGGCTGCTCGTCTGGTGCTGCGTGTATGTCGCGAGCGCCGCGCTCGCCGGCAATTCCAAGGTCACCGGGCTCCTGCTGAGCGGCGCGATCGGCGCGTTCACGGTCGGCTACATAGCCATCTGGTCATTCCCGCGAAGGCGGGAATCCATTTCCGCGCCGCCGGACCGGTGGCGATGGCGTCCGGCATTGCTTGCGCTAGCGCTCGGCGCCGTGCTCGCGGGCGCGAGCGCGTTCAGGAACGTGGTCGAGCACGGGAATCCCGCCTATCCCCTGGCGAGGACGGTTGCGGGATACGACCTGCCGGGCCCGGAGCCCGACTGGCCGAGCGCTCCGCCGTATACCAGCGCGCTCGGCCCGGCCGCGCGGCCGGTGAACTGGCTGGTGTCGATCACCGAGATCGACTGGAAACTGCGCGGCATCGAACCAAGGCTCACCCTCGACATGCACAGCGAAGCCGAAACAACCGACGGGCTGCCCGCGCGCACCGGCGGCTTCTGGGCGCCGCTCGTCATCGCGTCGATCGCTTTGGCCGTGTGGCTCGCCGCGCGCGCCTCGCGGCGCGATCGCACCGGGTTCCGCGAGCGGCGCTTCCTGCTGTGGCTGTTCGTCTTCGTCACGATCGCGACCGCGTTCATGCCGCAGTCGCACGAGCTGCGCTACTGGCTGCACTGGCCGCTCATGCTCGCGCTGGTCGTGGCGGCGCTTGCGCGATCGGCCCTCGGGCCGCGCGGCCTCGCCGCGCTCGCGGCCGCTTATTTCGTCGCGCTGCTCGTCACGCAATACCGGGTGGACTGGACGCTGAAACCGTGGCCGGTGATTACGCAGGCGGATGCGGTCGCGGGCCAGACGGGCGCTTCGTCCGTCGACGCGGTCCGCGCGCACGCGCCGGTGTGCCTCGGACCCGACTTCAATCCGCGGCAGATCGCGTACAGCGCGATATTCCAGGGCGGGAGTTACGTGGTGGAGCAGGGATGGACGAAGTGCGAGCGGTATCCGGCCTATCGCCCTTAGTGCGATAGCCGCGCAGCCGGGCGAGCCCCGACGCGTTTGCCCGGAGCGATAGCCGGCACTGCAGCGCCTTGATACGATGGGGTGTGAAGACAATGCGACTCGCGAGCATCGCCCTGACTCTGGTGGTCACTCTGCCGGCCGCATGCGCGGCGGCAGACCGGTTCACGCAAATCATAGAGCAGGCGGGCGAATCCACCGTCACGAAAGGCGGCTACATCGTCAACCAGAAGCGCGTCGCGATACAGGGCGAGCTTTCGAAACGTCCGCCGACGCCCGCCGAGCTCGGTGTGAAGCTGCCGCCGAAGGCAGTGCTCAAGTTGGAGGAGACCGCGCGCCAGATCGCGCAGTACCACCCGGTCTGGCGCGTGTACGACTTTCGCCTGACGATGCCGCGCTCGGAGCTCATCGGGTTTTTCGAGGCGCAGGGATTGGTTTTCGACAAGCACAGGAACGTCCTGCTGTTCCCGGGCGGGGCGTCCGGCGACGCGGAGTTCATCGACGGCTTGATCGGTGAGTCGATCAGCGCGTTTCGCATCTGGCGCAGGCCATGAGCCGCAGGCGAAGTGGCTCGAGGTCATGTACGTCGACCAGTCCGCGGATGATCAAACCTCCGGCGCACTTACACGCGGCTTCTCGAGCACAGCCACGCATGCTTCAAATGCCGTATCGCGACGGTGTTGTTTCGGCTCTCCGGGGTGCCGTCGCCGCGGTTGATCAGGGCGACGCTGGTTGACTTGAAGTAGCGCGCGTTGCGCATCGGCTCGTAGTTGATGCGCGCGGCGGGGATGACGAGCTTGGGCGCCTTGCAGTGTCCCGACAGCCACACATCGTCGACGAAGAACACCGCTTCGGGCGCGGCGCTGTAGTCGGTTACCTGGGAAACGTCGAAGAAATCGGGCCGGACGAGATAACCCGCCATGCCCTGGAGGATGTCGACTTCGACGGGCTGCTTGAGCCTCGTCGCCTTCAGCGGGACCGGCGGCAGGCCGCGCAGATCCGCCCATAACGTCGTCGGGCGGTCGGTGAGATCGTCGGGCACGCGCCAGCCGCCGAGGCCGATCGCGCAGCCCGGGTGCGCTGCGCTCGCGCGCTCGAAATCTTCGATCAGGTTGGGCGGATAGATGCGGTCGTCGTCGGCGACGACGATCTTCTGCCCGGGCGGAAAGCGCAGCAGCGACGGGATGAGCTTGGTTGCGGGGCCCCAGTCGTCGCAGCGGTGGATCTCCACCGAAGCCAGTGTCTCGAGGTACGGCGGGATCTCGTACTCGCGCTGCTCGCGGCGGCTGAACCGCGGCACATTGATGACGATGCGCGCCGGTGGGCGGGTCTGGCGCAGCAGGCTCTTGAGCGTTTCTCCCACGAGCGCCATGCGGCTCGGAATCGTCGTCATCGTGACGATCGCATCCGAGCGCTCGCTCGTCTCGGTCCATGCGCGGTCGAGGATCGTCAGGCTGAGCCTGCGCAGCGCGATCTCGTCCGCCAGGTCGCGCCAGAAGCGCACGCCTTCGACGTAGCTGTAAGCGCTCGTCGCGCCGAGGACCGCACCGGCCGCCGCAACCGCACCCCAGACGAAGCTCATGTGCGGTCCCGCGTGAACCAGCCGGTGTGCGTGCGCGTGTCCCACGCGACGAGACCGCCGGCGGCGCTGACATGGTGCGTCGAGCGCAACGCCGCGATGCGCGCGGTCGCATGCTCGCCTGCGTACGGCGCTTCCGCGTAGCGCTCGGGCGTGAGCGCGTCGATGCGCATCAAACTGGCCGCTTCGCCGTAATAGCGCGTGCTCGCCTGCATCGGTCGCAGCAAATCATCGCCCGCGCGCACGATCGCGCCCGCGTTGCGGCCGTAGCCGTGCGGCCGGTCGGCGTACAGGCGCCGGCGATTGACCGGATGCGGCGTCCAGTGACCCGAGAGCAGTGTCTCGGACCAGTAGATCGCGAGCGCCCGGCGCTGCTTCGCGCCTTCGTCTGCCTGCGAGGTGACCAGATACCAGACGCCGCCATGAAGCAAGAGCACGCTGTCGGCGCAGTCGACGCCTGAGAGCAGCCGCTGCGCCAACCGCCAGCGATCGGGCAGCCCCTCGCACACGTAGAGGTCCACGGACCGCGCTTGACTCGTCTCGGGCAGCAGGTACACCGCGCCGTCGTGCTCGAACACGAACGGAAACGACGTGTGGCACCCGGGATCGAGCGCGAGAACGGCTTCGCCCACGCGCAGATTTTCACCGACGCGCATGGCGGATATATGGGCGCGGTTCGATGGGCAGTGGAACTCTTCGACGAACAGCCAGCGCTCGCCGCGCGCAACGAGAAGAAAAGGATCGGCGTAATACGAGGCGTACGGGCTCGCCACCGCGAGAGTCTCACCGCTGGCCTCGTCGAGGAGCTGCACGCGGTAGCGCTCTTTCGCGCACCGCGACATGCCGTCGAGGAAGGCGAGGGATGCGGCTGCGAGGCTCACGCCGAGCGCAGCCGCGCGAACGGCGGCGGGTCGCCCGCGCGCCAGATGTCGCGGATCGCCGCGTGCGTCGCGACGTGCAGGCGCGTGAGCGATTCCAGCGTGGTGCCGAAGTCGGCGTTCTCGATGTACAGCGGGTAGGTGGCGGTGTACGTGCGCACGCAGCGATAGATGAGATCGTCGGCGACCAGCAGGCCGCGATAGCGCGAAAGATCGAAGAAGCCGCCGCGCTTCACGCGCGCGAGCAGCCTTTGCGCGCCTTCACGCGAGCACAAATACGCGCCGGTGCTGTGATGCAGCGGATGCCAGCGCCGCCACAGCCGGCCGCGGCGGTAGCTGCGCGCATACATCGCCTGCACGCGGTCGGCCTTGACGACGTAGAGCTGCAGGATGTCCCAGTCGGATGGTGCGCTCGCGACGAGCCGCGCGAAATCGATGTCGAAAGGCAGCGTCATGTCGTCTTCGACGACGACGAACATCTCGGCGCCGTCGGCGAGCGCCTGCTCGAGCGCTTTGAGATGCGAGGCGAGGCACGCGAGCTGCAGCGGCCTCAGATCGTGGCGACGCGGGAGCTCTATCCGCGGCAGGTCCGCAGGCGTGCACGCGCTCACCCGGTGGTGCCGCACGCCCGCGTCCTCGAGCTGCCCGCGCATCCATGCCGCGCGTTCGGTCTCGCGGTCGGGATTGATCCAGTAGTGCGGAAGCTCGTGCGGCACGCGCCCCGGCTCGCGGCGAGGTCGCGCGAGGCCGGAGAGCCAGTCGGAAAGCGTGCGGAGCATGTGGAAGCGGCGGGTCGCGTACGGCCGCCATCATACAATGCGCGCCATGCTTCCCGTGATCGTCTCGGCCGCGAGCCCCGAGTATTTCCGCTGCCTCGTGCAGCTCGCGCTGAGTGTTACGCGCACGCAGCCGCGCGGCACGCTGCGGCTCGTCGCGTACGATCTCGGCTTCTCACCGCGCCAGCGGCTTTATTTCGAGCGCCGTTTCCCGGCGTGGGAGCTGCGCACGTTCGACTTCGATCGCCATCCGCCTCACCTGCGGATACGCCATCGGCTGGTCAACACCAACGCGTGGAAGCCGGTGATCGTGCGCGAGGTGCTTGCCGAGAGCGACGCGCCTCTCCTGTGGCTCGACAGCGCGACGGTCGTGCTGCAGCCGCTGACGCCGGTCTTCGATTACATCCGGCGCACCAGTCTCTACACGCCGTTCGGCGGCGCGAGCTCGCTCGAAGCGCTCACTCATCCTGCGACGCTGGCGGCGCTCGGCGTGACGCGGCGCGTCGCGAGCGAGCGCCAGCGCGCGTCGGGAGTGTTCGGCGCCGATCCGCGCCGCGCCACGGCGCGCGAGCTGGTCGAAGGATGGGCGAACGCGTGTCTGGACGAGCGGATCGCCATACCGCCCGGGGCGGATCATCGCGCGCACCGCTTCGACCAGAGCGTGCTCAATGCGCTCCTGTATCCGCTCGCGGCGCGCGAGGGGCTGACGCTCACGACGGACGAGATCGACGTGAGCTCGGCGCAGCCCACGCCGCTCTACCGCACGCGCAACAAAGTGAAGAATTGGGTGCCGGTCGCCGCCGACCCGCTGGCGCGGGCGTGGTTCGCGGCGTATCGCGCGATCGACGTCGCGCTCATCCGGCGGAAATCGTCGCGCGCGGCCGGAACCGCGGCGCCGCGCGCCGACGCCTAGATCAGCGCCCGCAGCAGCTCCTCGACCAGCGCCATCTTGCCGTTGGACGGGCGCCACGCCGACGCGTTGATGGCGTGCAGCCAGTCTTCGCCGATCCACTCGACCATGTCCGCCTGCTTGTCGTCGCCGGGCCGCACGTTGCCGAGGCGGTTGTCCACGCGCGGCAGGCGGGCGCGATCGAGGCGCCGGTAAAGGCGCGGCCAGTTGCCGCCGCCGGTGTCGAGGCCCGGGATCGGCAGGAAATCGAGCTTCGCCACATTCACCTTCGCGGCGGACAAGAAGCAGAAGCCCGGCCACAGGTACCAGCGCTCGCCGCGCTCCTCGATCCGTCCCAGCAGGCCGTCGGCGCCGATCCTGTCGAGGAGGCTCGTCGTGCGGCACGGGAAGAGGTCGTGATCGATGAAGCCGACGTAAGGCAGCGCTCTCGGCGCGAAATGGCGCCGGCAGATCCAGTTCAGCGCCGCGCCGTGATGGCAGCTCGGGATGCCGGCGAACGGCGTGTCGGGAAGCTCGACGTAGCTCACGCCTTCGCCGCGGCACACGGCCCTGATCTCGTCGCGCTCGCGGCCCGGCGGGGAATTGTCGAAGACGGTATAGGCGTGCCGGTCGGTGAGGTGCTTGCCCAGGAGCTTCGCCTGATAGCGCACCACGAGAGCGTTGTTGAAGCACACCGTGGCGAGATCGAGCGCCGCGGGCGGGTGCTCCACCCTGACGGCGTGCGCGGGATCGCGGCGGTAGTAACGATGGAGCCCGGCGCGATCGCGCAGCGAGTCGAGCCAGCCCATGCGCCGGCTACGACGCCGCGCCGCGCAGCCGCGACCACGCGCGGGCGAGCCGCGCCGGCAGCGCGAACGGCGAGCGATAGGTGCCGCGGATGAGCGCGAGGTAGTGCTCGCGCAGGTAGTCGCGCGCGAGGCAGTGCTCCCACAGGTGGTCTTCGTGGATCTCGCTGTCGTCGCCTTCGAAGAGAAAGAGCGGCACGCGCGACAGATACGGGCCGGGGAGCTTCTCGGCCTGCAGCGTGCGCATGATCACCTCGTACGCGTGCTGGTGGCCGCGAAAGCCGGTGACGTCGTAGCGGCCGTTGCGGCGATAGCGCGCGAAGAGCCGCTCGATGCCGGCGCGGGTGATCACGTACGCGCCCGCAGACCAGTAGGCGCGCCGCCGCAGCGGATGCACCAGGCGCGCGCGGCGGAACAGCGCGTCGAGGTTCTTCGGCAGCTCCGCGATGCACAGCGCGATCGCGCCGAATTCGTCGGGCAGCTCGGCCGCGATCGCTTCGTACCCCCCGGGCCATGCGTCGTACGGCTCGAACGTGGTGTCGTCTTCCATGATCAGCACACGCTCGAGCCCCTGCTCGAGCGCGAGCGCCATCGCTTCGAAGTGCGACGCGATGGTCGCGGCGTTGTAGCGCGAGTTGGCGCGCGACGCGATCAGCGCATCGGTCGCGCGGGCGTCGGCGCCGTCGACCGCGCGCACGCGCACGTTCGCGATGCCACGCGCATCGAGCCGCGCCTGCATGCGCTCGCGCCGCGCTTCGGAGCGGTCGAGGTTGATCCAGTGAACGACGGGCAGCGCTTCGATCATGGCCCGTATGATACCGGCCGCCATGCGAAAATCGGCGCATGCATCGGACCGCATCATCGTGAGCGCGCTCGTCGTCGTGCCGCTGTATCGCGAGTCGCTCGATCCCGCCGAGACGATCGCGCTGACCCAGTGTTGCCGCCTTCTTTCGCGCCACGCCGTCGCGTTCGTCGCGCCCGACGGGCTCGATGTGGCGCGCGCAAAAGCCATCGCCGAACGCGAGGGCGCGGCCGCCTGCGTCGAGCGCTTCGCGGCGCCGTACTTCCGGTCGAGCGGGACGTACAACGCGCTGCTGCTCTCGGAGAATTTCTATCGGCGCTTCGAAGCGCACGAGTACATCCTCATCCACCAGCTCGACGCTTTCGCCTTCGCGGACGAGCTGGATCGCTTCTGCGCGCTCGGTTACGACTATATCGGCGCGCCCTGGCTGCACGATCCGTCGCGCGGACGGATCGTCGGCAACGGCGGCTTCTCGCTGCGCAAGGTGGAATCCGCGCTGCGCGTACTGCAGCTGCCGCAGTCCCGCGTGCCGCAGCGGCTCGCGCTGGCGTGGCGACGGCACGGCTTGCTGCGCAAGCGCTCGAGCGACTGGCTCGGCCGCACCGGTCGTCTCGACCGCATCATGCAGTCCGACGACTTCCTGCCGCTCGCCCTCACGCACCTCATGCACGTCAACGAAGACGGCTTCTGGGGCCAGAACTGCGACAAGCTGCCGTTCTTCACGACCGCGCCGTACCGCGAGGCGCTGGCGTTCTCGTTCGAGACCGACCCGGCGCTCGCGTACGAACGCAACGGACGCGCGCTGCCGTTCGGCTGCCACGGCTTTCCGTACATCGCGCCCGAGTTCTGGCGGCCGCACATCGAAGCGTGCGGCTATGCATGGAAACAGGCGGCATGAGCGGGCTTTCCATCGGCCTCGCGACGATCGCGACCGGGCGTTACGTCGAGCTGCTGCCGGGATTGCTCGAGAGCGCGCGGGAGCATTTCTTTCCGGACGCCTCGCTGTCGCTGTACGTCTTCACCGATGCGCCTGCCGTCGAACCCGGCGCGACCGCGCTCGCGGTGGAGCACGAGCCGTGGCCGCTGGTGACGCTGAATCGCTATCGCTACTTCCGCGAGTACGCCGCCCTTTTTCGCGGGCTGGACTATCTGTTCTTCGTTGACGTCGACATGCGCTTCGTGGCGCGCTGCTTTGATGCGATCCTGCCGGACGAGACCGAGCGCCTCGTGGCGGTCGAGCATCCGGGATTCTGGCGCGGCCATCGGGGCTTCGCGTCGCGCGCGCTCGACGCGTGCACCGGCGGGCGCTGGTCGGCGCGGCCGCTGCCGCACGCGAAGCTGCCGTTCGAGCGCGATCCGCGCTCGACCGCGTGCATCACCGACACGGCACACCGCTATTACTATGCCGGCGGCTTCAACGGCGGCCGCACCGGCGCGTTCCTCGACATGGCGCGGACGCTGCGCGACGCGATCGACACCGACCTCGAGAACGGCGTGATGGCGGTCTGGCACGACGAAAGCCACCTCAACCGCTACCTGCACGCGCACCCGCCGAAGCGGCTGACACCCGCGTACTGCTATCCCGAATCGCACTGGCCGCACCTCAGGCATCTCACGCCGGTCATCGTCGCGCTGGACAAGGATCACGCGTATTTCCGTCAGGCGGGCTGAAGCTCGAGCGGAATCCGGTGCCACGCCGCGGGAACGGTGTCGCGCATCGCGAGCGCGTTCATCGCGTCGTCGTTGAACCAGCGTTCGGGTGCGCAGACGATCTGGCCGCCGTGTGTCCCGAGCCACGCGCCCCACCACGAGTAGGTGCTGTTGCTGATGATGTGGTGCTTGCAGCGGCTCATGAGGTGGAGGTCGAGGCCGGGCTCCGTCTGCGACGCCGCGAGCTCGACGACCTGCGCGCTGTCGGTGTAGCGACTCCGGCACCATGCCGGATCGTCGGAGAACACGAACACCCGGGCATCGCTCACGCGCTCGCGGATGTGGTCGAGCGCCTGTGCGTAGTAGGCGTCGGTACAGACGAAGTGCAGCTCGCGCTCGGTCGTCAGGTAATCGCCGCGGCGCACGTGCAGCGCGACCGATACACTGTGCTCGATGTCCGAGACCAGGCTTTCGAACTCGCGCTCGCCTGGCAGACGCGACGGCTGCAAGTCCGCACGGATCGTCGCTTCATGGCCGCGCCAGTAGCGCGGGCTCTGGAAATAGCCGCGAAGGCTCGTGGCGCCGGGCAGCTCGTGAAAGCGCGGGTCGTAACCCCAGCCGTTCTCGCTGTGCCCGGCGGCATGCCGGTTTCCGCGCGTGTAACGCGCTTGCAGGCTGAAGAAGCCGAGCGCGCGTCTCACCGGCCCCGCGAACGGATGCCGCCAGCTCGTGTAGCGCGAGACCTCGAGTGAAACGTCGGTGCTCCGATCGAGCGCCAGCGACCGCGCCGCGGCGTACTGAAACAGCCAGTTGCCCAAACGGCCGTTGAGGACCGCAGTGATCATGAGTCAGCGGGTGTCCGCCACCGCTTTACCCGTCACCGCCTCACCCGTCACCGTTTTATCCGTCACCTTTTTCCGCGTCCGAATCTCCGGAACCGCAGCCAGTATCTCGCGCACCGTCCGCCGGAAGGCCACCGGCGAGCAGTCGGTCCGCACGCGCTCCAGCGCGGAATCCCGCACGCGTCGCCACAGCTCGCGGTCGTCGTGCAGTCGAGCGCAGAGCCGTGCGTATTCCGCGGGATCGGAAGTCGCGAGCACGTCGCGTCCCGGCGTCCAGCCGAGGAGCGTCGCGATGAGGTCGGTCGTCACGACCGGCACGCCGAGCGCCGCAACCTCGTGCACCTTGTGGGGGATGCCGGCGGCGATGCGGGTCGGCGCGATCATCACCCGATAGCGGTCGAAGACCGACGCCAGGTCGTCGACCGTGCCGAGCAGCTCGAAGACCTCCGGCGCGAGCGCCTTGATCGAATACGCCTCGACGCCGCCGACGACCGCGAGCTTCACCGGCGATCCCATGATCTCGCGCAGGCGCGGCAGGATCTCCGCGGCGAACCAGCGCAGGCTCTCGGCGTTGGGCGATTCGTCGTCGTAGAGCGCGCCGAGAAACACGAACCCCATGCGGGCGTCGAAAGACGCGGGCGTCGGGCGCGCGGGCAGCGCGTGGCCGAGCACCCACGAGCGCTGCACGCCGTTCGCTTCGAAGATCGCGCGCTCGTGCGGCGACACCGAGATCACCGCGTGCGCGGGACGGGTGAGCGCGATCTCCGCCGCGAGCTCGCGCTCGGCCTGGCCGGGCTGCGACGCCTCGCCGATGATCTCGCGCCAGACCGCCGCGCGCGGCGCGAACAGGGCCTCGGCGTCGTAGAACACCGCGGCGTCGCCGACGGCGTCGGGCACGCGCTTCAACGCGTCGGCGAAGGTTTCCATGTTGTGCGGGCGGCACACGATGACGGCGTCGAAGAGACCGCGGCGTTCGGCGATGAAGTCCGCGAAGGTTGCCGCCGAGTGCTCGACGAGCGTCTCGATCGCCGGATCGACGGTGTTGCGGACTTCCGGCCAGTCTTCCTCGGCCTGCGCCGTCGGAAACAGCGTCACCGCCGCCCCGGCCGCATGGAGCTCGCGCAGCAGCGCGTTCGCGCGCGGATAGCCGCCGCCGCAGCGGATGTGCGGCACGCGGTCCTCGACGACCAGCACGCGCAGCGCGGAGGACGGGCGCGCGCGCGCCGCCACGTGCCGCGTGGACGACGGATGCTGCCGGGCGAGCCAGGGTGCGTGACGCTCGCGGAACTTCTCCAGGTTGGAGGTCATCCACGACACCCCCTGCGACATCGAGCTCGAGCCGAACTCGTAGTGCAGGATCACCGCATCGGGCTCGTAGACGACGCGGTAGCCCGACTCCCAGAGGCGCACGCAGTAGTCGGTCTCTTCGTAATAGCAGGGCGCGTAGCGCTCGTCGAAGCCGCCGAGCCGTTCCCACAGCGCACGCCGGGTCAGGAGAAACGCGCCCGAGCAGTAATCGACGTCGCGGCGGGACATGAATTCGCCGTCGTTCGCCTTGTGCCCACGCCCGTAGCCCTGGCACCCGCCGTCGTTCCAGATGATCGAGCCGGCTTCCTGCAGCGTCGCGTCGGGGAGCACGATGCGCGCGCCGACCGCGCCGATGTCGGGCGCGCTTTCGAGCGTGCGCACCGCCGCTTCGAGCGTCCCCGGCACGAGCTGCGCGTCGCTGTTGAGGAGCAGGATGTGCCGTCCCCGCGCGTGCTTGGCCGCGAGGTTCACGCCGCGCAGGAAGTGCAGGTTGGTCGCGCTGTGGATGAGCTTCGCCCCGTCGACGGCGGCGAGCACCTGAAGCGTCTCGCGCCTCGAGCCGTTGTCGAGCACGATCACTTCGACCGGCAGCGCGCCCGGCTGCAGCGTCTCGGCGATCGACGCGAGACAGCCGTAGACGAGCTCGGGCTGGTTGTAGGTGATGACGATGATCGAGACCGCGGGATCGTCGCTCGACGGCAACGTGAGCTTCGCCGCGCGCGACAGGAAGAGCTCGAGCCGGATGCGCAGCAGCGTGCGCGTCGCCTCCTTGTGGCTCAGCATGATGTCGCTGTAGCGCTTCCTGAGCGCCTGCCAGCGCGATTTGAGCCGCCCGAAGGCCATGATCACTCGCGCGTCGCGACGAGCACGACGTTGGAGCCGCCGAAGGCGAAGGAGTTGGACATCACCGCGTGAGGCGGCGTCACGCGCTGCGCTACTCTTGCGACGTGGTCGAGATCGCACGCCGGATCGGGCGATTCGAGAAACGCCGTCGGCGGCAGCACGCCTTCCTCCAGCGCGAGGAGCGCGGCGGCCAGCTCGAGCGCGCCCGCGCCGCCGAGGAGGTGGCCGTGCATCGACTTGGTCGAGCTCACGCGCACGCCCGAGCTTCCGAAAACCGCTTTGATCGCTTCGGTCTCGACGATGTCGCCGACCATGGTCGCGGTGCCGTGCGCGTTGATATAGCCCACGTCGCCCGGTTGTACGCGCGCTTCGGCGAGCGCTTCGCGGATCGCGCGCGCCTGACCCGCCGCGTCGGGGCGCGAGATGTGCATCGCGTCGGAGCTGTTGCCGTAGCCGCTGATGTAACCGTGGATGCGTGCGCCGCGCGCTTTCGCGTGCGCTTCGTTCTCGAGCACGAAGGCCGCGGCGCCTTCGCCGAGCACGAGACCGAGGCGGCGCTTGTCGAAAGGCTTGCAGCTCGCGGCAGGATCTTGCGCGTCGGCCGGTGCGAGCGTGCGCAGCGCGTTCCACGCCGCCAGCGTCACCGGGGTCAGCAGCGCTTCCGAGCCGCCCGCGACCATCGCGTCGGCGCGCCCGGCGGCGATCGTGCGCATCGCCTCGCCGATCGCCATCGCCGAGGACGAGCACGCGGTCGAGTAGTTCGCGAAGGGACCGCGCAGGCCATGGCGCAGCGAGACGTTCGAGCCGGCCGCGTTAGCCATGCCGGTCACGACGGTGAGCGGGCGCAGGCGCGAGCCGCGAAACGACGTCTCGTAGGTGGCCTCGAGCGTCTGCGCGCCGCCCATGCCGGTGCCCCAGGAGACGCCGATGCGGTCGCGGTCGGCGGCGTCGAGGTCGAGCGCGCTGGCTTCGATCGCCTGCGCCGCGACGGCGATCGCGAACTGCGTGCCGCGATCGAGCAGGGACGCTTCCTGCGGCGCGATCCACATCGACGGGTCCCAGTCGACGGCCGCGACGACCTCCACCCCCGAGCTCCTGGCCGCTTCGGCCGGCAGCCGCGCGATACCGGAGCGGCCGGCTGCGAGCGCGCTGCGAAAATCGGCGAGCGTCATGCCGAGCGGCGACACGATGCCTGCGCCGGTGATCGCGACGCGTTTCATGGCATGCGCTGTATAGGGGGTCAGCTCTTGGCGGGGGCGGCGGCGACGAGCTCGGAGATCGAGCGTTCCAGGTCGCCGACGGTCTTCATGTCGGTGACGCTCGAATCCGGGACCCGGATGCCGAACTCCTCTTCGACCTTGAAGAGGAAGTCGACGAAGGCGAGTGAATCGATGTGCAGATCGGCGAGCGGTGTTTGCGGCTCGAACTTGCTCGTGTCTATCGCCAGCTCACGAGCGGCGAGCGCTTTCAACTGTTCTAGGACGTCCATGGCGCGATTATATAGATCGTTGAAGAGAGAACGACGGCCGCGAACAGCGTCGAATCGTAGATATCGAGGATACCGCCGTGAAGGGTCGTCACGGCCGGAAAATCCTTGACGCCGGCCCCGCGCTTGAGCGCCGAGGTATAGAGATCGCCGCAGAAGCCGGCCGCGACGATGAGCGCGGCCAGCGCGAGCGCGGCGGCCGGCGCGAGGTCGAGCAGCCCCCAGGCGCCCGCGGCGCCGAGGGCAAGGCCGCACAGCGCGCCGGCGACCGCGCCGGCGACGGTCTTCTTCGGCGAGAGGCGCGGCAGCAGCAGCCGGCGGCCGAACAAGCGCCCGAAGAGATAGGCGGCGGAGTCCTGGGTCTCGACGGTGGCGTAGAGCAGGACGATCCATGTGAAGCCGTTGTGAAGATGGGCGAGGTGCGAGAGGTGAGCGGCCGCAAGCAGGGGAAAGGTCAGCGTGGCGAGCCACGCCGCGATGCCCGAGGGCTTACCGCTGAAGGCCCGGACGTAGACGGGTCCCGCGATCGCGAC
Organism: Burkholderiales bacterium; assembly: GCA_036262035.1. Taxonomy (NCBI): domain Bacteria; kingdom Pseudomonadati; phylum Pseudomonadota; class Betaproteobacteria; order Burkholderiales; species Burkholderiales bacterium. The sequence goes on along the minus strand of DATAJS010000027.1, from coordinate 45,738 downwards.
CAGCGCCGCGGTCGCGATATACAGCGCCGCGGCCGAGTCGCCTTGCGTGCTCCCCCACCCCGCCGCGAGCAGCGCGCCGCCGGCGATCGCGAGCCGCCTCGGCGTGTCCGGGCGAAGATCGTAAGTCGTCGCGAGCTCGATCGCGCCGCGCCACGCGCCTGCGGCGACGACGAGCGTGAACACCAGCGGATGGAGCGCGAGCGGGACGAGCAGCGCCGCGGCGATGGCGAGGGTGCTGGCGTATACGGCCCACAGCTCGCGGGCCTTCGCGGGCTCGCGCAGGCCGTAGAGGCCGATGATCACGGCGCCGGTTCCGAATACGGCGAGCGCCCACGCGGCGACGACGGCGCCCGCGGACACGTTGCTTAAGGCTGCTCGGAGAGGAAGAGCGCGGCGATCGTCGCGGGCTCGGCGCCGCCGTCGGGTATCGCGCCGGTCGCGCGCCTGAAGTCGGCGAGCGCGAGCGCGTAGATGAGGCTCGCGTCGATGGTCTGGCGGCGCGCCGACGCGAACTGATCGGCGGCGTCGGCGAGCGATGCGGGCGCCTGGCGCCCGTTGTCGACGAGCATCTCGACGAGCTGCAGGCGCTCGCGCGTCGTGCCGAGCGCCGCATTCGCGCGATCGATCGCCGTCCTCGACGCGACGAGCTTCTCGAGCGCGAGCTCGGTCTCGACGCGCACGCGCTGGCGCGCTTCCTCGAGGTTGTCCTCCGCGGCGTTGACGCCGGCGAGCGCCTGCTGCTGCGCGCCCTTGCGCCGGTTGTCGCCGAGCGGCGTGTAGTAGTTGAGGAGGAGGCGATCGTGACCGACCGTCAGCGTGAGCTGGGAATCGACTTCGCGCTCGCCGACGAGCCCGCGCAGCTTCGCGGCCTGCACGCGGTTGGTGTAGCCGCGCAGCTCCGGCCGTCTCTTCATCGCTTCGTCGACGTACTCGGATAGCCTCCGGCGCTGGATCGTCGCGCTCGTGACGCGGGGCAGGTCGCCCGCCACCCCGCCGAAGCTCTCGGGCGCCACCCCGATCAGGGTCGCGAGCTGGAGTCGCGCCGCGGTGACGTCGATCGAGTCGCGCTCGGCGAGCGCGCGGGCGAGCGCCGCGCGGCTCCTGAGCTCGTCCGCGGCGAGCGAGGCCGCTTCCCCGGCGCGCGCGAGCTTAGCGGTGCGCTCGGCGACGTCTTCCAGCCGGCCGGCGAGCTCGCGATTGACGCTCACCTTCTCGCGCGCCGCGATCTGCGTCCAGACCGCGCTCATCACGCGGTGCAGGTGAGATTGCCGCGCGAGCTCGGTATCGCTCCTCGCGGCTTCGACGTCGGACTGGGCCGCCTGGAGGCGCAGCGTGTCGGGCGGCTCGCCGAAGTTGCGGTCGAGCGGCACGTCGACCTGGAGCAGCGGACGGTTGCCGAGCCTCGCCAGATCGGATCGGAAGTTGTCGGGCTCGCGCGTGACGATGAAACCCGGGCGTACGCGGATGCCGCTCTGGAACTGGCGCTCGGCATACAGCGTCGACGACAGCACGTTGAACGTCTGCACGTCGGCGGTGAGAAAGTTGTTGTTGATGCCCGGCTGCCAGATGCGGTCGTAACCGGTCCGCGAGCGCAGCGACCAGTCGAACGCCCCTTCGGCGATCAGCGCCGCGCCGGACGCGGCGTCGAGGGCGTTGCGCGCGCGCCCGACTTCGCCGTAGCGCTGCACCGAGAGCGCGTGCGCGACCACTTGCGGCAGGGCGAGCGTCGGCGCGGCAGTCTCGGCGGCGTGCACCGCCGGGCTCGCGAAAGCGAGCGCGGCGGCCGCGACGCCGATCGAACGGCGCAGCATGCGTGCGTGGAAAAGCGCGATAGCCATGGATGGTGCGGTGCTTGCGGACCGGCGGATTATAGTCGCGGCGCACGCCTGTCCCCGCTCGCGCGGTTGCTTCAGCGCCGTCGCGGAGGCACCGGATCGACGCCGCCCGGATGCCACGGATGACACTTCATTATCCGCCGCAATGCGAGCCACGAGCCTTTGATCGCGCCGTGCGTGTCGATCGCCTCGACGGCGTACGCCGAGCACGTCGGATAGAAACGGCACGACGGACCCAGCAGCGGACTGAGGAAATAGCGGTAAGCTTTGACGAGGCCGACGAGCAGGCGCTTCATCGCGTGCAGTATACAATTCGCCTGCGCCGCCAACACGTTGCCGCGAACTCCACGGCACTGGCTATCCTCCTTCATGGCACACGCCGAGCTCGTTCCCGTCACGATACTCACCGGCTTTCTGGGCAGCGGCAAGACCACGCTGCTCAACCGCCTGCTGCGCGCCGCTCACGGCGAGCGCATCGCGGTGATCGAGAACGAGCTGGGCGAAGTCGGCATCGACGGCGCTCTGCTGCTCGATGCGACGGGCGCCGAGATCGTCGAGATGGCGAACGGCTGCATCTGCTGCACCGTCCGCGGCGATCTCACGCGATCCTTGAGCGAGCTTGCAGGCAAGCGCGACCGCGGCGAGCTACGCTTCGACCGCGTGGTCGTCGAGACGACCGGTGTCGCCGACCCGGGGCCGGTCGCGCAGACGTTCTTCGTCGAGCCCGACGTGACGCAGCGCTATCGGCTCGACGGCATCGTGACCCTGGTCGACGCCGTACACGGCGCATCGACGCTCGACGCGCAGCGCGAAGCGCGCAGGCAGGTCGGCTTCGCCGACCGGCTGCTCGTCACCAAGACCGACCTCGCCGCCGAGTGCGACGTGCAGGCGCTCGCCGTGCGTCTGCGGCGCATGAACGCGCGCGCGCCGCTGAAGCGTTCGGTGCACGGCGCTGGCGATGCGAGCGACGTCCTCGACCTCGGCGGCTTCGAGCTCGACGGCGCGCTCGGGATCGATCCGCATTTCCTGAACGAGCCCCATGCGCATCGCCACGAAGACGACATCGCGTCGTTCGTCTGGCGCAGCGCCGCATCGCTCGACCTGACCAGGATCGAGGAATTCCTCGGGCTCGCGATCGAGCGCTTCGGGGACGACCTCCTGCGTTACAAGGGCGTGCTCGACGTGGAGGGCCGCACCGAGCGCATCGTGCTCCAGGGCGTGCAGAGGCTGGTCGGCTGCGATGCCGGGCGCCGCTGGGCTGAAGGGGAGGCGCGCGAGAGCGTCATCGTCTTCATCGGCCGCAACCTGCCGCGCGAGGCGCTCGCGAGGGGACTGAACCTTTGTGCGGCCGGCGCCGTGCAGGACCCGGCCAGCGCCCTGCGCGACGCCGCTTAACGCGCCCCATGTTCCAGCTTCGCGACGTACGGCACGCGTACAACGGGGTCGATGCGCTCAAGGTGCGGGACTGGCTCGCGGAGCAGGGCGAGCACTGGCTGGTGCTCGGACCGTCGGGCAGCGGCAAGACCACGCTGCTCCACATCCTCGCGGGGTTTCTCAAACCGAGCTTCGGCGAAGTGATCGTCGCGGGCAACGCGCTGGGCAAGCTCAAGACCGCGCAGCTCGGCCGTTTCCGCGGGCGCCACATCGGCATCGTGCTCCAGCGCCTGCACCTCGTCGGCAGCCTCACCGTCGCGCAGAACCTGCTGATGGCGCAGTTCTTCTCGGGCCTGGGCGAGAACCTCTCGCGCGTGCACGAGGTGCTCGACGACCTCGGCATGCGCCACAAGGCCGAAGCGTATCCGCACGAGCTCTCGTTCGGCCAGGCGCAGCGCGTGGCGGTCGCGCGCGCCGTCGTCAACCGCCCGACCGTGCTGCTCGCCGACGAGCCGACGTCCAACCTCGACGACGAGCACTGCATGCAGACGCTCGATCTGCTCGAAGCGCAGGCGAAGGCGTGCAGCGCGACCCTCATGATCGCCACGCACGACCAGCGCATCCGCGCGCGCTTCAAGAACCAGTTCATGCTGGGACCGCTGACGTGACGCTCGCCGGGATCAGCCTCGCGTACTTGCGCGCGCGCAATCTCTCGACGCTGCTCAACATCGTGCTGCTCGGCTTCGGCGTCGCCGCCATCACGCTGCTCGTGCTCACCGCCGCGCAGCTGGAAGACCGCATGCACGTCGACGCACGCGGCATCGATCTCGTCGTCGGCTCCAAGGGAAGCGCGCTGCAGATCATCCTGTCGAGCGTGTATCAGCTCGACGTGCCGACCGGCGCGTTCGGGTGGACGCAGGCGCAGCAGATCGCGTCGCGCCCGGAGGTGAAGCAGGCGCTGCCCATCGTCATCCAGGACAACTATCTCGGCTTTCGCGTGATCGGCACCACGCACGATTACATCAGCCATTACGGCGGCCGGCTGCGCGACGGCGCGCTGTGGAGCGGTCCGCTGCAGGCGGTGATCGGGGACGAGGTCGCCGCGCGCACCGGCATGCGCGTCGGCTGGTCGCTCACCGTGAACCACGGTCCCGGACACCAGACCGCGCTGGCGCACAACGAGAACCCGTTCACCGTGGTCGGCGTGCTGTGGCCGACCGGGACGGTGCTCGATCACCTCATCCTCACCGACGTCGGAAGCATCTGGCAGCTCCACGAGAACATGAAGACCGACAACCTCGTCGCCGAGCCGCGCGTGGACGGCGGGCGCGAGCTGTCGGCGCTGCTGATCCGCTACGCGACGCCGCTCGCGGGCGCGACGCTGCCGCGGGCGATCAACGCCTTTCCGGAATTGCAGGCGGCGTCCCCGACGCTCGAGACCGCGCGGCTCTTCGGCGTCATGGTGGTCGGCATGCGCGTGCTGCGGGGGTTCGCCATCGTGCTCGTGATCGCCGCGGGCCTGTCGGTGTTCATCGGGCTGTATACCGCGCTGAACGAGCGCCGTTACGATCTTGCGATCATGCGCGCGCTGGGTGCGAGCCCCGGCCAGCTCATGCTGCTGCTGCTCTTCGAAGGCGTGCTGATGGCTGCGGTCGGAGCCGCGTTCGGCATCCTCCTGGGGCACATCCTCACTTCGCTCCTCGGCTTCGCGCTGCGCTTCCAGCAGGTCGGCATCACCGGCTGGATCTGGAATCCCAACGAGCTGTGGATCGTCGCCGGCGCGCTGGTCGTCGGCATGCTCGCGGCGCTGCTGCCGGCGTGGCGGGCGCACGAGACCGACATCGCCCGGGTGCTCGCCAGGGGCTAGACGCGCAAGTCACTCGCGCCTGGGCTGGAAGCGCAGTCGCGCGAGCACCGCCAATGACGACGGCAGAAAGACCCCCAGCGTCAGCGCGATCGCCAACGGCAGTGCCGCAACCTCGAGCGCGCCTTTCAACGCACCCGGCAGCAGCGAAGCGGCGACCGCGACCAGCACTGCGGTGAGCACCAGCGTGATGCAGGGCGCGGTGAACACGATCGCGTTCACGGCGAGCCGCCTTCTGCGCGCTTTGTGCAAGTTGCCGCGGGCGCGTCTCGGCAGCAGCCATGCGAGCACCGGCCACGCGAGCACGAGGACCAGGAACGTGACCTGGCCGAAGAACAGCAGCGCGACCGCGAACAGCAGCGAAAACACCGCCGCGATCGTTCCCCAGACCGCGCTGCGCACGTCGACCAGATGCGCGTAAACGCCCGCCAGAGCGAGCATCGACGCGAACCCGAGCAGCCATACGAACAGGTCTTCGGCGAAGCCGAGCGACAGCGCGCACGCCACGGGCGCGGGCACCAGCGCCAGCAGATACAGTCCGGTGACGCGCCGCACGGCCTTTGCCGTGGTGGCGGGGATGAGGTGGCGGCGCGACATGAAGAGCCAGTAGCCGGTCGTGAGCGCGACCAGACACGACATGACCAGCATACCCATCTCGCGAGCGTCCGCGTTGCCGCCGGCGACGTAGGCGAGCAGCAGCGACAACGCGACAGCCGAAGCGAAGCTGAGCGGCAGAAACACGTGCACGCGCGTTGCCCAGACCGACGGCGAGTTGAGCAGCGCGCGCTCGTCGAAGCGCCGGAACCACGCCGGCCGCGACACCGCGATGCCGCCGCCCGCGGACCGCACGCGCGCGGCGAGATCGCTCAGCGTCGTCGAGACGGCGCGGCGCCGTATCCCGAGCATGACGACGGCCACCGCGGCGGCGAGCAGCGCGACGAGCCATCGCTTGAGGTGGCTGCCGGACGCGACCGCGAAATGGGGAACGTCGCCCTGCGCCATCGACTGATGGCTCTGGATGGCGATCAGACGGTCGCGCAGCAGGAAAGGCCGCAGCGCGCCGCCCTTGTCTCTCACGTCCAGGCAGATGAGGCCGGACAGATCGCACGCGACGGGCGTCACGAAACCCGACATCGATCCGGTATACAGGCGTCCTTCGGACTTCAGACCGAACATCGCGAGCTTCGCGTCCAGCTTCGCGCCTTCGGCCTGCGCCTCCGCGAGCGTGAAAGCGCGGGTGCAGCACCAGAATCCGTGCCGGGTATGGTACTCCAGCTCCTCATGCAGCGCGGCCGGCGTCATCACCTCGGCGATGCGCATGCTGAGCCCGCCGTACAGCGCCGCCGGCGGCGCCAGGAAGGTGAGCAGCGCGACGAAGCTGCACATCGCCGCGACCACGTAGTCGCGCAGCGGCCGCTCCCCGAGCGGGTACTGCCCCTGCACCCGCGCCCATACACCGGCCAGGGTCACCATCGCGAGCGCGAAGACGTCGACGACGTAGCGCAGCTCCCCTTCGGTCCATACGGTCTGCGTCGACATGTCGTGGCGCAGGCCGATCGCCGCGCTTGCGACCGTCAGCGGGACCGTGAGGCACAGGATGGGCACCAGCCGGCTGCGCCACAGCAGCGGCCAGCGCATGAGCATCCAGTGATCGACGTGCCAGACCGCGTCCGGTACGAGCCGGCTCGCATGCTCGACGGTTCGATCAAGCCAGGCGAGCACGGCGCAGCCTCACGTGAACAGACGCCGCACCGAGTGCGAGTTGTCGCGGAAATACGAGATGTCGACACCCTGTTCGAGCAGCGCGCGCAGCAGGGCGTGCGGATCGACGTGACGCTCGGTCGTCACCAGGTAGCACATGCCTTCCTCGCGGACTTCGGTGACCCCCGTGCCTTCCAGACGGCGCTGAAGGTCGGCGAGCGCGATCGACGTCCCGAGCTCGAACTCGTTGGTGGTGCGCTCGCCTGCGACGGCTTCCGCGGGGCCGACGAAGAGCACGTTGCCTTCGCGCAGGAACACCATCTGATCGCAGACCGATTCGAGCGAGTGCAGCTCGTGCGAGCTCATGAGGACCGCGATCGGGTAGCGATACGACGACGCGAGCTCGCGCACGTCCTGCAACAGGACGTTCTTCGCCTTGACGTCGAGGTTCGCCAGCGGCTCGTCCATGATGAGCACTCGCGGTTTCCACACCAGCGCCCGCGCGAGCGCGAAGCGCAGCTTGTAACCGCCCGAAAGCTGGTTCCACTTCTTGTCGAGGTGCTCGCCGAGGCCGAGGCGCTCGACGATGAAATTGACCTCGCGCTCGTTGTCCGCGCCGCGGATCCCGTGAATGGCGGCTTCGAAGTGCAGCGTCGCGCGCAAGGCGCCGCGCCACGGCGGCAGCTCCTGGGGCACGTAGGCGAGCTGCTCCTTCACGTGCACCCAGTCGATCGATTCGCCGCTCTCGCCGAGCGCGGGATAGGCGAGCGTGCCTTCGTCCTGCAGGAGCTCGCCGGCGATGATGCGAAGCAGGGTGGTCTTGCCGTGCGCGTTCTGACCGACGACGCCGGTGACCTCGCCGAGCCGGAGCGTGAGGTCGAGCCGCCCGAGCTTGAAATCGGAGCCGCGATACGCCTTGGTGATCCCCCGGGCTTCGACGGCGATCTCGCCCGCCGGGGAATCGCGCCGCAGCCGCTCGTTCGCCTCTTCGCGCTTCCTGAAGCGATCCTCGAGCACGCGGGCGCCGTTGCGCTGGTAGAAGTCGCCGACGATGCGCTCGATCAGGCCGAGCATCTCGGCGGCGACCTCGGGGTTCCGTTCGCCCGCGGCGGACACGGTGAAACCGAGCACGATCGCTTCGTCGCGCAGCTTGGGGTCGAGCGCGTAGCGCTCCGCGAACTCGGCGAACGCGCGTATCGGCACGCTGCCCCCGGCGATGTCTTCCTGCAGCGCCGTCGCGGACTGATTGATCCCGACGTCCATGTCTTCGGCGGTCGTGGTCATGCGGCGGCGGGCTCGAGCAATTGAGATTCGATCGCGCCGAGCAGGCCGAGCACCTGCCGCGCGAGCTTCTTCTTGCGGTCGACCACTTCGTCGAACTTGAGCTCTTCCCTGCGGTGCGCGCCTTCGATCTCGCGCAGCGTCATGCTGTAGACCGTCACTTCGTCGAGGTCCTCGCGGCCGGAGAAATCCTTGACGAGGTCCATCGCCTTGCGGATCGCCGCGGCCAGATCGCTCGTGGCGATGAGATTTCTCACTTCGAGCGAACGCTCGACGAAGTCGTGCGACTGATTCATGCGTGCGCCGCCGGGCCGGAAAGCGATCGAACGAGGCGCTCCACGCTTGCAGCGCGCGCGGCGGGCCGCAGGTCGAGGCACAGGCATGCGCGCAATCGCTCGAGGATCGCGCCGAGCTGGTTGCGAAGCTCGAACAGGCGCGACTTCTCGGCGTTGAGGTCGTTCGTGTCGAGGCGGTTCGCCGCGTACTGCGGGAACAGCGTTTCGATCTCGCCCAGCCGGGCGTCGATCTGCAGCGTCGCCTTCAGACGAAAGCCGGGGTCGAGAAACGAGTCGTCCAGATAACACGCGATGAACGGGCGGGGCGCAGCGAGCTCGAGCGCCGCCAGCGCGAGGACGGTTTCCTGAGCGACCCAGCCCGACAGCAGGCTCGCTTCCGACACGATGCAAACGGTTGCCGCGGTGCTGCGGACGGACTCGCGGATGAAGTCGCGCAAGTCCGCGCCCGGCCGCACCGCTTCACGGTCGATGCGCACGTCGACGCCGTGCCGGCGCAGCGCTTCGCTCAGCTCGATCGCGACCGCGGTGTCGCGCGTGCTGTAGGAGATGAAGACGCTCGTGATGCGATCGGCCGCGATGCCGGGCGCCGGCGCGGGCACGGCGGGCTCGTTGAGCGCCCTCCGCAGCTCGAGCAGTTGCCGCGCGAGCTTCGCGCGCGCCTTCAGGTAATCGTCGGCGGAGAGCTCTTCGAGGCGGCGCTGCGTATCGGTCTGGGCGAGGCGGCCGATCCACGCGATGGCCTCGTCGCGCAGGTCGCCGCGCTCGACAGGAATGGCCTTCGCCAGCGCCTGGCCTGCATCGCGCAGGCGGTTCGCGCGTATCAGCGATTCGATCCTTGCGTCGAGCTCGTCCATCTTCGCTCTTCTTCTGATCAGCACCGCGTCCGGAGCCTGCGCCCAGTCGAGAATAGTCGCCTCGCCCGTCTTTTGCCAACCCCTCCGGTTGGGCGGTTGTGCTATGGTTCCGCCGTCATGATCCGCCGCCGTCCGCCGACCGCAACCGCACGAGCGCTGCTCGGCGTGCTGTGCGCGCTGCTGCTCTTCGCGCAGCAGGTCGGCCTATGGCATTCGGTGTGGCACGCGGCGAACCCGCATGCGGCACAGCACGTCACCGATCGCGCGGCGGGCCATAGCAAGTCGCTGCCGCACGCCTCCAAGCTCTGCGCGCTCGACGCCGCGCTCGGGCAGGTGATCGGAGGCGGCGCGGTCAGCGGCTTCACGTTCGTGCTCGCCGACGCGCAAGCTCACGCGTTCCACAGCGAGCTTTCGCTTCCGGTATCGGCTCACGCGCTCCCCGCGCGCTCGCGAGGTCCTCCGGCCCTTTCCTGAACACGTGGACCGCGGCGCTTTTCGCCGCGGCTTTTCCTCATGTACACGGAGAGGCGACATGCCCGGATTCCGTTTCATCGCATCGGCGAGCGTTCTCACGCTCGCCTTTGCGACACCCGCTTTCCCGCAGGAAAGCGACCTCGCGCGCGTGCGCGAGGAGATGAAAGACCTCAAGAAGAATTACGAAGAGCGCCTGCAGGCGCTCGAAAAGCGATTATCGGACGCCGAAGCGCGCGCGGCAGCGAAGCCCGAGGCGGCCGCGCCGCCACCGCCGCAGGCGAGCGCGCCGCCGCCCGCGCCGGCTTCGCCGATACGCGACGCAGTCAACGCGTTCAACCCTTCGATCTCGCTCATCCTGCAGGGCACGTACGCGCGCACCTCGCAGGACCCGGCCAACTTCGTCATCAGCGGCTTCGTGCCTTCGGGCGGCGAAGTCGGCCCGCCGCCGCGCAGCTTCGGCCTGGGCGAGAGCGAGCTCATCGTCACCGCCAACATCGATCCCTATTTCCGCGGCGGGCTCGTCGCTTCGTTCACGCCCGACAACCAGCTCGAAGTCGAGGAAGCGTATTTCCAGACCACCTCGCTGCCGGCGGGATTCACGCTGAAAGGCGGCCGCTTCCTGTCGGGGATCGGCTACCAGAACGAGATCCACCAGCACGCGTGGGACTTCCAGGACGCGCCGCTGGCCTACAAGGCGTTTCTCGGCGGGCGCTACCAGCAGGACGGCGTGCAGTTGAAATGGCTCGCGCCGACCGCGCTGTTCCTCGAGTTCGGCGCGGAGCTCGGCAACGGCGCGGCGTTCCCCGGCAACGACCGCAGCAAGAACGGCGTCGGCTCGACCGCGCTCTTCGCGCACCTGGGCGGCGACATCGGTGAGAGCTGGGCGTGGCGCGCGGGCGGCTCGTACCTGCGCACCGGCTCGCGCAACCGCACCTACGACGATCTGGATTCGACGGGCGCGACGGTGACGAACAGCTTTTCCGGACGCTCGCGCGTGTGGGTGGTCGACGGGGTGTTGAAGTGGGCGCCGAACGGCAATTCGACGGTGCGCAACTTCAAGCTCCAGGGCGAGTACTTCCGCTCGCGCGACCACGGCGATTTTTCGTTCAACACCGGCGGCCCCGCGATGACCGATTTCCTGCGCACCTCGCAGTCGGGCTGGTACGCGCAGGGCGTGTACCAGTTCATGCCGCGCTGGCGGGTGGGCTATCGCTACGACGCGCTGCGCCGGGGAACCGTCGACATCGGCCTGGTGAACAGCGGGGCGTTGACGCTCGCGGACTTTCCCGCGCTCGCCATGCACGACCCGACGCGGCAGACCGCGATGGTCGAATTCAATCCCAGCGAGTTCAGCCGGGTGCGGTTGCAGTACTCCGCCGACAAGTCAGCCGTCGGCGGGACCGACAACCAGATTTTCCTCCAGTACATCCACAGCCTCGGACCCCACGGGGCACACCGCTTCTAGAGACGATCATGAAATCCTTTCACTTCATAGCCGCCGCGGCCGCCTTGCTCTTCGCCACGCCCGCGCTCGCGGCGCTCAACATCTTCGCCTGCGAGCCCGAATGGGGCGCGCTCGCCAAAGAGATCGCCGGCGACAAGGGCAGCATCTACGTCGCGACCACCGCGCTGCAGGACCCCCACCGCATCGAAGCGCGGCCTTCGCTGATCGCCCGCGCGCGCAGCGCCGACCTCCTGGTCTGCACCGGCGCGGAGCTCGAGATCGGCTGGCTGCCGCTCGTGCAGTCGCAGGCGGGCAATCCGAAGATCCAGGCCGGCCGGCCCGGTTACTTCGAGGCTTCGCGCCAGGTGACGATGCTCGAGGTGCCGTCGCGCGTCGACCGCTCGATGGGCGACGTCCATCCGTACGGCAATCCGCACGTGCAGCTCGACCCGCGCAACATCGCAAAAATTGCCGTGGCGCTCGCCGATCGCATGAGCGAGCTCGACAAAGGTGACGCGGCGCAGTACCAGTCGCGCCTCAAGGATTTCCAGGCTCGCTGGCAGCAGGCGATGGCGCGCTGGGAGAAGGAAGCCGCGCCGCTGAAAGGCACGAGCGTCGTCGTGTATCACCGCGATCTCACGTACCTGCTCAACTGGCTCGGCATGCGCGAAGGCGGCGCGCTCGAGCCCAAGCCCGGCATACCGCCTTCGACCGCGCACCTGACCGAGCTCGTCGCGACACTCGCGAAACAACCCGCGAAAGCGGTGATGCGCTCGGCCTACAACGATCCGCGTCCCGCGGAGTGGCTGTCGGAGCGCGCGAAGATCCCGATCGTGCTGCTGCCTTTCACGGTCGGCGGCACCGACAAGGCGAAAGACCTCTTCGGTCTCTTCGACGACACCGTGGCGCGCCTGCTCGTGCTCGCCAAATGAGCCCGCACACGCTCGACTGGACGATCCTCTGGCCCGCGTGCGTCGCGGGGCTGCTCATCACCGCGACGCACGTGCCGCTCGGGGCGCAGGTATTGAACCGCGGCATCGTCTTCATCGATCTCGCGATCGCGCAGATCGCGGGTTTCGGCGTGGTGTTCGCGGACTGGCTCGGCCTGGAGCCGCAGGGCTGGGCGGTACAGGCGTGCGCGCTCGCGGCGGCGCTCGCCGGCGCGGCGCTCCTCACGTGGACCGACAAGCGCTGGCCCGACGTGCAGGAAGCGACGATCGGCGTCACGTTCGTGCTCGCGGCGTCGGCTGCGCTGCTCCTGCTCTCCGCCAACCCGCACGGCGGCGAGCATCTGAAAGAGTTGCTCGTGGGGCAGATCCTGTGGGTGAGCCCGGCGCGCCTGCCGATCGTCGCGGCGGTGTATGCGGCGCTGCTCGCGTGGATGTTCCTGCGGCGCGGCTCGCACGGGCGCGTCGGGTTCTATCTCATGTTCGCGATCGCGGTGACGATCTCGGTTCAGCTCGTCGGGCTCTATCTCGTGTTCACGACGCTGATCGTGCCGGCGCTCGCGACGCGCAGGCTCGTCCGGTACCGGCTCGCGGCCGGTTTCGCCGTCAGCGCGGCGGGGTATTTCCTCGGGCTGGTGGTGTCCGCCTATACAGACCTCCCGACAGGGCCGGCGATCGTCTGCACGATGGTGGCGGTCGCGATCCCGGTTTTTGCCCTGAGCCCGCGTAGGGCTTAAACGCGCAAAGCTTTAACACGGAGGGCACGGAGGAACACGGAGGGCACGGAGGAAAAACAGGTGCGACACAATCGTGTCGTCCCGGACGGGGCCGCGGAAGCGGACGCGATCCGGGACCCATTTTGACGTTGAATCCTTTCGCAATGGATTCCCGCCTGCGCGGCGGGAATGGCGTTCGAAAACCTCCGTGTCCTCCGTGCCCCTCCGTGACCTCCGTGTTCCTGCTTTTGATCTTTTGCCTATAATCTTGAAATCACGGCGCCCGGCCCCATCTTCCTCGGGTGCCGTGCGCGGCACCCCTCCCGTTCCGAATCCATCCCGATGAGCGACACCACGTTTCACGGCACCACCATACTTTCCGTCCGCCGCGGCAATAAGGTCGCGCTCGGCGGCGACGGCCAGGTCACCCTCGGCAACGTCGTCGTCAAGGCGAGCGCGCGCAAGGTGCGGCGGCTGTATCAGGACCGCCTCCTCGCCGGCTTCGCCGGCGGCACCGCCGACGCGTTCACGCTGTTCGAGCGCTTCGAAGCGAAGCTCGAAAAGCATCAGGGCAACCTCACGCGCTCCGCGGTCGAGCTTGCCAAGGACTGGCGCACCGATCGTATCCTGCGCCGCCTCGAAGCGATGCTGGCGGTCGCGGACCGTGAGACGTCGCTCATCATCACCGGCAACGGCGACGTCCTCGAGCCCGAGCTCGGCCTGATCGCGATCGGCAGCGGCGGCTCGTACGCGCAGGCCGCGGCGCGCGCGCTGCTCGACAACACCGATCTGGCGCCCGCCGACATCGTCAAGCGCGCGCTCACGATCGCCGGCGACCTGTGCATCTATACGAACCAGCAGCACACCATCGAAACACTCGAATGACTCCGCAAGAAATCGTCCACGAGCTCGACAAGCACATCATCGGCCAGGCCGACGCCAAGCGCGCGGTCGCGGTTGCGCTGCGCAACCGCTGGCGCCGGCAGCAGATCGCCGATCCGCTGCGGCAGGAGATCACGCCGAAGAACATCCTGATGATCGGGCCGACCGGTGTCGGCAAGACCGAGATCGCGCGCAGGCTCGCGCGGCTCGCCGACGCGCCTTTCGTGAAAGTGGAAGCGACCAAGTTCACCGAAGTCGGCTACGTCGGCCGCGACGTCGACACGATCGTCCGCGACCTCGTGGAGACCGCGATCAAGGACGCGCGCGAGGCCGCCACGAAGAAAGTGCGGCACCAGGCCGAGGACGCGGCGGAGGATCGCATCCTCGACGCGCTGCTGCCGCCGGCGCGCGACTTCTCCGGGACGACGATCCCGAGCGAGACCGATACGTCGACGCGCCAGAAATTCAGGAAAAAGCTGCGCGAAGGCGAGCTCGACGACAAGGAGATCGAGATCGAAGTGTCGGCGGTGTCGCCGCAGATGGAGATCTTCGCGCCGCCTGGAATGGAAGACCTCACCTCGCAGATCCAGGGTATGTTCGCGAACCTCGGCCAGGGCCGGAAGCGCGCGCGCAAGCTCAAGATCAAGGAGGCGATGAAGCTCCTGACCGAGGAGGAAGCCGCCAAGCTGGTCAACGACGAAGATCTCAAGGTCAACGCGCTGAAGAACGTCGAGCAGAACGGCATCGTGTTCCTGGACGAGATCGACAAGATCGCCGCGCGCCAGGAGACGCACGGGGCCGATGTCTCACGGCAGGGCGTGCAACGCGATCTGCTGCCGCTGGTGGAAGGCACGACCGTGTCGACCAAGCACGGGATGATCAAGACCGATCACATCCTGTTCATCGCGAGCGGGGCGTTCCACCTGTCGAAGCCGTCGGACCTCATCCCCGAGCTCCAGGGACGCTTTCCGATCCGCGTGGAGCTGTCGAGCCTGTCGGTGGCCGACTTCGAGCAGATCCTCACCAACACCGACGCGTGTCTCGTCCGCCAGTACGAAGCGCTGCTCGCGACCGAGAACGTGAAGCTGGACTTCAGGCCCGATGCGATCCGGCGCCTGGCGGAGATCGCGTTCTCGGTGAACGAGAAAACCGAGAACATCGGCGCGCGACGGCTCTACACGGTGATGGAGCGGCTGCTGGAGGAAGTGTCCTTCGACGCGCCCAAGCGCTCGGGCGAGACGATCGTGGTCGACGCGGCTTACGTCGACGCGCGATTGAAAGATCTGTCGCAGAGCGAGGATCTCGCTCGCTATGTCCTCTAAAAGCAAAAGCAATTAACCGCCAAGGACGCAAAGGACGCAAAGGACGCAAAGGTTAACCCACGTCGCGTCGTCAGGCGCGCGCGATGTTTAGCTTTCCTTGGCGTCCTTTGCGTCCTTGGCGGTCAAAACGCTTTTTACGTAGGGTGCGTGCGAACGCACCGCGCCTTTCGCGCTAGCGGGTCACCACCACCGGCCGGGTTCCGAGCGCGAACGCGATGCGCTCCGCCGCGAGCCGCGCTTCGGATTGCGACGCGTAGGGACCGACGTGCACGCGGTACATGCCGTCGCGGGGATAGACGTGGGCCATCTGCGAGACCCACTCGGCGCGTGCCTTGGCGGTCGCGAGGAAGCTCTCGGCGTTTTCCTTCGAGCCGAACGCGCCCAACTGTAGATAGACGCCCGGCGCTTCCGCGACCGGCGCGGGCCTGGGCGCGGCGATCGGCGGTTCGATGCGGGCTGGAGCGGTCGCTACGATGGCCGGCGCGCTTTCCACCGGCACCTCCGCGAGCGGCTTCGGCGGCGGCAGCGGGTCGCGCGCCGCCGCGGCGATCGCGACGATCGGGTCGGAGCGCTCGGCGAGCTCGGAAGCCGTCGCCACGGGGGCCGCGATCGGCACGGGCGGTGTCGATGCAGTGGCGACAGGTGCGAGCGCCTGTGGCGTCGGCGCCACGCGCGCCGCGGCGTAGCGCGGCCGCGCTGCGGGCGCCGCCGCGATCATCGTCGCGCTCGGCCCGCTCGCGTCGGGCAGTATCGATTCGACCTCGACGACCGCGCTGCCGCCGGCGAGCACGCCGATGCGGTAAGCCGCCGTGTAAGAAAGATCGATCAGCCGGTTCTCGAGGAAAGGTCCGCGGTCGTTGATGCGCACCACCACCGACTTGCCGTTCGCGACGTTGGTGACGCGCGCGTAGCTCGGGATCGGCAGGATCGGGTGCGCGGCGGTCATCTGGTACATGTCGTACGTCTCGCCGTTCGACGTCTTCTGGCCGTGATAGCGGCGGCCGTACCACGTCGCCACCCCGCGCGCTTTATAAGGCTGGAGCTCGGTCATCGGCGTGAACGTCTGGCCGAGGACGACGTACGGCTTCATCGTGCCCCGGCTCAACGGCTCCAATTGGGGAACGGCGTCGGGAATGCTGTCGAGGTCGGCCGGCGGGTTGTCGCCGGGGCCGTCGTCGAGGTAGTAGCCGCCGCCGCGCGTGGTGCGCGGGCCGGACGGCGCTTTGGAGATCCGGGCGGGCGGACGAGTCGGGTGTGCGCGCTCGGCGCCGGGCTCGCGTTGCACAGGCGTGGAGCCGCAGGCGCTCAGCAGGGCGGAAGCGACGGCGGCGGCGACTGCGATTCTGCAGCGCGCGCCGACCGTCAGCTCGAAATTACGGGCATTCTTCGTTCTCACGACTCCCATTAACGGCACAACCGCAGGACGCGTTAACACGCATCCGCTCGTTCGTCCTTCGACTTCGCTTCGCTACGCTCAGGACGAACGGCTTTCGTCACCGCACCATGTCACCGGTTTTCGTCACCGCTTTACCCGTCACCGGTTCATCCGTCACGTCTGTACCAGCTTCTTGTGCGTCTGTATGCTCATCAGGATGCCGAAGCCGAGACAGATTGTCACGAGCGACGTTCCGCCGTAGCTAATGAGCGGCAGCGGCACGCCGACGACCGGCAGGATGCCGCTCACCATGCCCATGTTCACGAAGGCGTAGGTGAAGAAGGTGAGCATGATGGCGCCGGCGAAGAGACGCGTGAAGAGCGACGGGGCGTTGGCCGTGATCGCGGCGGCGCGTGCGATGACGAGCAGGAAAAGCACGAGCAGGATGCCGTTGCCGATCAGGCCGAACTCCTCGGAGTACACCGCGAAGATGAAATCGGTCGTGCGCTCGGGAATGAAGTCGAGGTGGGTCTGCGACCCCGACAGCCAGCCTTTACCCGCGATGCCGCCCGAGCCGAGCGCGATCGTCGACTGGATCGTGTGATAGCCGGCGCCCAGCGGATCCTGTGACGGATCGAGGAGAGTGAGTACTCGCTGACGCTGGTAATCGTGCAGCACCGACCACACCAGCGGCAGGCTCGCGCAGCCGGCGACGAAGAGCGCCGCGATGATCCGCCACGACAACCCCGCGAGGAAGATGACGAAGCTGCCGCTCGCGAAGATCAGGATGGCGGTGCCGAGGTCGGGCTGACGCGCGATCAGCCCCACGGGCACGAGCAGCAGCAGCACGCCGATCGCGTAGTTCTTCAGGCGCAGCGTCGCCTCGTAGCGGTCGAAGTACCACGCGAGCATGAGCGGCACCGCGATCTTCATGATCTCGGAGGGCTGGATGCGCGTGACCCCGATGTGCAGCCAGCGCCGCGCGCCGTTCACGATCTCGCCGAAGAGCGCGACGCCGACCAGCAGCAGCAGGCCGACCGCGTACACCGGCACCGACAGCCGCATGAGGTAATGCGGCGGGATCTGCGCGAACACCCACATCACGCCGAGCGCGACGAGCATGTTGGTGAACTGCCCGCTGGTGCGCGCGAAGCTGCCGTTCGATGCGCTGTAGAGCACGACGAGCCCCGCGATCATGAGGAGCAGGACCGCGCCCAGCAGCGGCTGGTCGAGGTGGGCGGTGAAGAAGCGGACGACGCGCCTAATATTGGGGTGCATCGTCGTCGTCCTTGACCGGCTTCTTCGCGTCCTTGCCGAGCAGCCAGTAATCGAAGACCTGCCGCGCGATCGGCGCCGCGGCGCGCGCGCCGAAGCCGGAGTTCTCGACGATCACCGCGACCGCGATCTTGGGATTCTCGGCCGGCGCGTAGGCGATGAAGAGCGCGTGGTCGCGATGACGCTCGGCGACACGGCTCTCGACGTACTTCTCGCCCTTGAGGCCGATCACCTGCGCGGTGCCGGTCTTGCCGCCGCTCGTGTACTGCGCGCCGGCGAAAGCGCGCGCGGACGTCCCTTCCTTGTTGACGCCCACCATGGCGCGCTTGATCGTCGCGATGTGCTCCTGTTTCCAGTCGAGGCTGCGCAGCGGCCTGGGCTCGATCGGCGTGCGCTGCCGGGTATGCACTTCCTCGACGTAGTTGACCAGGTGCGGCCTGAACATCACGCCGTCGTTGGCGAGCGTCGCCGTGGCCGCGGCGAGCTGGAGCGGGGTGTACGAGTTGTAGCCCTGGCCGATGCCGATGCTGATCGTCTCGCCCGCGTACCACTTCTTCTGCTCGGGCCGCTTGAAGCGCTTGCGCTTCCATTCCTGAGACGGCAGCACCCCTTCGGCCTCGCCGGCGAGGTCGATGCCGGTGCGGCTGCCGAAGCCGAGCGTGCCCATGAAGCGCGAGATGCCGTCGATCGTCAGGTCGTTGGCGAGGATGTAGTAATAGGTGTCGCACGACGCGACGATCGACTTGTACATGTCGACCATGCCGTGGCCGCCGACCTTGTCGTCGCGGAAGGTGTGGCCGCCGAAAGTGTAGAAGCCGGGGTCCGAGATCGCCTGGCCCGGCGTGCGCTTGCCGTAGGTGAGCGCCGCCAGCGCCATGAAAGGCTTGAACGTCGATCCGGGCGGGTAGGTGCCCGCGAGCGCCCGGTTCACCATCGGCTTGTCGGGCGAGTTGTTCAGCTCGTTCCAGTTCTCCTGGTCGATGCCGTCGACGAAGAGGTTGGGATCGAAGCCGGGCTTGCTGACGAAGGCGAGCACGCCGCCGGTGGACGGCTCGATCGCGACGAGCGCGCCGCGGCGGTCGCCGAACGCGTTGTAAACCACTTCCTGCAGCTTCGCGTCCAGCTTGAGGACGAGGTTGCTGCCCGAGATCGGAGAGCTGCGAGACAGCGAGCGCACCGCGCGCCCGCCCGAGTCGACCTCGACCTGCTCGACGCCGGTGGTGCCGTGGAGCTGGTCTTCGTAGCTGTACTCCAGGCCGGTCTTGCCGATGTAGTCGGTGCCGCGATAGTTCGAGCTGCGGCCTTCGGCTTCGAGCTTGTCGAGGTCCTTCTGGTTGACCCGGCCGATGTGGCCGATCACGTGCGAGAAGAGCTCGCCCTGCGGATAAGAGCGGAAGAGGCGCGCGCGCACGTCCACGCCGGGAAAGCGATAGCGGTTGGCGGCGAAGCGCGCGATCTCCTCGTCGGAGAGCCGCGTGCGGATCGGCAGGCTCTCGAAGCGCTTGCTCTCCTCGAGCAGCTTCTTGAAGCGCCGGCGGTCGCGCGGGCCGATCTCGACCAGCGTGGCGAGCTCGTCGATCGTCGCTTCGAGGCTCTCGACCTTGGAGGGCGTGATCTCCAGCGTGTACGCGGAGTAGTTGGTCGCGAGCACGACGCCGTTGCGGTCGACGATGATGCCGCGATTGGGCACGATCGGCAGGATCGAGATGCGATTCGCCTCCGCCAGGGTGTGATAGTGCTCGTGCATGACGACCTGGAGGTAGAAGAAGCGCGCGAAGAGCAGCGCGAACATCACCAGCACGAACGTCGAGGCGATCCCCAGGCGCACGCGGAAATGGTGGAGCTCGCGCTCCGCGTCGCGCATCTCGGTGCCGACGGTGATGTTCAGCTCAGACATGGTCGGGGTCGGGACGCGGACGCTGCGGCAGCTTGAGCAGGATGGACACCGGCGGCCAGATGAGCCCGGCGAACACGGTGCCGATGAAGTAACGATACCCGGGGAAGTCCGCCCCGCCCAGCAGCCGGATGCCGAGCACGATCAGGTCGTTGGCGAGGAACAGCGGGACGACGTGGAATACCTGCTCGGTCAGGCTGAACTGGCGGACGCGCCGGTGCAGCGCGATGCCCGCGAAGGCGAGGATCGAGTAGGCGAGCGCGTGCTGGCCGAAGAGCGTGCCTTCGGCCACGTCCATCAGCAGGCCCAGCGTGAACGCGATGGTGAAGCCGACGCGCCGGGGCTGCTGGATCACCCAGTACAGGATCACCACGGCCACGAAGTCGGGGCGCAGCCACTCGGTCCAGCCGAGCAGCATGTTGAGCAGCACCGCGACGATGAGCGTGAACGCGATGAACGCCGGTTTGACCGGCAGCAGGATTTCATGTTTTGCGACGATATCCACTAGCCCGGACCTCCCGCCGGCGGCGTGCCGCGCCGGCCCTTCTTGCCCGCCGGCTTTTCCGCCTTCTCCGGCTGCTCGGCCGGCCGCTCCGGCAGCGCCTGGTCGGCGTGTACGACCAGCACCTGCTTGTGATTGTTCACGCCCGCGAGCGGTTTGCAGATGATGCGCGCAAAAAGGTAGGCCGCGTTGCGCTCGACGTTCGAGACCTGCGCCACCGGCAGGCCCGGCGGATACACCCCGTCGATGCCCGAGGTGACGAGCTGGTCGTTGTTCTCGAAGTCGGCGTTGAGCGGCACGAACTTCAGCTCCAGCGCCCCGTCGTTGCCGGTGCCGGCGAGCACCGCGCGCAGACCGTTACGCGGGTTGAGCACCGGCACGAGGTGGCCCTTGTCGGTGATCAGCGTGACCTCCGCGAGCCACGGATAGACCCGGGTGACCTGTCCGATCACCCCGCGGCCGTCGATCACCGGCTCGCCCGGCCTGACGCCGTGCTGCGAGCCCTGGTCGATGACGATCTTGCGCGAGAACGGATCGCGCGCCGCGTAGAGGATCTCGGCGAAGCTCGTCTTGGCGGTCAGGCGCTGGCGCGCTTCCACGAGCTTGCGCAGCTGCTCGTTCTCCATCGCCAGCGTGGCGAGCTGCTGGAGCTGGGCCGCGCTGTGGAGGTTCTCCTGCGCGAGCTTCGCGTTCTCGGCGCGCAGCGAGCTCGAGCTCACGAAGAACTCCGAGGCGCGGCTGAAGATGCTGGCCGGGGCGCCGGCGATGCGCTGCAGAGGATAGATGACGACCGAAGCGGCCTGACGCACCGTGTCGAGGTACTTCAATCTCGCGTCGGCGACGATGAGCCCGAGCGAGAGCGTCAGGAAGATGAAGAGTCGTGCGAGAGGGCTTAAGCCGGTCCTGAAAAACGGCGGCGGCTGGTGTTCCATTTAGTCGTGAAACGTGAAACGTGAAACGTGAAACGCATCGTGGATGACCACCGGGCGCCGCAGACGCGTTGTCCAGTCAGGAACCACCGGTGCGCTGCGTCCTACCGCTCCCGACGTTTCACTTTTCACGTTTCACGTTTCACCGACGTCAGTCGTTCGTGAATATCGTCGCCAGCCGTTCCATCTTTTCGAGCGCCTTGCCCGAGCCCCGCACGACGCAGGTGAGCGGATCGTCGGCGATCACGACCGGCAGCCCGGTCTCTTCCATGAGCAGGCGGTCGATGTCGCGCAGCAGTGCGCCGCCGCCGGTGAGGACCATGCCTTTCTCGGCGATGTCCGCGGCGAGCTCGGGCGGCGTCTGCTCGAGCGCCGATTTGACCGCCGACACGATGCTGTTGAGCGGATCGGTCAGCGCCTCGAGGATCTCATTGCTGGAGATGGTGAAGCTGCGCGGTATCCCTTCGGCGAGGTTGCGGCCTTTGACTTCCTTCTCGCGCACCTCCGACCCGGGGAAGGCGGAGCCGATCTCTTTCTTGATCTGCTCCGCGGTGGTCTCGCCGATCAGCATGCCGTAGTTGCGGCGGATGTAGTTGATGATCGCTTCGTCGAACTTGTCGCCGCCGACCCGCACCGAGCCCTTGTACACGAGGCCGCCGAGCGCGATCACGCCGACTTCGGTGGTGCCGCCGCCGACGTCGACGACCATCGAGCCCGTCGCTTCGCCCACCGGCAGGTCCGCGCCGATCGCGGCCGCCATCGGCTCTTCGATCAGGTACACGCGCGAAGCGCCGGCGCCGATCGCCGATTCGCGGATCGCGCGTCGCTCGACCTGCGTCGAGCCGCACGGCACGCAGATGATGATGCGCGGGCTCGGCTTGAAGAGTCGCGAGTTGTGCACCTTGCGGATGAAGTGCTTCAGCATCTGCTCGGTGACGGTGAAGTCGGCGATCACGCCGTCCTTCATCGGACGGATCGCGGTGATGTTGCCCGGCGTGCGGCCGAGCATCTGCTTGGCGGCGATGCCGACTTCCTGGATGACCTTCTTGCCGTTGGGTCCGCCTTCCTGGCGGATCGCGACGACCGACGGCTCGTCGAGGACGATGCCTTTGCCGCGAAGGTAGATGAGGGTGTTGGCGGTTCCGAGATCGATCGCGAGATCGTCGTTGAAGTAGCTGC
Source organism: Burkholderiales bacterium (assembly GCA_036262035.1). Taxonomy (NCBI): domain Bacteria; kingdom Pseudomonadati; phylum Pseudomonadota; class Betaproteobacteria; order Burkholderiales; species Burkholderiales bacterium. The sequence continues at coordinate 23,594 of DATAJS010000027.1, read as the reverse complement.
TCAGAAAACCGAACATAGAGGCTTCTGTGGATTGAGGATGGTGCGCCGCACTAATCGGCTATGATACCCTATCGGGCTTCGATTTTTAAGCCTTTTCCCCGCAAATGTCCTTCACGCCCGACGACGTAAAACGCGTCGCCCGCCTCGCCCGTATCGCGATCGACGAACGCGAGGCGATCGAGGTCCTCGGCCAGCTCGACCGCATCTTCGGCTTGATCGAGGAGATGCGGGCGGTGGACGTCAGCGGCGTCGAGCCGATGGCTCACGCGTACGACGTCACGCTGCGTCTGCGCGAGGACGCCGTGGCCGAGCCCGACCAGCGCGAGCTCTTCCAGAGCGTCGCGCCGAAGGTCGAGCACGGCCTGTATCTCGTTCCGAAAGTCATCGAATGATTCAGAGAGGAGAGAGGGGATAGCAGAGAGGAGAACGCTCGTGGGAACGCCCGGTTTTCTCCTATCGCCTCTCTCCTTTCTCCTCTCCTCGCAGCATGCATCGAGAAAGCCTGAAATCGCTGAGCGAAGCGCTGGCCGGCGGCAAGATATCCAGCGTCGAGCTCACGCAGCTCTTCCTGAAACGCATCGCCGGCTTCAACGCGCGCTACAACGCGTTCGTGACCGTCGACGAGGAGCGCAGCCTCGCGCAGGCGCGCGAAGCCGACAACGCGCGCGCCGCGGGCCGCGCGGGTCCGCTGACCGGCATACCGATCGCCCAGAAAGACATCTTCTGCGCCAAGGGCTGGCTCACCACGTGCGGCTCGAAGATGCTCTCGAACTTCGTGTCGCCCTACGACGCGCACGTCGTCGAGCGCCTGAACGAAGCCGGCGCGGTCACCCTCGGCAAGACCAACATGGACGAGTTCGCGATGGGCTCGTCGAACGAGTCGTCGTTCTACGGTCCGGTCCGCAATCCCTGGAACGTCGACTGCGTGTCCGGCGGCAGCTCGGGCGGCTCCGCCGTGGCGGTCGCGGCGCGGCTCGCGCCCGCGGCGACCGCCACCGACACCGGCGGCTCGATACGCCAGCCGGCGGCGATGGTCGGCGTCTCCGGCCTCAAGCCGACCTACGGCGTGTGCTCGCGCTACGGCATGATCGCGTTCGCATCCAGCCTCGACCAGGCGGGGCCGATGGCGAAGAGCGCCGAGGACATGGCCCTCATGATGAACTCGATGGCGGGGTTCGACGCCCGCGATTCGACGAGCCTCGAGCGGCCGCTCGAGGATTACTCGCGCGATCTCGCGAAGCCGCTCGCGGGTCTGCGCATCGGGCTGCCGAAAGAGTTCTTCGCCGCCGGCCTGCCAGCCGACATCGCGCAGTCGGTGGAAGCGGCGATCGCCGACTACCGCAAGCTCGGGGCGACCACCGTGGAAGTCGCGCTGCCGAACATGAAGCTCTCGGTGCCGGTGTACTACGTGCTCGCCCCCGCGGAGGCGTCGAGCAACCTCGCGCGCTACGACGGCGTGCGCTACGGTTACCGCACGCCCGAGTATCGCGATCTCGAAGAGATGTACGAGAAGACGCGCGCGGAAGGCTTCGGCGCCGAAGTGAAGCGCCGCATCCTGATCGGCACCTACGTGCTCTCGCACGGCTACTACGACGCCTACTACATCCGCGCCCAGAAGCTGCGGCGGCTGATCGCCCAGGATTTCGTCAAGGCGTTCGAGCAGTGCGACGTGATCATGGGACCGACGAGCCCGTCGACCGCGTTCAGGATCGGCGAGAAGTCGTCGGACCCGGTGCAGATGTATCTCTCGGACATCTACACCATCGGGGTCAACCTCGCGGGGCTGCCCGGCATGTCCATTCCCTGCGGGTTCGACACGCAAGGCCTGCCGGTGGGATTGCAGGTCATCGGCAGTTATTTCGACGAGGCGCGGATGCTGAACGTGGGTCATCAGTACCAGCTTGCGACGGACTGGCATCTGCGCGCCCCCGCCGGCGTTTAATGCGTGAACGAGTGAACGGGTGAACGAGTGAACGGGTGGGAAGTCGTAATCGGCCTAGAGACTCACGTTCAGTTGAGCACGCGGTCGAAGATCTTTTCGGGGGCGTCCACGGCGTTCGGCGCGGCGCCGAACACGCAGGCGTCGGCGGTCGACATCGCGCTGCCCGGCGTGCTGCCGGTGCTCAACAAGAGCGCGGTCGAGAAGGCGATCCGCTTCGGGCTGTCGGTCGGCGCGCGGGTGAACCGGCGCTCGATCTTCGCCCGCAAGAACTACTTCTATCCCGACCTTCCCAAGGGCTACCAGATCAGCCAGTACGAGCTGCCGGTGGTCGAAGGCGGCAGCCTTACGATCGTCGTCGGCGACGCCGAGAAGACGGTCAAGCTCACGCGCGCCCATCTCGAGGAAGACGCGGGCAAATCGCTGCACGAGGATTTCCACGGCGAGACCGGTATCGATCTGAACCGCGCGGGCACGCCGCTGCTGGAGATCGTCACCGAGCCCGACATGCGCTCGTCGGCGGAGGCGGTCGCCTACGCGAAAGCGCTGCACGGCCTGGTGCGCTGGATCGACATCTGCGACGGCAACATGCAGGAAGGCTCGTTCCGCTGCGACGCCAACGTGTCGGTGCGGCGGCCGGGCGAAGCGCTCGGCACGCGCTGCGAGATCAAGAACCTCAACTCGTTCCGCTTCCTCGAGCGCGCGATCGAGTACGAGGTGCGGCGGCAGATCGAGGTCATCGAGGACGGCGGGACGGTCCGGCAGGAGACGCGGCTGTACGACCCGGACCGCGACGAGACGCGCCCGATGCGGAGCAAAGAGGACGCGCACGACTACCGCTACTTTCCCGATCCCGACCTCCTGCCGCTCGAGATCACCGAGCCTCAGCTCGCCGAGGTGCAGGCTGCGCTGCCGGAGCTGCCGCAGGTGCGGCGCGAGCGTTACGCGAGTGAGTACTCGCTGACCGCCTATGACGCCTCGGTGCTGACGTCGAGCCGCGAGATCGCCGATTACTTCGACGCGGCCGCCGCCGGCGCGCCCGCCGCGACCGCCAAGCTCGTCGCGAACTGGGTCGCGGGCCCGCTGTCGGCGAAGCTCAACGATGCGAATCTCGACATCGGCGAAGCGAAAGTCGGTGCGAAGCAGCTGCGCAAGCTGGTCGAGCGCATCGCCGACGGCACGATCTCGAACAAGATCGCGCGCGAAGTGTTCGACGCGATCTGGGAAGGCGAGGCCTCCGGCGACGACGCGGCGGACGCGATCATCGACAAGCGCGGCCTCAGGCAGATCTCCGATTCCGGCGAGCTCGAGAAGATCGCCGACGAAGTCCTCGCGAAGAACGCGCAGCAGGTGGCGGACTACCGCGGCGGGAAGGAGAAAGCCTTCAACGCGCTGGTGGGGCAGGTGATGAAGGCGACGAAAGGGAAAGCCAATCCGCAGCAGGTGACCGAAATCCTGAAGCGCAAACTGACGTAGCGCGGCGCGCTACGTCGCGTTGCGCTTCGCGATTTCGGTCATCCCGGATGCGCCCGCGGCAGCGGGCGCGATCCGGGATCCATTTTGACGTTCAAGTCCCCGGGTCAAAAATGGATTCCCGCCTGCGCGGGAATGACGGCAGGGCCCGCCTAACGCGGGAATGACGGCAGGGGCCGTCTCCGCGGGAATGACGGGAGGGCCCGTCTCCGCGGGAATGACGGCGGACGGTGTACGCGGCTTGGAAGGTCAAAATGGGTCCTGGCCTTCGCCGAGGACGACGCCTATTTCTTCGCTGAAGCCGAAGTCGATTGCGACGGTGCGCTGCCGGGCACGGCGCCGGCCTTCAGCTCGTTGTAGCGCTTCTTGTAAGCGGCGAAGCGCTCGCGCAGCTCCTGCTTTTCCTTCTGCTTCATCTCGACGTTGTGCTCGGCGCGCTGCTTGTCGCCCGTCGCGCGGTCGAGCTCCGCCTTGAGCTGCGGACCGACCGGCTTCTTGTTCTTCTCGACCACGTCCACGCGCGCCCGCACGTCGTTGTAACGCTGCGTCGCGCCTTTTTGCGCGTTGGTGAGCTGCTCGATCTGGAGGTCGAGCACCTGGAGGTCGCGATCGCGCTTGAGGTCGATCTCTTTGTCGCTGCTGAAAGTGGCGAGCAGCGCGTTGTCCTGGCGCTTCTGGTCGACCGCCTGGCGGTCTTCCTCGACCTTGGTCTTGGCCGCTTCCTGCTCGCGCTGGCGGCGCTGGCGGTCTTCTTCGGCCGACTCGGTCGTGCGCCGGGTCACGCCGCGCGCATCCAGCTCCTTGGTCGCGCTGCTCTGGAATTCGGGCGGGACCTTGTCGCCGCAGCCGATCACCTTGCCGTTCTTGTCCTTCCAGCACACGATCTTCTGAGCGCAAGCGACACCCGGCCCCGCCAGCAGGGCGAGCACGGTCACCGTGCCCAGCACGGCGCGCAGTCGCGGTTTCAGATCATGCATCCGAAGAGACTCCATAGCGGTCACGGTACGCCTGGACGGCGTCCAGTCGGGGTTTCATTCCCCCTTCATTGGCCAGGTACGCGACGAGGTCGTCGAGGCTGGCGATGCTAATAACGGGGATACCGTAGGTTTGGCGTACTTCCTGTACGGCCGACAGCTCCCCGGTCCCCTTTTCCATGCGGTCGAGCGCGATGGCGACGCCGCACGGACGCGCTCCCGCCTGCCGGATGGTTTCGACCGATTCGCGCACCGAAGTTCCCGCGGAGATGACGTCGTCGACGATCAGGACGTCGCCCGTGAGGGGCGCCCCGATGACGTTGCCGCCCTCGCCGTGGTCCTTGGCTTCCTTGCGGTTGAACGCAAAAGGAAGGTCCTTACCCCATTCGTCGAGCGCCATGGATATAGCGGCAACCAGCGGGATTCCTTTATAGGCGGGGCCGAACAGCATGTCGTGTCCCAGGCCCGAGGTCAGGATGGCTTTCGCGTAGAATTCAGCGAGCCGGCGCAGCGCCGAGCCGTGGTTGAACAGGCCGGCGTTGAAGAAGTACGGCGACAGCCGCCCCGCCTTCGTCTGAAACTCACCGAAGCACAGCACCTTTTCCGCGAGCGCGAATCGGATGAAGTCCTGGCGGAAATCGGCTGACATCTTGCGGTCCCCTGACACGCTGTCCGCGTGGTGTAGCGCAGCGCGAACTGCTTGTAAATGCTGAGAATTATAACGCTGAACCTCAACGGCATCCGGTCCGCCGCCCGCAAGGGCTTCCATACCTGGCTCGCCCGTTCCCGCGCCGATCTCGTGTGCGTGCAGGAGCTCAAGTGCCATGCCGGCGATCTCACGCCCGAGCTCACGCGCGTCGGCCGGCTCAAAGGCTATTTCCATTGCGCCGAGAAGAAGGGCTACAGCGGGGTGGGCATCTATACCCGGCACACGCCCGACCGGGTCGTCGAAGGTCTCGGCATTCCCGACATCGACCGTGAAGGGCGTTACCTGCGCCTCGACTTCGGCAATCTGTCGGTGATCTCGCTATACAAGCCTTCGGGCTCCAGCGGGGAAGAGCGCCAGCAGGTGAAGTTCGCGTTCATGAAGCGCTTCTTCCCTCACTTGAAGGCGTTGCGCGCGGAAGGGCGCGAGATCGTGTTGTGCGGCGACTGGAACATCGCGCACAAGGAGATCGATCTCAGAAACTGGCGCGGCAACCGCAAGAACTCGGGTTTCCTGCCGGAGGAGCGCGAGTGGCTGACGCGAGTCTTCGACGAGCTCGGCTGGGTGGACGTCTTCCGCTGCGTCGACTGCCGCCCCGACCAGTACACGTGGTGGTCCAACCGCGGCCAGGCGTGGGCGAAGAACGTCGGCTGGCGCATCGACTACCACATCGCCACGCCGGGCATCGCAGCGACCGCGCGGCGCTGCGCGATCTACAAGACGCAGCGCTTCTCCGACCACGCGCCGCTCACCATCGATTACGAGTATGCGCTGGGCTGACGGTCTGAAGCCCTACCTGGAGCGGGCGCCGCTCGCCGCGCTCTTCCTCGGCATCTCGTCGGGTTTCCCGTTCGCGATGATCGGCGCGACGCTCACCACGCGCCTCGCGCAGCAGGGCATCACCAAGAGCGCGGTGACCGCGTTCGCGCTGACCTTCCTCGCCTACAACTTCAAGTTCCTGTGGGCGCCGCTCATCGACCAGGTGCGCCTGCCGGTCATCGGGCGCTTCGGGCAGCGGCGAAGCTGGCTGTGGCTCACCGGAGTGCTCGTCATCGCGGCGGTGGCGTTCCTGGGCTCGGTCGATCCTGAAGCCGATCTCTATCTCGTCGCGATTGCGGCGATCTGCGTCGGCGTCGCCGGCGCGACGTACGACATCATCATCGACGCCTATCGCATCGAGCTCCTCGAGCCTCGCCAGCTCGGAATCGGCTCGGGCATGTCGCAGTACGGCTGGCGCATCGGCGCCTCGGCGGCAGGCGCGCTCGCGCTGGTGCTCGCGGTCCGCTTCGGCTGGGCCGCCGCCTACGCCGCATGCGCGGTGTTCGCGCTCCCGGCGATGCTCGTCGGCGTCGTCATGGGCGAGCCGTCGCGCCACCGGCAGCCCGAGAAGGCGCGCGGCGTGGCCGAAGCGGTGATCGCGTACTTCAGCCCGCTGTTCGAGTTTCTGAGGCGCCAGGGCGCGCTCGTCGTGCTGGCCTTCGTGCTGATCCACAAGATCGGCGACACGCTGGCCAACCTCTCGCTGCGGCTGTTGTTCCAGGACCTGGGCTTCAGCAACGACGAGGTGGCTTTCTACGACGTCGGCGTGGGTTTCGTCGCGCTGCTCGTGGGGGTGTTCGTCGGCGGGATTCTCTACGCGAAGCTGGGCATGAAGCGCTCGGTGCTGATCAGCCTCATCCTCATGGCGGTGTCGAACTTCGGCTTCGCGGCGCTCGCCGCGGCGGGGCACACCAACTACGGCATGGCGGCGGCGGTGGCCTTCGAGAACTTCGCGAGCGGCATCGGCGGCGTCACCGTCGTCGCGTATCTGTCTGCGCTGTGCAACCTGCGCTTCACCGCGACCCAGTACGCCTTGCTCTCCGCGCTGGCAAGCATCGCCGGGCGCCTGCTCACCGGCACCAGCGCCGGCGCGCTGATCGAGGCGATGGGCTACGTCAACTTCTACGTGCTGACGACGGTGATCGCGGTGCCCGGTGTGGTGGTGTTCTGGCTGATGATGCGCAGCGGCTTGGCCGACCTGTCGGTGGGCAGCGCCGCGAAGGAGTGAAGAGATAGAGGTGATGAGATCGGGTTATCACCGTCACCTCATCACTTCTTCTGCCGGCCATTCCCAAAGTGATAGACGGCAAGCGCGCCCAGAAGATTCGGTAAGGTCACCACCGGTTTCCCGTTGGTCAGCACCTTCCTCTCCAATATCCGTATCCCCCGCTCCTCGCAGAACCGCTCGAAATCGGCGATCGCGCAGAGGTGGACGTTGGGGGTGTCGTACCACTCGTACGGCAGGTTGTCGGAGACCGGCATGCGGCCTTTGACCACCGCGACGCGGTTCTTCCAGTAGCCGAAGTTGGGAAAGGTGACGATCCCTTCTCGGCCCACGCGCAGCATCTCGCGGATGATCGTCTCGCTGTTCTTCATCGCCTGGATCGTCTGCGACAGCACGACGTAGTCGAACGAGTTGTCCTCGAATCCCGAGAGGCCGCGCTCGAGGTCGCTCTGCACGACGTTCACGCCGTTCTTCACGCACTTCAGGATCGAGGTGTCGTCGATCTCGACGCCGTAGCCGCGGGTCTGCCGCGTCTCCTTGAGATACCTGAGCAGCGTGCCGTCGCCGCAGCCCAGGTCGAGCACGCTCGATCCCAGGTTGATCCAACCGGCGATGGCTGCGAAGTCGGGACGATGGCGCTGGACGCCGTTGCCCCCGCTCACGCTTTCACCTCGGCGGCGATGCGGTCGAAGTAGGCCGCGACGAGGTGGTGATAGCGCTCGTCGTCGAGCAGGAAAGCGTCGTGGCCGTGCGGGGCGTCGATCTCGGCGTAGGTGACCTGCCCGCGGTTGTCGAGCACCGCCTTGACGATCTCGCGCGAGCGCTCGGGCGAGAAACGCCAGTCGGTCGTGAACGAGACGACGAGGAACGCCGCCCTGGCGCGGGCGAGCGCGGACGCGAGATTGCCGCCGTACTCCAGCGCCGGGTCGAAGTAATCGAGCGCCTTGGTGATGCGCAAGTACGTGTTCGCGTCGAAATAATCGGAGAACTTGTCGGCCTGGTAGCGCAGGTACGACTCGATCTGGAACTCGCTGTCGAACGAGTACGAGAGCTTGCCGTTCTTCAGCTGCCGCCCGAACTTGTTCGCCATCTCGTCGTCGGACAGATACGTGATGTGTCCGACCATGCGCGCGACGCGCAAGCCCCGCTGCGGTTTGACGCCGTGCTCGTAGTAGTCGCCGCCGTGGAAATCGGGATCGGTGACGATCGCCTGGCGCGCGACTTCGTTGAACGCGATGTTCTGCGCCGAGAGGTTGGGCGCGCACGCGATGACGATCGAGTGCCGGAGCTTGTCCGGAAAGCTCATCGTCCATTGCAGCGCCTGCATCGCGCCTAAAGAGCCGCCCATCACCGCGGCGAAGCGCTCGATCCCGAGCATCGAAGCGAGCCTCGCCTGCGCGGCGACCCAGTCTTCGACGGTCACGACGGGGAAGCGGCTCCCCCAGCGCCTGCCCGTCTTCGCATCGATGCTGCACGGTCCGGTCGAGCCGTGGCAGCCGCCGAGGTTGTTCACGCCGACGACGAAGAAGCGGTTGGTGTCGACCGGCTTGCCGGGACCGATCATGTTGTCCCACCAGCCGACGCTCTTCGGATCTTGCGCGTACCAGCCGGCGACGTGGTGGGACGCATTGAGCGCGTGACAGATCAGGACCGCGTTCGAGCGCTCGGCGTTGAGCGTGCCGTAGGTCTCGTAGGCGAGATCGTAGCCTTCGATGATCGCGCCGCCCTTGAGCGTCAGCGGCTCGTCGAAATGCGCGCTGCGCGGCGTGACGATGCCGACCGAGCGGCCGTCGGGTGACGTTCCGATGACGCTGTCCAAATCCGTGGAGCTCCCGCCCATAAAACGAAAAACCCGGTGAGCGATCACGCTTGCACCGGGTTCTAGAGAGACTGTCTCGTAATCTCTTTAGCCGTATTTGTAACGCGCCCGCAAGCTGATCTCAAATCGGCGCGTGTTGCTGCTTGAAAGTTACCGACTGCGTAAGGCCTTGTCAATTAAGGGTGACGGATGCGGCGGTGACGGATAGAACGGTGACGGGTGAGGCAGTGACGCCCCCCCCACCCTGGCCCTCCCCCGCGTGCGCGGGGGGAGGGAACGTTTTTCGTCACCGCTTCATCCGTCACCGGTTTGCCCGTCACTTCTTCACGCCGTCAGGCGTTCATCTTGTCCAGCAGCGCCCGCAGCCGCTCCGGGTCGTTTTCGCGAAGCATGCGCAGCGCCAGGGGCTTGGCCTGCGACAGGTTGGTCTGGAGGATGCGCTGCTTGACCTCGAGCAGATGCGCCGAGTGCATCGAGTACTGGCGCAGTCCCAGGCCGAGCAGGAGGCGGGTCAGCGTGAGGTCGCCCGCCATCTCGCCGCACAGCGCGACCGGCACGCGCGCCTTGTCGGCGGTCTTGAGCACGTGCGCGATGAGCGACAGCACCGCGGGATGGAGCGGGTCGTAGAGATGCGCGACGGCGTCGTCGGTGCGGTCGACCGCCAGCGTGTACTGGATGAGGTCGTTGGTGCCGATCGAAAGGAAATCCAGGCTGCGCGTGAAGATGCCGAGCGCGAGCGCCGCCGCGGGTATTTCGATCATCCCGCCGATCTTCACCTCGCGGTCGTAGGGCACGCCTTCGGCGTCGAGGCTCGCCCTGGCCTGTTCGATGTGCAGCAGGGTCTGCTCGACCTCGCGCACCGTCGCGAGCATCGGCACCAGGATGTTGATCTTGCCGTAATGCGACGCGCGCAGGAGCGCCCGCAGCTGTATCAGGAAGCGCTGCGGCTCGATGAGGCAGAGCCGGATCGCGCGCAGTCCCAACGCGGGATTGGTGACGAAGCGCTGCGCGGTCTCTTCGGTGTCCTTGTCGGCGCCGAGATCGTAGGTGCGGATCGTCACCGGCGCGCCTTCCATCTCCTGCGCGACGCGGCGATACGCCTCGAACTGCTCGTCCTCGTCGGGCAGCTCGGTGCGGCCGAGGAACAGGAACTCGCTGCGGAAGAGGCCGATGCCGGTGGCGCCGTTCTCGCGCGCCTGGCCGACGTCGTCGGGTCCCTCGATGTTCGCCTGCAGCTCGACCGCGATGCCGTCGAGCGTCGCCGCGCGCATGTAGCGCAGGCGCTTGAGCTTCAGCCGCTCGAGCTCGAACTGGCTCTGCCTGAGCTCGTATTCGGCGAGCGCCTGGCTGTCGGGGTCGACGATGACCACGCCCTGCGTGCCGTCGACGATGACGAGCTCGTTCTCGCGAATGAGCTGTCTCGCCTCGTGCAGCGCCACGATCGACGGGATGTTGAGGCTGCGCGCGACGACCGCGGTGTGCGAGGTCGTGCCGCCGAGATCGGTGATGAAGCTCGCGAAGTGGTGCTGCTTGAACTGCACCACGTCGGCGGGCGAGAGGTCGTGTGCGACCAGAATGAGCTTGCGGCCGTCGTCGGTCTGCGGCGGCGCGTAGCCGGGATGACCCAGCAGCGACTTCATCACGCGCTCGACGACCTGGATCACGTCGGTCCGGCGCTCGCGCAGGTACGCGTCCTCGATCTGGTCGAACTGCGCGAGCAGCGCGTCCATCTGGATCTTGAGCGCCCATTCGGCGTTGCAGCGTTCCTGCTCGATGATGCGCTTCGGCTGGACCGACAGCATCGAGTCGTTGAGGATCATGAGGTGCACGTCGATGAAGCCGACGAATTCCGCCGGCGCGGTTTTCGGCACCGTGCCGCGCAGCCGCGAGAGGTCGGCGCGCACGCTTTCGACCGCCCCGTCGAAGCGCTTCACCTCGTCGGCGATCTGGTGATCGGGTACGCGGTAGTGCGCGGCCTCGAGCTGCGCGTGCGAGATGAGGTGCGCGTAGCCGATCGCGATGCCGCCGGAGACGGGAATGCCGTGTAACGCGAAGGACATGGCGAGTGTTTAGTGTCGAGTGTTAAGTGTTGAGTGAAAAGCGGCGGCGAGGATGACGCACGGACAACTTAACACTAAACGTTCAACACTTGACACTGACGATAGTCATTCGTCTTCGCCGAAGCGCTCTGCGATGAGCGCGGCCACCGCATCCAGCGCATCGCCCTCGTCGGCGCCGTCGGTCTCGAGGAGCACGGTGGAACCCTTGGCGGCGGCGAGCATCATCACGCCCATGATGCTCTTGGCGTTGACGCGGCGGCCGTTACGGCTCAGCCAGACATCGGCTTCGAAGCGGCCTGCGACCTGGGTCAGCCTGGCGGACGCCCGGGCGTGCAGCCCGAGCTTGTTGATGATCTCAACTTCCCGTTGCAGCATTGTGCAGGGTGAGCGGCGGTATGCGCAGCACGCCTTCGCAGCCGCCGCTCACCGCCTTGGTCACGAGCGTGGCGAGCGGCTTCTCGCGATAGGTCAGCGCGCGGATCAGCATCGGCAGGTTCACGCCCGCGACGCCCTCGATGTGGTCGGGGACGAGCAGCTTCGCCGCGATGTTCGACGGCGAGCCGCCGTACATGTCCGACAGGATCAACACGCCGCTGCCGTCGTCGAGCTCTTTGAGCATCGCACGCGCCTGAGGCAGCAGGAGCAGCGGATCGTCCTGCGCGGTGACGCCGAGCTGGCGCAGCCGCGGCGGCCGTTTGTTGAGCACGTGGCTCGCACAATGGATGAGCGACTCGCCCAGCGTGCCGTGGGCGATGATGAGTATTCCTATCATCTCGTAGATTTTACGCTGTGGCGCGCTCGAGCGCGTCCAGCATCATTCCTGCGACGTTGAAGCCCGACTGCTGGGTGATTTCCTGGAAGCAGGTGGGGCTGGTCACGTTGACTTCGGTCAGATAATCGCCGATCACGTCGAGCCCGACGAGGAGCAAGCCCGCTTCGAAGAGCTGCGGCGCGAGCGTTTCGGCGATCTCGCGGTCCCTCGCGCACAGCGGCCGGGCGACCCCGGTCCCGCCGGCGGCGAGGTTGCCGCGAGTCTCGCCCGCTTTGGGAATGCGCGCCAGGCAATATGGCGCGGGTTTGCCGCCGATCAGCAGGATGCGCTTGTCGCCGTCCTTGATCTGCGGCAGGTAGCGCTGCGCCATCGTGGTCTTCGCGCCGTAGGCGGTGATCGTCTCCAGGATGACCGAGAGATTCGGGTCGTCCTGCCGCACGCGGAAGATCGAGGTGCCGCCCATGCCGTCGAGAGGCTTGAGGATCGCTTCCCCGTGCTCGGCGATGAAATCGCGGATGAGCGCTTCACGCCGGGTGACGAGCGTGGGCGCGGTGAACTGCGGAAACTTCGCGATCGCCATCTTCTCGTTGTGATCGCGAATCGCGCGCGGGCTGTTGTACACGCGCGCACCCTGCTTCTCCGCGATCTCGAGGAGATACGTGGCGTACACGTACTCCATGTCGAACGGCGGGTCCTTGCGCATGATCACCGCGTCGAACGACGCCAGCGGCACCTGCGCATGGGGATCGAAGTGGTACCACGCGTCGTCCTCGCTGCCGGTGAGGTGGATGCGCGCCGAGTACGCCGACACCACGCTCTTCATCCATGCGAGGTCTTCGGGATGGAACGCGTGCAGCTCGTGGCCGCGCTGCGCGGCCTCGCGCATCATCGCGTAGGTGCTGTCCTTGTAGAGCTTGAACTCGTCGAGCGGATCGACGATGAAGGCGATTTTCATTCGTATGTGAAGGGTGAATACGATGCAGGGCGAAGGGGCCGGTCTATGCGATTCCCTTCACCCTTCACTCATTCACCGGCTCCGCCGGTGCTTCGTCGAGCGCATCCTCGGTCATCTCCAGCTCTCTCTGGGCCGCGAGCAGCGCAAGGCGGGCGACCACGCCGTACGCGTAGAAGCGGTTGGGCGGGCAGTCGGGATCGTCGGGGTCGGGCGACGAGCACGGCGAAGCGAACGCGAGCGGCACGAAGTGCATCCCGGGCGCGTTGAGGTTCTCGTCCATGCCGCGCGAAGTGTGCACGCGATAGAAGCCGCCGACGACGTAGTGGTCTATCATGTAGACGACGGGCTCGGCGACCGCGTCCTCGACCGTCTCGAACGAATACACGCCTTCCTGCACCAGCACGTCGTGCACTTCGAGGCCTTCCTTCACCACCGCCATCTTGTTGCGCTGCTTGCGGTTGAGGCCTTTGACTTCCGACGGGTCTTTCACCGTCATGATGCCCATGCCGTAGGTGCCGGCGTCGGCTTTCACGATGACGAAGGGCTCGGCGTCGATCTTGTACTCGCGGTACTTGGCGCGGATGTCGTCGAGGATCTCGGCGACGTAGCCTTCGAGGCACTCCTCGCCCTTGCGCGCGTGGAAGTCGATCTTGCCGCAGCGCTCGAAATACGGATTGATGAGCCACGGGTCGATGCCGACCGCTTCGCCGAACTCCTCGGCGACCTGGCGATAGGCTTCGAAGTGATTCGACTTGCGCCGCACCGCCCAGCCCGCGTGCAGCGGCGGCAGCAGCGCCTGCTCGATGCCTTGCAGCATCTTCGGGATGCCGCCGGACAGATCGTTGTTGAGCAGCACCACGCAGGGATCGAAGTCGCCGACGCACAGACGGTTGCCCTTGCGCTCGAGCGGTTCCAGCCGCAATTTTGCGCCGTCGGGCAGCTCGACGTCGGTCGGCTTGTCGATCTCGGGCAGCATGCTGCCGATGCGCACGTTCATGCCCGCGTGACGCAGGATCTTCGCCAGCGTCGCGACGTTCTGGAGGTAGAACTGGTTGCGCGTGTGGTTCTCGGGGATCAGCACGCAGCCGCGCGCCTCGGGACAGACCTTTTCCAGCGCGGTCATCGCCGCCTGCACGCACAGCGGGTGGAAATCGGGGTTGAGATTATTGAAACCGCCCGGGAAGAGGTTGGTGTCGACCGGCGCGATCTTGAAGCCGCTGTTGCGCAGATCGACCGAGCAGTAGAACGGGGCGTCGTGCTCCTGCCATTGGCCGCGCAGCCAGTGCTCGATCGTCGAGCTCGCGCGGAGCAGGTGGCGCTCGAGCGTGGGCAGGGGACCGGAGAGCGCGGTGGCAAGTCGGGGGACGTTCATCGGAAGGTCCTACACGAGAATCGGCAATTGTAGCCTCCCGAAGCAGCCGCGCGGCGCCGGCTTCCCGGTCAACGCCAGGGAGGAAAACCGATGGTTTCCCTCCTTGAACCTCCTTTCCTTCACCCCGCACTGCCCTTAACGAAAAAAGCGGCGCCCGGAGGCGCCGCTTTTCCCCTGTTTCCCGCTTTTGTATTACGTATGGTATGCCGTCTCGCCGTGGCTGCGCACGTCGAGGCCTTCGCGCTCCTCTTCTTCGGTCACCCGCAGGCCGACGATCATGTTGGCGATCAGGTAGGCCACGTAGGCCACCACCGCGGTCCAGATCACCGTGACGCCGACCGCTTTGGCCTGCGTGATCACCTGTGCGGCGATCGAATAGTCCGCCGCCGTCGTCACCTTGGCGGTGACCCAGTCGGAGACGAAGCCCGGGCCGCCGAGCGCCGGCGAGCAGAACACGCCGGTCAGCAGCGCGCCGAGGATACCGCCCACCGCGTGCACGCCGAACACGTCGAGCGAATCGTCCGCCCCCAGCATACGCTTCAACTGGTTGACGCCCCACAGGCACACGATGCCGGCGGCGAGGCCGATCACGAACGCGCCGGGGATGCCGACGTTACCGGCCGCCGGGGTGATCGCGACGAGACCTGCGACCGCGCCCGAAGCCGCACCGAGCATCGAGGGCTTGCCCTTGACCATCCATTCGCCGAGCGTCCACGACATCACCGCGCACGCCGTCGCGAGGAAGGTGTTCAGGAACGCGAGCGCCGCGGAGTTGCCGGCTTCGAGCGCCGAGCCCGCGTTGAAGCCGAACCAGCCCACCCAGAGGAGCGAGGCGCCGATCATGGTCATCGGCAGGTTGTGCGGGGTCATCGCTTCGCGGCCGTAACCGATCCGCTTGCCGACCATGTAGGCGCCGACCAGGCCCGCCACACCCGCGTTGATGTGCACCACCGTGCCGCCCGCGAAGTCGAGCGCGCCCCATTGCCAGATCATGCCGGCGGTCGAGTTCAGCTTGTCGACGACGTCGGCGCCGGTGTAGGCGTCGGGGCCGGGCCAGAACCAGACCATGTGCGCGATCGGGGTGTACGAGAAGGTGAACCAGATCACCATGAAGATCAGCACGGCGGAGAACTTCATGCGCTCGGCGAACGCGCCGACGATCAGGCAGCAGGTGATCGCGGCGAACGTCGCCTGGAACGCGACGAACACGATCTCGGGAATCACCACGCCCTTGCTGAAGGTCGCGGCCGTGGCGAACTCGCCTTTGGTCGCGTCGAACACGCCCGACAGGAACAATCGTCCGAGTCCGCCTATGAACGAGTTGCCTTCGGTGAACGCGAGGCTGTAGCCGTAGACGCACCACAGCACCACGATCAGCGAGAACGTGACGAACACCTGCATCAGCACCGAGAGCATGTTCTTCGCTCTCACCATGCCGCCGTAGAACAGCGCGAGCGCCGGGATGCTCATCATGATGACGAGCGCGGTGCACACGAGCATCCACGCGACGTCGCCCTTGTTGGGCGTCGGCGCGGCTGCCGGCGCCGCGGTAGCGGCGGCCGGTGCGGCGGTGGCAGCAGCCGCAGCGGGAGCCGCGGGGGCGGCCGGCGCGGTCGCTGCCGGTTTGTCGGCGGCCTTGTCCTGCGCGTACGCCGGGAGCGCGCCGGCTACGAACGTGCAGAGCAGCGCCAGGATGGCGAATAGTCTCTTCATGTGTATCCCTCCTAAAGCGCTTCGGCGCCGGTCTCGCCGGTGCGGATGCGGATGACCTGCTCGAGCTCGAAGACGAAGACCTTGCCGTCGCCGATCTTGCCGGTGTTGGCCGACTTCTCGATCGCCTCGATCACCTGCTCGAGCATCTCGCTCCTGATCGCTGCTTCGATCTTCACCTTGGGCAGGAAGTCGACGACGTACTCGGCGCCGCGGTAGAGCTCGGTGTGGCCTTTCTGGCGGCCGAAGCCTTTCACTTCGGTCACCGTGATGCCGGTCACGCCGATCGCCGAGAGCGCTTCGCGCACTTCGTCGAGCTTGAATGGCTTGATGATTGCCGTAACGAGTTTCATGGGGTTCCCCGTTTCTCTGAGTGAGCCGGCGTCAGAACGTCTTCTGTACGAAGACGGTGCCGGTGCTCTTGCCGATGGCGCGCGGGAACGGCCCGAACAGACCGCCGCCCGCAGCGTCGCCGATGCCGCCGTAGCCCAGCACGCTGGTGTCGTAGGCTTTGCTCCAGAACGCGCCGACGCTGAAATCCCTGGGCAGCGCATAAGTCAGGCCCAGCTTCACGTCCTTGTAGCTGAAGATCTCGTCGTTATCCGGCGTGCGTCCGCCGAACGCGGCGGCGAAGTACGTCCCGTTGCGTGCATCGGTGCCGCGATACTTCTGCCAGCCCCAATGCGCATTGAGCGTGAGGCCCGTCAGCGGCTTGTAGTAATCGCCGATCGGAACGTTGGCGGAGAGGTCGAGATAGGTGGTGCCCGCGGTGTCCTTCACGCCGAAGGTGTGGTCCATGACGCTCACCGACAGCTTCGCGGACAGCCACTTCCAGCTCACCGCGCCGTACACCTCCCACGTGTCGGCTTTCGGCACGCCGATGCCGGGCGTCACGGCCTGCACGGCCGGGTTGATGTCGCCGGGGTACCAGTAATAGAGCGTGCCGAGATCGACGCCGACGTCGCCGAAGCTCATCTTGTAACCGCCGTAGAAGTCCCATTCCATGCTGCCGCCGCGGTTGTAGGTGCCCGCGATGGCGTTCGGCGGCGCCGAGAAGTTCTCCTTGAGCCAGCTGATGTTCGAGGCCCACGTGCCCAGGTAGATGCCGCTGGAATGCGCGTAGTCGAGACCGCCCTGGATCGCCGGGTCGCGGTCCGTCTGAGTCAGACCGCGGAAGATGTATTGGCTGAACAGTCCCACGTTGCCGGTGAACGTGTGCTCGGGCGGAGGATCGCCGGCGAAGCTCACCGCCGGTGCGACCGCTGACGCGAGCAGACCCGCTACCGCCATTTTTCGAATCATCTTGTCCCCTTTCTTGGATACGTCTGGATGGAAAGCTGCGGCGGCGGGTTCAGCACGGACCGTGCCAAAGAAAAAGACGCGTATAACCAAATGCTTACATCATTCGGACGCCGAGCTGACCGCGTCTTCGCACCGCCGTGGAGCGCGGGCTCCGAAGCGGTGCACCGAATGGGGGCGGGCAGTGCGCGATCCACCTAAAGGGCGTGTGGGACAATCGCTTATCCAAACGCTCAGCCCGGCCGGCCATGGACCAAAAAACCCTCAACGACGTGACCCAGCGCATCCGTGACGTGTTCGCCGCGAGCCCGGCGGCCGACCTGGAAAAAAACCTGAAGGCGATGCTGGGCAGTCTCTTCACGCGGCTCGATCTCGTCACCCGGGAAGAGTTCGACGTGCAGCGTCAGGTGCTGCTGCGAACCCGCGAGCAGCTGACCCGCCTCGAAGCGGAGGTCGCAGCCCTCGAGTCCAGGCTCGCCGCGCGCGACGCGGCGCCGGGCCAAACCGGGGTCTAGACCGCAGGCGTTAGCGACGCTTCGAGCGTCCCGTTCGTTGAACGCTCATAGCGACAACGAACGGAGGCGCGCGTGGCGCTCGCCGTGCTGCACAGCCGCGCCCTCGAAGGCATGCGCGCTCCCCCGGTCACGGTGGAGGTGCATCTCGCCAACGGGCTGCCGAGCTTCACCATCGTCGGGCTGCCCGAAGCGGAGGTGAAGGAAGCGCGCGACCGCGTGCGCGCGGCGCTCCAGAACGCTCGGTTCGAATTCCCGGTGCGGCACGTCACGGTGAATCTCGCGCCGGCCGACCTGCCGAAGGAATCCGGGCGCTTCGACCTGCCGATCGCCCTGGGCATCCTGGTCGCGACGGGACAGCTCCCCGGCGAAGCGCTCGACCGCTACGAGTTCGTCGGCGAGCTCGCGCTGGCCGGACACCTGAGGGCGGTGCGCGGCGCGCTCGCGATGTCGATCGGCGCGCGCGAAGCGGGACGGGCGTTCGTCGTGCCGGCGGAGAACGCGCCCGAAGCCGCGCTCGTCGAAGGCGCGGTCGTGCACCCCGCGCGGAACCTCCTCGAAGTCTGCGCGCATCTGCTGGGCTCGGAGCGTCTCGCGCCGCACGCCATGAAGCCGCTCGTGAGCGCGTGCGACCATGCCGACATGCAGGACGTGCGCTCGCAGCCTCACGCCAAGCGCGCGCTGGAGATCGCGGCCGCGGGGTCGCACAGCGTACTGATGGTCGGTCCTCCCGGCACCGGCAAGACCATGCTCGCTTCGCGCCTCGCCGGCATACTGCCGCCGATGAGCGAGCGCGAAGCGCTGGAGTCCGCCGTCGTACAGTCGCTCGGGTCGAGCGGTTTTCGCGCCGAGCGCTGGCGGCAGCGGCCATATCGCGCGCCGCACCACACCGCGTCCGCGGTCGCGCTCGTCGGCGGCGGCAGCGATCCGCGCCCCGGCGAGATCTCGATGGCCATGCACGGCGTGCTGTTCCTGGACGAGCTGCCCGAGTTCGAGCGCCGGGTGCTCGAAGTGCTGCGCGAGCCGCTCGAATCGGGGCGCGTGTGCGTCTCGCGCGCGGCGCGGCAGGTGGAGTTCCCCGCGGAGTTCCAGCTCGTCGCGGCGATGAATCCGTGTCCGTGTGGCTACCTGGGACATTTTTCATCGCGGTGCACGTGCACACCCGATCAGGTCCAGCGCTACCGCAGCAAAATCTCAGGCCCGCTGCTCGAGCGCATCGACATCCAGATCGAAGTGCCGGCGATGCGCGCGGAGGACGTTTTGAGTGCGCGGGAGGGCGAGCCGTCGAGCGCCATCCGCGAACGCGTCGAGCGCGCACGCACGCGCATGCTCGAGCGGCAGGGCAAGGCGAACGCGAAGCTCACGCTGGCCGAGCTAGACGAGCACTGCGCGCTGGAAGACGGCGCAGTCGCATTGCTCCGCAAGGCAATCCAGCGGCTCGCGCTGTCGGCGCGCGGCTACCATCGTGCGGTCAAGCTCGCACGTACGATCGCGGATCTCGCGGGCGCGGATACGATCGCCGCCGCGCACGCGGCCGAGGCCGTTCAGTATCGCAGGTTCGAGCGGCCGCGCTGAATCTAGGAACCGTCGTCGAATCGGCGCTTTGAGCGGCGAATGTTCCGGGCTCAGCGCCGTTTGGACGGTTGCAGGCTCGTGAGGTTTCCCATGAATTCCGCGAGATCCTGGCGTTCTTCCAGTTAAGGATCAGCGGACGCCCGAGCTCTGCTCCACGATAGTAAATCTCGAGATCGACCGCGTCTTCCAGCGTGGCTACGCTCCCATCGTGCATGTATGGCGCGGTCAGCGCGACGTTGCGAAGAGAAGGCGTCCGGAATTTCCCAATGTCTCGTGGATCAAGAGTCACGACGAACCGTCCAAGCTCAGCGAGTGCGGGCTCGTTCAATACGAGCTGATCTATGGACGCGCCCCTTGCCCGGCCTTCAACGAGCGTGCGGGTGAGTTCCGGCAGTCGCGTCGCAATGGCCGATGAGCCGACGCTGAGGCGATGAAACGCCTGATCGGTGAAGAGTGCGTACCTTGCGCCGATCTCGTGACAGGTGATGCATCGTCCCGTCCCTTTGAAAACCGCTAGGCCGCGTGCCGCGCTGGCATTCAGCGCGGCTCGTTCTCCCTTGTAGTAGTAGCGGTCGAACGCGGAATTGCCGGCGATGAGCGTGCGTTCGAAGGCGGCAAGCGCCCGGCCAATGTGGATCGTGTCGATTTCCTGCGAAGCAACCTTGCGACTTGGAAGACGCAGGCGCGGCGCTGGCGAACAAGGCGATCGCGAAGCTCGCGCTGTCCGGTCGCGGCTATCACCGTACGCTCAAGGTCGTGCGTACGATTGCCGATCTCGCAGATCAAGTGAAGGTCGGCGCGATCCAAGTCGCCGAAGCGAGCCAGTATCGGCGATTGGACCGAGCCCAGAACTGACTACGTGACGCGCGCGGCGAAGCCGAGTCTTGAAGAATGTCAAGAGATTCCTTGCGTCGATCCGTCTACGCCAATGTATTGGCGCTGTCGGGGTGATCGAGCAGGTAACCTCTCTTCTCGTAAGAGTGAGCTCGTAACACCCCCATCTTCGTCGCCGCCGCGGCAGCGTGAAATGACGGTGAGTGCCGCGAAGCGGCGTCGTTCCCTCCCACGTCTCGCTGGAAAAGCGATGCGAGATGCTTTCAACGACCGCGACCGCCGTGCTTCGTCGCGTTACGGGAACGCGCATGCTCGCGCTCGAGCAGGGGTACGACAGCTTCGGACGCCTGCAGCGGCTCTACTACCCTTCCGGGCGGGAAGTTGTTGCTGCGCGACCGTCGGTTACGCAAGCGCTCAGCCATAGCGTGCAGTTGTTCTTGTCGGCGCTCCGATCAAATCGAGACGGGTCTAGCCGCCACGGTGAATGCGTGGCCATCTGGACCCATGAACCGAAAGGGACCGGCGAGGCCGCGCCGCTGAATCTCCCGCGTGAATGTCTTCTGGCGCGGCATGATCTCGGCCGCCGCGACCGCGCGTGACGCGATCTCGCGGTGGTGCTGCTCGGCCCAAGTGTTGCCGCCGTGGAACGTGTAGGCGAACAGGTAAGGCATGTTGCGAATCAATGTTAGCCGCCGGAAGAGCCGAAGGTAGAACACAAGATCCTCCCCACGCTGGGCGTTCATCCCGATCTCGGGGTACGTCGGCTCACGTTCTACCGCGCGCACATGCATCAGGGTCCCGGGATGGCCCTTGTAGACGACCTCATCCCAGTCCGTCCAGTAGACCTCGCCGGTGGTCTGGAAATAGTGGAAGTGATCCTGCAGACAGCACGCGGTCGAATCGTCCTGCCGCATCGCCTCAAGCTGCACCGCGAGCCGGTCCGGATGGCTGCTATCGTCATCGTCCCACTGGCAGAATACGTCGCCGCGCGCCTCGGCCAACGATCGGTTGCGCAGCCTGCCAAGCTTGTTCCGCCCGTTGACGTGGACGACGCGGACGTCGTCATGGCCCAACTTGGCGACGTGCTCGCGGATCGCGGCAATCGGGGACAGCTCATCGGTCACGATGACGAGCTCCTTGTGGGGGTAGGTCTGACGAAGGTAGCAGCCGACGCTATGTTTGAAGTGGCCGAACCGATCGCCCGTGACCATTAGGCAGCTGATCAATGGAGCCGCGGAGAGCGCGACTGTTCGTGTCGGCCGCTCCATCTCGCCGAGCACCGCCGTCTCCGGTTCGGGGATCAAACGCGCGGCGAGCAGCGACTTCATCCACACAGAAAGCCCAAGCGAGTTTTACCAAGCTGTTCTGCACTACACGGCTAATCCTGACTCCCCGAACTTGTGCAGCTTCATTCTGTACTTCAGAGACGGCCGGAAGTGGGGCTTCGCGGCCACGCCAGGCCGCTTGATGTGGACCGAAGATCGGAACGGTAATCGGGTGACGCTGGTACGTGGCGGCGGCTTCTCGGACTACATCAGCCGAATCGTCGGGCCCACGGGGCGCTACATCAATCTCTCCTACGATGGGCGAAGCCGCATCTCGCAGGCGACAGACAACACGGGCCGCACCGTGACCTACGCTTACGATACCTCGGATAGATTAGCAACTATAACGAACGCCGACGGTAAGGTGCGCACCTACGTCTGGGACACGACCAACAACCGTGTCTCCTCGATCAAGGACGAGCGCAACAACACCATACTCACCAACCAGTTCGACACGGACGGCCGCGTATGGAAGCAGACGCTCGCCGATGCGAGCACGTTCACATTCGTTTACACGACCGTGAACGGCGTGGTGACGAAAACCGAGCTCACCGATCGTCGCGGGAGCAAGCGCATCGCCGAGTTCGATGCAAACGGTCGCGTCGTCAAGGACACGTTCGCGGCCACTACCGCGGTCGAGCAGGTAACGACGATTGCGCGCGATCCCACGACTGGCCGCGTAACGTCCGTCACCGATCCTCTCCTGCGACAGACTGACATAAGCTACGACAGTCTCGGCAACGTCACTCAGGTGAAGCGCCTCGCGAATACCGCTACGCCCGTGATCGCGTCGGCAACGTACGATCCGGTATTCAGCAATCCGCTCACGAACACCGACCCAAACGGAAACGTGACGAACTACACGTACGACGTGCGTGGCAATCTCACCGAGGTCCGCGATGCGCTCGACCATACGACGACGCTGACCTATGACACGGCTGGGCGGCTGTCGACCGTCAAGAATGCACTGAACGTAACCGTCGCGACAATCGGCTACACCGGAACGGATCTCACGAGCTTTACCGACGCGCTTTCCCGTACGACGACACTGAACTACGACTCACGAGGGCGGCTAACCGGCATTCGCGATCCGATGGGGCGTGTTACGACCGCGACCTACGATGTCCTCGATCGTCTGAGTACGGTCACGGATGCCCTGGGCGGCGCCATCGGCTGGTCCTACGATGCGTCTGGCAACGTGCGCGGCTTCTACGACCGGAAGTCGCAGGTCACGAGCTACGTCCCCGACGGCGTGAACAACCGGCCGGGAACGCGCAGCAATCCTTTGGGCAAGACGGAATTTCTCTACTACGAGCCGGGCGGAAAAATCTCTCGTCACCGCGAGCGCAAGGGCCAGGTCAACGGTGCGAATTACGATGCTCTCGGTCGGATCGCGCTGCGCGGCTTCGGCGCTTTGCCAGCCGCGCCGAACGCGTTCACCAGCACCATCGCCTATACGTGGGACAAGGGCGACCGGCTCCGGCAGATCGTCGACTCGGTCAACGGCACCATCACCCGCGACTACGACGACCTCGACCGGCTCACCCAGGAAACGACCGCCCAGGGCGTCGTCACCTACACCTATGACGCCGGCGGCCGGCGCAAGACGATGCAGGTGTCGGGCCAGCCGCTCATCACCTACTCGTGGGACGCCGCGGACCAGCTCAAGCTTATCGAGCAGGCGGCCGGGCCGAGCAACAACAACGTCGTACAAAGGGTGTGGTTTACGTATAACGCGGCCGGGCGGCGCGTGCGCACGATGTACGCCAACGCGTCAGGCGCGGGGGTGACGATCGACTACGGCTACGACGACGCCGGTCAGGTCACGAGCGTTTACTACAAGAAAACCGACGGCACGCTGCTCGGGACGCTCTTCTACACCTACGACGCGGCCGGCCGGCGCCTGACCCCGGGCGGCACGTTCGCCCAGGTGCGGCTGCCGGCGAACGACGCCACGGCGACCTACAACGCCAACAACCAGCTCGCGAGCTGGAACGGTGTCGCGCTCACCGACGACAACGGCAACCTTGCGAGCGAGGGCGGGCGCACTTACGTCTGGAACGCGCGCAACCAGCTCGTGGGGTTGAGCGGCGGGGTCAACGCGAGCTTCGCGTATGACGGCCTCGGGCGACGCACCGGCAAGACCGTCGGTGGCGCCACCACCCAGTACGTCTACGACGGCCTGAACATCGTCCAGGAGAAAGACGGCGCCGGCACGCCCATGG